>NZ_NWTH01000016.1:0-154366 GCF_002531555.1 Sinorhizobium sp. BJ1
CACGCCGCAACCTTGAAGATTCATGTCCCGCCAAAACGCGTTTCCACACAGTCTCCACCCCTCCGCGACGGATAGGAACCGGGGGAATCGACCCCACGCTGCCATTCGCCTATAGCGCCCGCAATTTCCGGTGCTGATCCCAGAGCGGTCGCTGACCGTTACTCGCGTCGACGAGACAAAGGTGGCCGCCGCAGAGGCCGCGGCCGACCGAAGCCTATCAAAGACACCCGCGGGTCTAGGAGTTCGCAGTTCTCCTTAGATGCTGTTGAAAGAACAACTTGAAATCCCGAAAACTATCGAAGCCAAGGGCGGTAGCAAGCCGTGTGACCGTGGTGGGAGAGACAGAGCAAGCAACAGCGATCAAACGCGCGCTGCCGAAGGCGACAACCTCTGGCCGTTCGAGGGCCAGACGAGCGACCTGCTCGAGCTGTTTCGGAAGTTTAAGGGCCCTGGAAGCGAACATGCCTTTAAGCTCCGTGACGTTGGTCGGAGGTTTCGACGCTAGGCTCATTTTTATGACCGCCTCCATTTCTCGCCCTTTTACTTCAGCGCGACGGCTGCCTTCTGTGAAACGGACTCGATGCAGGCAAGCGCGATGCTCAGCGCATTGCGCGCATCAATGCCGGTCGGTCCTTCGGTAATCTCGCCGCGACGAACGGCGGTTACGAAGGACGCGAGCTGCGCTGTGTAACCGTGGACGAAGTGGTCGGTGTCGCGACGCCAGGTCTCGTTTGACACACCGTTCTTATCGAACAGCGTCATGCTGGAGCGGCGCACATCGCCCATGGTCACCATGCCGCCGGAGCCGAAGACCTCGCCGCGGATGTCGTAGCCGTACATCGCGCAAAAATTCGCTTCGGCGACAGCGATCGATCGGTTGTCAAAACGGATCGTGACGACCGCCGTGTCGTGGAAGCCCTTATCCGCAAAATCCGGGCGAACGAGCGCGTCGGCAACGGCCGTAACCTCGACCGGCTTGGCGTTCGGGTTCAGCCAAAGCAGCGTGTCGAAATCGTGGATCAGCGTTTCGTAGAAGATCGTCCACTGCGGAATCCTAGCGGGGTCGGCACCAAACGGACCGGGGTCGCGGGTGAGCGAGCGGAGCAATTGGGGGGCGCCGATCTTTCCGCCATCGATCGCAGCACGTCCTTCCGAGAAGGCCTGATCCCAGCGGCGGTTGAAGCCGACCTGAAGCGGAACGCCGGCAGAGCGCGCCGCCGCGATCGCCCGGTCGGCATCCTCCAGGGTCAACGCCATGGGCTTCTCGCAAAAGATCGCCTTGCCGGCTTCGGCGGCCTGCACGAGGATGTTCGTGTGAAACCGCGCCGGCGTGGCGATGATCACGGCATCGAGACCCGGATGGGCGAGGAGATCCGCGACGTCGGTGTACGAGCTTTCGACGTCGAGCTTGCCAGCGAGGCTAGCCGCGGCCCCTGGCGCGGGATCGGCGATGGCGACGAGCTCGGCGTCGACGAGGCGGCGTGCGACGGTCTCACCGTGAAAGGAACCGATGCGGCCGGCACCGATGAGACCGACATTGACGGGTTTGTTCTTGGGCATTGAATTGATCCTGCTGGCTGAAAAAAGTCAGATGGTGAATACGTTACGGAACGCTTCGAGCGCCGCTTCGGGGTCTCCAGCGGCCCAGGCTTCCATGCCGATCGGGCCGGAATAGCCCATAGCATTCAGCGCCCTGGCGACGCCGTTCCAGTTGACCTCGCCGGTACCGGGTTCACAGCGGCCAGGGACGTCAGCCACCTGGATCTCGCCGATCCAAGGCAGGCACTTGCGGCAGAGTTCGATCAGGTTCCCCTCGCCGATCTGGGCATGATAGAGATCGAGATTGAGGCGAAGCCGCGGATGGTCGACGCTCGAGACCAGTGTCAGCGTGTCCTCGGCGCGGCCGAAGGGCACGCCGGGGTGATCAACCGGCAGGTTGAGGTTTTCGAGCGTGAAGGTGACTCCTTCTTCTTCAGCCATCTCCACAATACGGCAGAGAGTATCGCGCGCCTTCAGCCACATCGCGCCCGTGACGACTTCGATGGACTGCACAGGCAGACCTCTGTCTCCCAAGCCTGTGCCGTGCAGGTTGAGCCGCTGTATGCCCAGCCGTTTTCCAACCTGCGCGGTCTCGCGCGCCGTCTTGAGGAGCTCTGCGGCACCGTCGTCATCTGTCAGACGGCCGGTCAGATAGCCGTTCATGATCGTGAAGGTCGCGCCGGTCGCTTCCAGTTTCTTGAGATCGTGCTCCGGCCAGTTCCAGAGACCAACGCCGAAACCCATTTCCTTGAGGCGGGAGGCGCGCCACTCGATCGGCTTGTCGCGCCAGAGCATTTCCGCGCAGGCTGCGAGGGGGAAGGGAGAAGTCTTGGATACAGTCATTGGCGTTTCCGTATTTTGGGTATGACGATGGGTGGCGTGGCGCAGAAGCGCCGCACCGAAGAGGCATGCGAACAGGTTTCGATCAGATCGTTCCGCCGAGCTCTTCCGACAAAGACTGCAGCTCCTTGCCGCCGGCCATCAGGTTCTGCAGTTCGTCGATAGCGATCTCGTGCTTGGCATAGGTTCCAAGCGTCTTGCCGCGGTTGAGCACCGTGAAGCGGTTGCCAACGGCATAGGCGTGACGAACGTTGTGGGTGATGAAGATCACGCCTAGGCCCTTGGCCCGGACCTGGTTGATATACTTCAGCACCATCGACGTCTGGGCTACGCCCAGCGCGGATGTCGGTTCGTCGAGGATCAGCACCTTGGCGCCGAAATAGACCGCTCTGGCGATCGCCACGCATTGCCGTTCGCCGCCTGATAGCGTGCCAACCGCCTGCTGCGGGTCGCGCACATCGATGCCGATCTTGTGCATCTCGTCGCGCGTCACGTTGTCAGCCTCGTCCATGTCCATGCGCTTGAAGGGGCCGAAGCCGATCAAGGGTTCGCGACCCATGAAGAAGTTGCGGGTCACGGACATCAGCGGGATCATCGCAAGGTCCTGATAGACCGTGGCAATGCCGGCATCGAGGGCGTCGCGCGGGCCGGAGAACAACCGAGGCTGCCCCTCGACGAGGAACTCGCCCGAGGTCGGCTTATGCACCCCAGCAAGCGTGTTGATCAGCGTCGATTTGCCCGCACCATTGTCGCCGAGCAGACATAGAACCTCGTTCCGATACACGTTCATTGACACGCCGTTGAGAGCGATGACGGAGCCGAAATGCTTGACGAGATTCCTGACCTCGACGAGGGGCGTCTGAGATGTGCTCATCAGCGTTCTCCCGTGACGCGTTTGCGGATGACGTTGTTGAAGACGACGGCGGTCAGCAGCATGCCGCCGAGGAAAACAAGGTACCAATCCTGGTCGATCGACGTGTAGGTCAGGCCAATCAGCACCATACCGAACACGATCGATCCGAAGAAAGCGCCGATGGCGGAGCCGTAGCCGCCGGTCAGCAGGCAGCCGCCGATGACAGCCGCGATGATCGCCTCGAACTCTTTCTGAAAGCCGCGGCGGGCGTCCGTCGAACCGGCGTCGAGCACGGTCAGGATGGCGACCAGCGTGGCGCAAAGGGCGGTGATGACGAACAGCGTGGTCTTGACCCTCGCCACCGGCACGCCCGACTTGCGCGCCGCACGTGGATCACCACCGGACGCAAAGATCCAGTTGCCGAAACGTGTTCTCAACAGAACCCAGGTGGCAAGGAGTGCGATGGCGATGAACCACAGGATCTCGACCGGAATACCCGGCACCCTCGGGGTGCCGTTCGGAAAGGTGTCGATGATGCCGGCTTGCGCAAGCCAGGTGAACAGTCCGGGGAAGGCATCTCCGGAGAACAGGGGGGCCAACGGGCTGCCGGCCACTGCTTCCTTCATGCCGCGAAGCTGGGTCGCGCCACCACTTGCCCATTTCAGGCCGACCAGCGTCAGGCCGCGCAGGATGAAGAGGAAGGCCAGCGTCACGATGAAGGAAGGAAGGCCGGTGCGCATGGTGAGCTGCGCGTTGGTGACACCGATGAATACGGCAAACCCGAGCGCCACGAGAATGGCGACGCTGAGCGGCATCTGCCAGACGACGAGCGCCGTGCCGAAGACGAGACCGGCAAAGGCGACCATGGAGCCGATCGAAAGGTCGAATTCGCCGCCGATCATCAAGAGGGCCGCGCCGATGGCGAGAATGCCGAGTTGGGCAGCCGGTGCCATAAAGTTCATCACACCCGCCAACGTGAACATGGCGGGATTAGCGGTGAGGACGAAGAAGATGGTCACGAGCACCAGACCGGCTACAGCGCCGAGCTCGGGACGCCGTAGAATTGCCGTCAATGTCGAAACCTTTTTCAGCCGCTCATCGGGTCCGACTGCAGACCCGTTCTGTTCGTTGGCTAGCGTCATGGTCCGTTCCTTAGATGTCGGTCGTTGTCCGTGCGCGCGACGACCGCCTGCGAACCGAAGTTTCGCGTCGACGGAATGCACGGGCGACAGGGGCAGCCCCCGCCAAGACGGGGGCTGCCAGGCTCCGCCTAGCGGATGCCCTGGGAGGATTTCTCGATCACTTGCGCGGCCGTCTCGGTGGTGACGAAGCTGGGGCCAGAAGCCACATTGCCGGCCGGGACCGTGCCGTAACGCGCATTGAGCGCCAGGAAAGTCACCGGCAGATATCCCTGCAAGTATGGCTGCTGATCGACCGCGAACAGCGCCTTGCCGTCGGCTACAGACTGAAGGAAGCTCGCCGAAAGGTCATAGGAGGCGACCTTCACCTTGTCGCCGGCACCCATCTTCTCCACGACCGCCACTGCCCGTTCGCCGACAAGCGGAGCCGAAAGGCCGAGCACTACATCGATCGAAGGATCGGACGTGAGCGCCGCCTGGATCTTCGATTCGATCTCGGCGGGATCGGAGGTCGTCGGCAGCACCGTGACCTTGCCACCCTCGAAGCCCCGTTCCGTGCCGGCACAACGCTGGTCGAGCGCGGCGTTGCCAACTTCCTGGTTGACGCAGAGGACGTGCTTGAGGCCGAGCGACTTCAGCTTCTCGCCGACCTTGACACCAGCCGGCGTCTCATCCTGGCCGACATGCAGCTTGATGCCGAGCTTTTCGGCGGCGGAGATGCCGGAGTTCATCGATATGACCGGAATGCCGGCGGCGACGGCCTTCTCGATCGCCGGGCCGAGCGCGTCCGGATCCGGGTTGGAAATCACGATGCCCGCGGGATTCTGGTTGACGGCAGCTTCGATGAGCTGAGCCATGGCCACCATGTCGAAGGTCTCCGGCGCGCGGTAGTCGACCTGGACGTTGCTGTCCTTGCCGGCTTGCATGATGCCGTTCTTCACGATCGACCAGAACGGGTCGGATGCCTGCCCATGCGTCACGGCGATGATGGTGGGCTCCTGAGCTTTCGCGCTCACGGCCGCCGAGGTGGCGACGCCGAATGCGACAGCGCCGAATGCGAGCTTCTTCAAGAGAGATTTCATTTGCTCCTCCTCAATTCGGCCTCCACTCCACAGGAAGGCGAGAAAAACGAATGCTACCGGGTGCATGTCGGTTTGCTACCGGGTGCAAACAGGTGCATATTATCCTCGGATGCAGTAAAAGCAAGAATTCATTTCATCTGAATCAAAAATGGAATGTCCATTCCATTTGCAGGAGGCTCTATGCGCAAGCGAGCGACAGCGAGGGAAGTAGCGGATGCCGCAGGTGTCTCGAAGTGGACGGTCATACGGGCCTTCACTCCGGGCGCATCGATCGCGGAGGAAAGCAAACGCAAAGTCCTCGAGGCGGCCGCGGCGCTCAACTACACTCCGAACCTGCTTGCCCGCAGCCTCGCGACCAACTCCACCCATCAGGTGGCAGTGTTCGTCGATGATTTCGCCAATCCTCAGAAGTTGCCGTTCCTGGAGACATTGACCGAACGACTGCAGGCCGAAGGCCTCGTCGCCATGCTGATCAATATCAACACGCACTTCGACCATGTGCACGCACTGCTTCACGCAGACCAGCGCCAGGTCGATGCCGTCATCCTGTTTGGGACGGCATTTCGCAGCGAGACACTGAGCGATTTGCAATTGGGCCGGGGGACGCCACCCATGTTCGTGCTGGCGAGAGACAGCCAGATCGAAGGCGTGCCGGCAGTCACATGCGATGCCGAACTGGCGCTATGCGAGATCGTCGATCATCTCTTCGAAAGAGGATACCGGCGGCCCGGCTTCATGACGGGTGCGACAGTCCTATCGACGGCACTCAGACGTCGGCAACACTTCGTCGATTTCTGGAAGGAGAAGGGTGTGGATGACGTCGCGGTGTTCTCGGCTGAGAAATACAGCGCCGAGGCCGGGGCCGAAGCCGTCCTCAGCTATCTCAAGCAGACCGACCCCGTGGACCGAGTCGACGTCCTTATGTGCGAAAACGACATCCTGGCGCTCGGAGCGATGGATGAAATCCGCGGCCGTTTCGGTTTGCGGATCCCGGAAGACATAGCCGTCGTCGGCTTCGACAACTACGAGCTCTGCGGATCGTCCGCCTACAGCCTCACAACATACGAGCAGCCGCGGCAGGAAATGGTTCAGATAATCGTTGGAATGATCACGGGACGGCTGGAGCCGGAGACCGTGACACTGCCGGGCACCCTTGTCGTGCGCAATTCCACATGAGCCGCCGTCATTAGCGAGACCATCCTCTAACATAGGGAGGTGGCGCACCAGACTGTCGTCGCTGCGCCTTGTTCCACTGTTTTCAGGTCCCTTGCCGGGTCGATTACGGGGGACCCGTCCGGCGCGACTGCACCGAAGGCTTCGAGTTCGAACTGGGTCAGGTTACGAACCCCTGGTGTCACTATCATACCGGGGCGTACGGGTCGTATGCGACCGGACCACCTGGCGTGATATAGTTCTTCCATCGCATGAACCGCGGGAGGGGTGAATGCGCGCAGGAGCGTCATTTGTTGTTGTGCAGGTGTTGCTGCTCTCGCCCGTTGCGGCGACCGAGCCGGTCGTTTTTCATACCGCGCATTTTAGTGATGATACGGTCGTCAGTCTCTCCCTGGTAGGCAGCCAACTCGCCTCGAAGATGGGCTACGATTACGACGTTCTCATTTCGCTGTCGCAGATGCATTCCAAAAACGGTGCTGTGTACAGCGATCCGGGAAAACATCGAGCGTTGGTGAAGTGTGCCGATCCCGCCAAGGTCTCCGTCAGGGGAGTCGACTATCCGATACCTGCGTCGCAGGACGGAAGCTCGGATTGGAAGGACGATCTCTGGAAGGCGGTGTGCACACCTCCGGTCTCGTAGCGCTGATCCGCGATCCGGTGCTGTTCTCAGCCAATATTAAGACATCGATTGGAACGCGCCTGCCAGGTAACTGGGCCGAACTCTGCAGCTGCCAATTTGCGGGCGGGGCTGGGCCCTTCAGTTGCCCTATAAGGTCGGAGGAGACTGCCAGGGGAGTAGAGAGCGTTTTTGCGAGGGCCTCGAGCCGTTGTGCCACGTTCACGGCATCGCCGATCACCGTAAACTCGCTGTGGCAGCCGCTGTCGAGGACGCCGCAGACGACCGTGCCAGAGTACAAGCCAATGGCAGCATCGAGGGCAGGGTACCCGTTCAAGAAATTGTGGTTCATCCCGTCGTTAAGCGTATCGACCAGTCGAGAGCGCAAGCGAGTGCCCGATCAGCGTCTTTATCCGAAGGTTTCAGTTGTCCGAACACTGCCATGACTCCGTCGCCAATGAACTTGTCGACCGTTCCACCGTGTTCAAAGATTGTCTGGGAAACCAACCGGCGGTACTCCGCAAGCACTAACGCCAGTTCCTGGCGGGCGCTGTTTCGGCAGAACTGGTGAAATCGCGCAGATCGACGAACATGATCGCTGCGTTGCGTCGCTCCAGCCCAAGCGTCTCACCCCGTTCCTGTAGTTCCGAGACAATAAACGGCGAGAAGAATCGAGAGAGATTGAGACGCCGTTGATCCGCCTTCAGGGCCTCCCTGCGCGTGCGGTCGTGATCCCGCGAGGGACGATGCCTGAAAAGATGAGCACCAGAAGACGGTCGAGCTTGAGGCCGATATGGACGAGCAGGAGGAAGGCGACGACCAGGCTTGTGGTCTCAGATTGTGGTTCTCCGTCACCGGTCCGGCGAGTATGTGCGCATAGAGAAGTGACCAGGAGGGCATCCAGGATGACGAACAGCGTCTTGAGCCAAGAGCGTCCCGGCAGCAAGCGTACGGTCACGACGGAAGCGACGCTGATGAGGAAATAGCTGACCACCACGAAAAGGTGCGTCCCTTCGGCCCCCTCGCTGCCGCCTAGCAGGAGGTTGGCGAGCAGGATCGCGAAGGCGACGAAGCGCAGGAGGATTGCACGGAATTCCCTTGCGGCATCCCATTCAGGGTGAAGCGACGACGTCATGTCCGACAACGCGAGTTCGGGTTCTTTCCGGTTCACACCGGGTAAGTAAAGGACGCGGCCGAGTGATCGTCCGCGTCCTGGCCTTCTTACTTGACCTCGGTCACGGTCAACTTGCCGTTGACGCGCTCGGCGACAAATTCGATATTCGAGCCTTCCTTCAGCTTCTCCAGGATGGCGTCGTCCTGGACGCGGAACACCATGGTCATCGCGGGCATGTCGAGGGATTTCAGTTCCTCGTGGATCAGCGTGACCTTCTTGGCCTTGGCGTCGATCTTCTTGACCGTGCCCTTGGTGAACTCGGCGGCGAGAGCGCCGTAGGCGGTACCGAGGGCGAGAGCGGAGGCGAGGGCGAGTTTGATCAGCGTTTTCATGTCAGGCTCCTTTCGAATTACTTTCCGGCGACGGTGACGTCGCCGTGCATGCCGGCGTCGTAGTGCCCGGGCACGAGGCAGGCGATCTTGAACGTGCCGTCGTTGGTGAACTTCCAGATGATCTCGCCGGACTCCCCTGCGGCGAGACGGATGGCGTTCGGGTCGTCGTGCTCCATCTCCGGGAATTTCTCCATCACCGCCTTGTGCTCCATGATCTTGTCCTCCTGGTCGAGCACAAACTCGTGGTCGAGCTCGCCTGCGTTCCTGATCGCGAAGCGGACGGTCTGGCCCTTGCGGACCTTGAAGGTCGACGGCGTGAAGATCATCTTGCCGTCGTCCGTCTCCTTCATCGTGACCTGAATCGTCTGGGTGGCGGCGGCTTTCTTGCCGGGTTCGCCGACGGCCATGGCCTCGCCGTGCCCGCCCGCGTGATTGCCACCGGCGAGCGCCGGTGTGGCGAGCGCGGCGACGAGAACTCCGAAGAGCGCAGCTTTCATGGTGTGTTCCTTTGGTTGGTTAAACATCGGCATGCGGGATCAGCCGTGGTTCTTATGGTTCGGCATGATCTGGGTCTTGGCGTCCTTGGCTCTCGGCGCGTCGGGAACCTCGCCCGTCCACTCCCAGGCCTGGGTTCCGGGCGGGTTTTCGTACCAGCCGGGATCGGCGTAATCGCCCGCGGAGATGCCCTCGCGCACCTTGACGACCGAGAACATGCCGCCCATCTCGATTGGGCCGTGCGGACCCCAGCCGGTCATCATCGGGATGGTGTTCTCGGGGATTTCCATCTCCATCTCGCCCATGTCGGCCATGCCCTTGGTGCCCATCGGCATGTATTCCGGGCGAAGTTTCTTGATCTTTTCAGCGACCTTCGATTTGTCGACGCCGATAAACGTCGGGATGTCGTGCCCCATGGCGTTCATCGTGTGGTGCGACTTGTGGCAATGAATCGCCCAGTCGCCCTCGTACTTGGCGTCGAACTCGTAGGCCCGCATCGCCCCGACCGGGATGTCGATGCTGACCTCCGGCCAGCGCGCTTCTGGGCGCACCCAGCCGCCGTCGGTGCAGGTGACCTCGAAGTCGTAGCCGTGCATGTGGATCGGGTGGTTGGTCATCGTCAGGTTGCCGACCCGCACCCGCACACGGTCATTCTTGGAGACGACGAGCGGGCTGATGTCCGGAAACACACGGCTGTTCCAGCACCACATGTTGAAGTCGGTCATCTCCATGACGCGCGGCACATAGGAACCGGGATCGATGTCGTAGGCGTTGAGCAGGAAGACGAAGTCGCGGTCGACCGGCATGAACTTCGGGTCTTTGGGGTGGATCACGAAGAAGCCCATCATCCCCATCGCCATCTGCACCATTTCGTCGGAATGCGGGTGGTACATGAAGGTGCCCGACTTCACGAGGTCGAACTCGTAGACGAAGGTCTTGCCGACCGGGATATGCGGCTGCGTCAGGCCGCCGACGCCGTCCATGCCGGAGGGAAGAATCATGCCGTGCCAGTGGATGGTCGTGTGCTCGGGGAGCTTGTTGGTGACGAAGATGCGCACCCGATCACCTTCGACCGCCTCGATCGTCGGGCCCGGCGACTGGCCGTTATAGCCCCAGAGATAGGCGGTCATGCCCTCCGCCATTTCGCGCTCCACCGGCTCGGCGACCAGGTGGAACTCCTTGACGCCGTTATTCATCCGGTAAGGCAGGGTCCAGCCGTTGAGCGTGACGACCGGGTTGTAGTCGGGGCCGGAGGTGGGCTTTAGCGGCGGCTGCGTCTCCGCCGTCTCCATGACGGCGGCTTCGGGCAGTCCCATGTTGGACGTCTTCGCCCAGGCGGCGGTCGATACCAGGGCGGCGCTCGCGCCGAGCAACTGTCTTCTGTTGAACATTGCCTGTTCCTTTCTCAGTGGCCGCCACCACCGCTTTCGGCGGCAGCCGCAACTTCCATTCCGCCGGCGGCCGCCCCCGCGCCGCCGCCGTAGATGGCGGGGACGAGATTGGCCTCGGCCAGCCAGAAGTCGCGCTTGGCGTTGACGGCAAGCAGGTTCGCATTGACCTTCTCGCGGCTGTCGGCGAGCAGTTCGAAGGTGTTGGTGATCATGGCGTTGTAAGTGAGGAGGGATTCCTCCTCGATCTTGGTGCGCAGCGGCACGACGCTGTTTCGATAGTGCCGCGCGATGTCATGGTTGGCGCGGTACGCCTGGTAGGCCGAGCGCGCTTCGGAGCGGACGTTGACCGCCTTTTCCGCGAGAAGGTTCGCCGCCCGCATATAGGCAAGCTCCGCTTTGCGCATGCGCGCCTTGCCGCTGTCGAAGATCGGGATGACGAATTCGAGTTCTGCCTGGCCGGTTGTCTCGGTTTCGACCTCACCGTCCTCCTTTTCCCGCTCCGTCTCGAACCCGGTGAGGAGTTCGAGGTCGGTGACGTAACGGGTCGCTTCCGTCAGCCTGTAGGACTTGGCGGTCGCCTCGAGGTCGAGCTTCGCCATCTGCAGATCGACGCGGCGCTGGATCGATTCCGCCTCGATCAGGTCACGCTTCATAATTCCCTTAGGCAATTGCGGCAGACGGTTCGGAACCTGATAGTCGATCCCCGAACCCCAGAGCCCCATCAGCCGCGTCAGCTCTTCTTTGGCGAGCCTCGCCTCCAGCCGCGCCTTTGCCGTCTGTCCCGCCAGTTCGGCATAGAACACATGCTCGCGGGCCTGACCTTCTTTCGTCAGCGCGCCGCTCTTGCCGAGTTCCTGTGCAAGTTCCGAGGCCGCATCCGCCGCGGCCTGCGCCTGGTTGAGCTGGCCGACCGTTTCCCAGGCGGCTACCGCATTGATCCAGGCACGGCGTGTATCTGAGGCTAGCTGTAGCGTGCGAAGCGCGGCATTCAACTGCGCCCTTCGGAACTGGGTGTCGGCGATGGCAATATTCCGGTCTCGGGTGGCAAGCGCGAGAATATTGTTGGCGATCATGCCTTCTACGGACGTGAAGGCTTCCAGCCCCGGCGCGCCGATACCGGTGACTCCGAGGGAAACGGTCGGATTGACGAGCATCGTCGATTGCCAGGCGTCGGCGGCCGTGTCACCGAGGTCCGCGTAGGCCGCCTGCAGACCCTTGTTGTTGAGAAGCGCCACCTGGACGGCGGTCTCGACGTCGATGGTCTTCTTCGCCATCAGCGTCTTTACGCGGTCGGAGACGACGCGTGACTGCTGCTGGTTCTGTATCCAGACCGTCTGCTTGCCTGCGGCCTCGGCGGTCTTGGCCTCGACCGAGGAGAAGCCAGCGTTTTTCGCCGCATACCCCGTGGCTGACACGCAGCCGCCGAGCACGAGCGGCAGGGCGAGGGTCGCAGCGAGTTTGACAGTGGCTCTCATCATGACGCGCCTCCTTCCGGAGTCTGCGCGTCGTTCTGGTTGCGCCACGGCTGGGGATCGACCGGAACGCGGTGGGTGTAGCCCGAAATCGGGCTCGTATATCTGAGGGGGCGGACCTGAGCCTGGGAGGCGGCGAGGTCGCCCGTGGCAATGACATCGGGAGGCAATGTGGCGGCGCATCCGCTCGCGAAAAGCGGCAGGGCGGCCACGAAGAACAATGGTTTCATGGTTTTATCCGAATAGGAATTCTAGCGGCGCTCGAGAGCAACTTACTCGCGAACACTCCTGAGACCCGTGAGAAGAACGGGTGCGTCCTATTCAGATATTTGGGGGACGGTGCAGAGGCGGAAGCTCGCCCGTGGTCCGGGCATCGTCGATGAACTCACGGATGGAGGCTACCCGCGGTCCACCAACAGGGTCGGTTTCCGCAACAATCGCCATGCTGACACAGAATCCCTTGCAGCAGTCGGTCTTCGCAAGCTTCTGCGCACCTTCCGGGGAGGACTTCTGGTCGCCATGCGTATGTCCGCCGCTCGCCATCTCATGATGATGATTGTCGGACTGCGCGATTTCAGGATTGGACCAAGCGCCATGCATGGCGGCAGCCGCCGTCGGCAATGAGTAAACCGTCAGCGACATGACAATCGCCAAGCGGAGCAGAACCAACATCTTTTGCAATGTGATTCGAAACATACCCATGCCCCGAGGACTACCATCGGTCCGTTCAGTTGTCAGCTTCTATCGTCGTTCGTATTCGCGTCTATTATATGGCACTGCAGCAAATCGGCTGATCGTCTTGCGATGCTGATTGAAGGTGTACTGGTTCCAACGATGGTAAGGTCAAGCGAGAAAGTTTTCGAATGCAGAACGACGACGACTCAATCGTTCTTGTCATTTTACGAGACCCGATGACGAGCCTCGCTGCGTATCTGGGATTGTTCTTGGTCGCCTTCGGCGCGGCGACGGTGTTGCCATTCCAATCAGAGCCCTTGCTTGTTGGCCTCCTTGCGTCCGGCAAGTTTTCGACCGCATGGCTTCTTGTTGTTGCCACCATCGGCAACGTACTAGGCGCAGTCTTCAATTGGGTTCTCGGCCTTTTCATCGACCGTTTCCATGACCGGCCCTGGTTTCCGGTTAAGCCGTCCTCCCTGACAAAAGCTAGTGGATGGTATCGGCGCTATGGCCGCTGGTCGCTGCTTCTCTCCTGGATGCCGCTGATCGGGGACGCCCTCACGGTGCTTGCCGGGGTGTTGCGGGAGCCCCTCTGGTCTTTCTTGCTGCTGGTGACGGTCGCAAAGGCCGGACGGTATCTCGTCCTCACCGCAGCCACGCTGGGGACTCAGTCGGTGCTGGGTGGTTAGCCTACAACAGGGGTGAGCGTGATCGCAGCTTGGAGACGCTCATCCAGGAGGGACGTGGCTAAGGCCCGACGATCGCGATACCGCCCCAAAACGGCCACCGATCTCTCATCATCTCGCTTGAAGCGAGGCAGCGCAGTGCCGCTCGCGTTGACGTGATCAATCGCGGGTTCGATGAATTCATGGAAGGGGATAGCTGAATGGGGCCAAAGGCGGCGATGACGTTCAGGCTCGTCCTTGCAGGGGCGGCCGTGGCGGCGATCCCCGCGGCGGCGGCACCTGAGTCTCAGCCGCGCGACATCGTGCAGCAAAGACAGCAGGACATGAAAGCGATGGCGAATGCAGCCAAGAGCATCGACGCCATGTTCAAGGGGTCGTCCCCTTATGACGCGAAGGCGTTCAAGGCCGCGGCTGAATCCGTCGGGTCTCATTCGGGAGACAGGCTGTCATCGCTTTTCGACGGGTCTATCGCCGCACCCGGTTCGAAGGCCAGCGCCAATATCGAAGCCGAACGCCAGAAGTTCGACAAACTGGCCGCCGACCTTGGCGTCTATGCTTCGGCGCTCGCGGCGGCGGCAGAGCGCAATCCGGATGTTCTTAGTCCTCAGATGCGCATGCAAGGTGGAGACGCGATGATGGGCGGACCGCTTGCCAGGAAAGCGGAGGCGGATCGGGATGTGAGTTCAATGCCCGCCGAGCATGCGTTTCACCTGATGCTTCAGACCTGCACCTCCTGCCATGCCCAATTTCGAGTGCGAGCCGAGTAGCCGACGTGTGCGGAGCTACGGTCGATTGGCGAGTTGGCCGTGCTGTTTACGCCATCCGTAGCGCGTCAATCCGCGCGGCTTGTAGATCGAAAGCACCGTCGTCGTGATCAGCACGACTATGCCGCCAGCGGCGTGGACCACGAGTGAGCTTCTCGGACCGAGAAGATCGGCTTCCGCTAGTCCTTTCGCAGCAGCCGCCGCGACATAGCCTATCAGGTCCAACTGCAGCAGTAGGACGACGGCGGTCAGCACGGTCAGCAGGAATTTCGCGAGCACCCAGTAGTGGAGGAACACGCCCCAGACTGTTCCGAGTGCCTGGACGAGTCCTGTGATGAGCGATGCCAAAACCATAGGAAGTATGACGAGCCGCGCAATGGCGTCCATCGCCACATAGAGGCTTCCTGCTGTCTGGGCATCCGCGCTGCCGAGGCCGACGAGTCCCAGCGCAAGGAAACACGCCACCGCGCCGAGCGAACTGACGGATGAGATGACATGCACCACGAGAGTGAACTTCCGCAGGGCAGGAGGCATCGTCATGGAGGGTCACCTGCTGGCGGCATTTCGCTGTCGGGCGACATGTGGCGGCCTGGGCCGTGGGGACCGCCGATATCGAAGACGACGATCATCGCCGCAAGCAATATCAGCACAGCGGCAACGATCCCGGAGATTTTTACCCAGCGCGGCATGCCAGGATAGTCGTTTCCCTCGGCCATCTCTCTTTGTCTCCGCCATCTTAGCATCCGGTCCCGTGGCTCGACGTTCTATCGGGAGTTTTGCAACACCGCAGAGTTTACGAAATATTTAGCTTAATTTTGTCGAACCTACTTAGGCGTGTCCAGATCCCTTCTGGTTCAGCCGCGGATCGTCACAGTGGTGGAGAGAACATTCCTCCTCGTTCGGGATTGTGTTCTCTCTCCGAAATGACCCCTCGCGAAGAAAGGCGGATGCCGATTCCAATGCGTCACAAGGCGTTCAGGCCGAACGCGCATTGACGCCGGGGCTTCTTGGCATCGGCCGCGTTAGCGATCTCTACGATGATCGGGCATTCCGGCCGATCGGCGCCATGGCAGGGGTTGGCGTCAAGGGGTGATAGCGCGTTTGCTGCTGGGCTTCATCGATCGACCTTCCTGTAGGATGAGGTGTCGGCGGCTGGACAATTCCCGATAGAGCGCTTCGGGAGATACGCCGATCTCCTCGGCCAGTCTGCGCCATTCACCCTTGGCTGGAAGCTGCCCGTCATTCCACGTTAGCCAAGCGTCGAGCCTGGCTCCCACCGTGCGCAACGACACGATCTCGGCTCGTTTCCTGGCGCTCTGAAGCTCGTGCGATAGATGCCGTGCCCAAGCGCGGGCAAATGCGGGCTCATTGTCCAGCAGGTCACGAATGACGCCCACGGGGACAACCAGAATGTCCGTCTGCGTCGCCGCCACGGCATCGCAGTGATAATGATCCGAAAACACGGAGGCCTCCGCTAGAATCGAGCGGCTCGCTGAACGCTGCAAGACAGCGGGGCTGCCGTCCTCGTGGTAGCGCAGGAGGTTGACGCACCCCTCCATTACGAGAAACAGTGCACGAACGGGGTCGCCCCGATGAAAGAGGTGCTCATTCTTTTCGAGCGACTTTTTCGCGACCGCTTTCGGCTGGAGATGGACGAGAATTTGATCCGACATGATAGCTATCATGTCCAGGACGATCATCGTTTGGCAAGCTCGAGGCCTCGAACTTGTGAACGGTGACTCATGAAAAAGCTTATCCCTGCGCTCGCAGTTTTGCTGCTTCCAATTTCCGCTGCTGCGGAGGGCAAACACGTCCATTCTTCACCGTATGCCGGACAGGAGCATCGCGACATAAAAAGCCTATCGGCGAAAGACATTGCCGAGCTGGAGACTGGAGGAGGCTGGGGCTTGGCGAAGCCCGCCGAGCTCAACGGAATGCCCGGGCCGTCACACGTGCTGAAGATGAAGGCCGAGCTTCATTTGACTGGCGAACAGGAGGATAGAACGCGGAGCATTTTCCAGAGAATGCGCGGCGAAGCGGTTGCGGAAGGCAAGAGATTGGTGGCCGGGGAACAGGCGCTCGAGTTCGCTTTCCGCGAGCGCTCGATCAACCATGGTGGGCTGCGCGAACGTCTCCGCCGGATTGAGGCGAGCCGCGCCAACCTCCGTTACATCCATCTGGCCGCGCACCTGGAGATGCTAAAGGTTCTGAGCGCGAGCCAGATCGACCGCTACAGCGAGTTGCGCGGATATTCCCGGTAGGACAAGGCTGGTAGAGCCGCCCCGTCTTCCCTGGACAGCAGTCGTCTGTTACCGTGCACTTGCGTTCCATCTTTGTTCACCAACAACACGCGCCGTTGCGACGGCGCGTGTTGAATTCATGCGACGTGGCTGCAGCAGGACTTCGCGAACGAAGCCTTGTAGCCAGCGTCTTCAATCGCGGCGACGATCGCTTCGGAGGCGGCCGGCAGCTTGCCGAGAA
This sequence comes from Sinorhizobium sp. BJ1, assembly GCF_002531555.1. NCBI lineage: Bacteria > Pseudomonadati > Pseudomonadota > Alphaproteobacteria > Hyphomicrobiales > Rhizobiaceae > Sinorhizobium > Sinorhizobium sp. BJ1. Next base: position 16,713 of record NZ_NWTH01000016.1, read on the forward strand.
GCAGCTTGTTTACGCGGTTGGAGACCGAGCTTCGAAAGGATGACGATGAGGCATCGTCGGGGATCGACCTTACGCCATCCAAGGACGTCGCTGAAATTGACTCGACCTTGGAGGAGCGCCCCGAATGGTATGTGCTCGTCGCCAGATGCGGAAAGTGCCGGCGTCGGGCCGGGATTTCCCGTTTTTTTAAGCGACCACATTTCAGCATCGGGGCGATAACATTCAACGATGTCTTGTGAGATTTCGGCCAGGGGAGGGTCGTGTCGAACCCCCGGCGTCAGGGACACGCGTACCGAGGATCAACTCTGCACGTCGATCACCAGCATCAAGCCGCCGCCTCCCTGAATCTCGACATTGTTGTTCGTGGTATGATGGGAGATATGGCAGTGAACGAGCCATTTTCCGGGACGCTGGGCCTTCCACAGAACGTCGAACCGCTGACCAGGGCCGACATTTACAGTGTCGGCGAGATAGCGGGCGCTTTGCCGCAGCGTCACGCCGTCGACTGCGGCAACCTCGAAAGGCCCGCCGTGGATGTGCATCGGGTGTATTGCCGTCGTGTGCGACCCGACGAAGCGAACCTTGAGCGTTTGCCCGACCTTCATTCTTATCGTGTCGGTTGCCGGATACGATTTCCCGTTGATGGTGAAGAAGTTCGGGAGCGCACCTTCCATCGGCATCGCGGGGAAGGTTAGCCACTCGCGCTTTAGCCACTCCTGAAGCTGCATAGTATATTCCAGATCGGCGGGAATATCGTCGGAGGGGTCCTCGGGATCGATGATCAAGGCTCCGTAGAGGCCGAGCGATTGCTGGCGGTCGACATGGTCATGCGTGTGGTAGAAGTAGGTGCCGCTCTGACCGACCGTGTACTCGTAGCTGTAGGTTTCGCCGGGTTCGATGGGCTTCTGCGTGATCTCTGCCGGACCGTCCATGTCGTTCGGCAGGATCAGGCCGTGCCAATGGACCGTGGTGCTTTCCGGCAGCCTATTGGTGACATTGATCCTTACCCGGTCGCCTTCCTTTACGCGCAGAGTCGGGCCTGGGACCTGATTGTTGTACGCGTAGGCCTCAACGGTCTCGCCAGGGAGAATCGGCCAGCGGACGACAGAGGCTTCGAGGTCGAAGATCTTGACACCGCCGTCCAGGCGCGGCTTCAAAGTCTGTGCGCCTTGCGCGGTTGGCTCAGCCTCGAAGCTGACGTTCCGTGGATCGACGGCTGCCATGTCCAGCATCGCCCGTCCTGGCGTGTCGAAGGTCATGACCATGCCGGGAGCCATGATAGCGCCGCCCACCTCATGGGCGCTTAGCCGCATGTTCACCTTGGCGAACGGGTACGCGAACCCGGCAGCGAGGAGGATCGTCGTGAACGCCGCCACGGCAGTGATCTGCGCTCTTGTCGGATCGAACGCTGGCGAGTGTTGCCTGTGCTGGGAGTGGTGTTCTCGCGCCATGCCATGCGCGAAGGAGTGAGCAGCTTGGGTGGCGTGACTGTTGCTCATTTCGGATGCCGGCGTCTCCGAGGAATGCTCGCTACGATCCGTCATGAGGCCATGCTTCATGCCTTTGGCGACGAGCCAGACGTTGAACGGATAGGCGGCGAGGAAGCCGACGCCAACGCCGAGAGCCATGACGCCCCAGAACAGCATCTCGCCCGGCCACATGGCACGCATATCGCGGCCCATCATCAGGATTGCCATAACCGGAGCCATGCCGGCCATCATTGCATTCATGCTGATGAATTCGGGCATGAACGACTTGCGGACGTTCTCCGAATAGCTTCCGCCCATCATGTTCTTCATGAACAGCGCCTGGAAGATGAAGAGGCCGAGGGCGAAGCCAGCCGCGTACTCGATGATGATGTCGAGCCACATCGGCAAACCCAGGACCGCCGTGATAACGGCCGCGATGATGATTCCGGTCGCGTCTCCCGCGACGCAATGAATAGTGCTGCCCACCCCTTGCTTCCAAAGCGGCCTGATAAACTCCTCATGGGTGCCGGGGACAGGTTCCTTGTCGGCCAGCACATATAGCAGCAGTCCGACCGGGCCGAGATAAAGCGTGACGAGGATGAAGCCCCATTTCATCACCGACGGCTCGGGATTGTTCCGGAACTGGTCCCAGGCCACATAGATGGTGCTGCCAACCGCCAGGACGAACCAGCCGAACAGCAGATAGTCGATTGGCTGGATGAACATGTTCATCATCTCCCTTGCGCGGTTGCGGAACTGCGATCCCCGGAAAGTTTGCGCGTTACAACTGTTGGAAGGTCAACCCGCAGTTTCTGGAAGCACGCGGGCGAACCGCCGGCGGGATTTCCGGAACCTTCTCCTGGACAGTGGCGTTCGCATCGTGCAGCAGCACTACATGGCGTGGGTTGCCGAGAGGCCAATGCTCCCAGCGGCCATCCAGACTGCCATGGCGATCATCATCAGGTTTTCGGTCAGCGAGATGAAACCAAGGGGGACGTCGCTCGATCCGCCGACGCAAGCGCACTTCAGTTCACGCTTGTCAATGTAGACGGCCTTGAAGACCGAAACAGCCCCTACCGTACCGATGAACATCGCGACCGGAACCGACAGCCAATTCAGAACGCCTGCCACCATGAGCACGCCAGCCAGTCCTTCGGCATAGGGATAGATGTAGCTGTATGGCACCCAGCGCTTTGCCAGGAGGTCATAGTTCAGGAACATCGTCGCAAAGCTCTCGACGTTCTGGAGTTTCATCATTGCCAGAACCACCATTGAAAAGGCGACGAACCATTCGGCTGCGCGCAAGGTGAATGGAGTTCCGTTGACGGCATGGCTCGCCGCCATCGCCGTGAGTGCGGTCAGCGTGAACAGCACGGTAACCGGGCGGTAGGTAGTCGCCTTCGGATCGGCGACCGGCTTCCCCATAAAACGACGCAAATCGTCGTAGCCGCCGACCCGCTTACCATCGATGAAGACCTGAGGCGTCGTCGCCACGCCGTGCTGCGCCTTGAAAGCGTCCGTTTCCTCGCGGGTGGTCAGGTGATGATCATCCACCTCGTAGCCTGACCGCTGCAGCAGGTCCTTCGTCTTCAGTCCGTAGGGGCAGGTGTGGCTTGGCATCACCATCCGGTACAGGACGGCCTTCGTGGAGAGATTCTGCGGATTGGTCTTGTCCAACATTTTCACATCTCCTTGTCCTTGTGAAATCGTTGGCAGGACTATAAGTTCCGTACCATGGTACGGAGTCAAGACCCTCAAGAACTGACGATCGGGAAACTTGCGGCTGCCGGAGGCGTGGGTGTTGAGACCATCCGCTTCTACCAGCGCAAGGGGCTGTTGGCGACGCCGAAGCGGCTGGAGGGCGTGCGGCGTTATGGCGGCGAAGACGTGCGTCGGCTGCGGTTCATCAAACAGGCGCAGACGGCGGGCTTCACGCTGGAGGAGATCGGGGAGCTTCTGGCGCTGGATGCCGGACACAACCGCCCGGCAGCACGGGAACTGGCGAAGAAAAGGCTTGAGCAGCTGGAAGCCAGGATCGGAGAGCTTAATCGTGCTCGGGAAGCACTCCGTAAGCTGGTCTCCGAATGCGCAGAGGGCAAGACCGGGCCTTGCCCGATCCTAGCGTCCTTTGGGGTCTGAATTCGGATCACATCGGTGCAAGTTTTCGGTCGAAAACGGCCACCGAGAGAGGGCGTGGCTACCCGTCCAAGCACGCGTGGCCTTTTATCGAACATGGCGCGACATCGTACATAGCCCGCATGGGTAATCCCAAGTCTAGACAACTAGAGTATGCTCTCGCCGCCGAGTACGATCAGCAATGACGCTTTCATTGATCGGCGCGCCTGGCCCGTGACGGCGGGGAACTATCTACTGAACAGAGCTTCAAAAAGTCTAGGCGCTTTTCAAATGACCCGCGACGCCGCCATAGCCAAGGCAGAAGACTATTTCGATTCCGGTGACTTCCGCGCCCATCTCGCGCGGCGGGTTGCTATCCCGACTGAGAGCCAAAACCCAGACCGCCGTTCGGTATTGACCGCGTATATCAAGAGCGAAATGGTTCACGCCTTGGAAGCGCTTGGATTTGCCTGCCGCGAGCTTTCCCAAGATGGCTGGCCCTTTCTCTATGCCCAGTGCATTGAGGAGGAAGGTCGTCCGACGGTGCTGGCTACGGGCATGGCGATGTCGTACGAGGTCTCGACGCTGACTGGGACGAGGGGCTGTCGCCCTGGAGCCTGATAGAGAGCGACGGGAAGTGGTTCGGACGCGGCACCGCCGACAACAAGGGCCAGCACTCCGTCAACATCGGCGCGCTTCGGGCCGTGCTGGAAACCCGCGGGAGGCTCGGATTCAACGCCAAGTATCTGATCGAGATGGGCGAGGAGAAGGTCTCTCCCGGGCTACGGGAGCTAGCCGAAAGCCACAAGGAACTCTTGCTCGGACGTCCTGATCGCGTCCGACGGCCCAAGGCTGTCCGAGGCGTTCTACGCCACGCGCCTCGACCCGGATCATCCCTGGGTCCGGTGGGCCGTCGGCTCGACCGCCCAAACCGCAGGGAAGAAGCCAGCCGTACTTCCCAATCTTGGCCGCTCGCTGCCGAACGACTCTTCTCGGAAATTCTCGGGCTTCCCACGATCTGGATACCGCATTCCTATCCAGGATGTCCCAGCATGCGCCCCAACGAACATCTCCCGACAGCCATCATTCGCGAGGGGCTGGCGGTGATGGCAGGCATCTATTGGGACCTTGGCGAGACAGGTGCTCCACAGAGGGTCTCTGGGGTGAAGTCGGCCTGCTAAGTCGCACAGATTTGTAGTCGAACGGGGGAGGCAGCATGCGTCTGAAGGATCAAGCGGCGTTCATCACAGGCGGCAGCAGTGGAATCGGCCTTTCCGCAGCGAAGGTGTTTCTCCGAGAGGGCGCGCGAGTAGCGATCACGGTCCGCGGGCGGAGCCAACTCGACGACGCGGTCGAAATTCTGGGCAAGGTTATCGCCTGCGAAGCTGACGTCGACGACGATGAGGCAATGTCCAGGACGTTGGGGGCCGCGGCCGCTGCGTTTGCGGCATCGATGTTGTCTTCGCTAATGCCGGATCATATCGTGATGCCACGCGGGGTAGTGCGACACGCGAGGTCTTCTCGGCGGTCCTGGCGACCAATGTCATCGGGGTGTTCATGACGGTACAGCAGGCGCTGCCTCGCGGATGATAGGGAAGACGATCCAATCTGACGATCCGACTTGGGGAATCGTTTCCTATTTAGGCTTGACCTAGACTTGTAGACTTGAACCGAAGGCGAGGTTCGGCGCTTCCGAAGGCATCGGTCGCGAACTGCTTTGGTCGACCGGTCACAAGATCGAGCGGCTGTGTCAGAAGCCGTTGGCGAGCGCCGCGGTCCGCCGGAAACGCTTGGAGCACTCGCAAACGTCCCCTATTGTCATACCGTGGGGTCTTTTCGAAATTGAGTACTGGCCCTCGGCACCGAGAAGGTCAAGCGGATATGAAGCTCGTCCTCATCGCCCTCGCTGTCGCCCATAATTGGTATTCCGGCCACCATGATCCGGTCACCGGCTACAATGCTGCGACAACAAGGACTGCCGGGTCATCAGCCCGCGCTATGTCGAGCCGCTGCCGGGCGGCAACTTCAACATCCGCACCGGGTCCAAGACAAGATACTTTATCCCCAGGGACCGGGTTTTGGAGAGCGAAGACAGCCAGTATCACATCTGCACGTCCGCCCCGCATATGACGATCCGCTGCTTCTTCGCGCCACACACTGAGGCAAAAGCGATGGGCAGCGTTGCGGGCTCACTTGAGAGGTAGGCTGAGCCTCCGGCCGGATACGGCGCGCGTTCGCGAGCTGAATGATTTTTTAGGTCAGCCATCGACCAATTGTAAGCGCTGTTGCGGGACCACCTGTCTGGAATGCGCTCAAGCAAAGACGCCGGCAGACTTCAGAATAGACGACCGACAAATCGCTCGGTCTCCCACGTCCTGAGAAAAGTCACCTCCCGTGCTATCCACCCGACACTGTTGCTCCCCCACTCTCGCGCGCGGCTCGCGTACTCACCCATCAGCCAAAAATGGCGGACGATCACAAACCGAATAGCTCCTTCGAAGTCGTCAGGAGTTATTGGTCGGATTGACTGATATCCATCAACGAAGGCAGCCCACATAGCAGTCAACGACCGGCCGAAGGAGACTTGTGCCCACAAAAAAACGGCCAAGTCAGACGCAAGGTATCCCGGACCTCCGTCATCGAAGTCGAAAAACACCGCTTCTCCAGCCCCATTTATCCGCGAATTGAAGCCATGGCAGTCCCCGTGGCAATACGTCCATGTTAGATTGCTGAACGCCTTGATAGCCGTCGCAGTCCGCTCGGCGATCTGTCCAAGGTCGCTAAGGACATGTGCGTCTTCCACAATTCCGCTATCGCGAATTCGGGCAAGAGGCCGATGCAGTAAATGTTCCAGATCAAGCCGATACAGCGCACCGCCAAGGGTCTTTCCGTTGGCCCAAGCATCACCGGTGTCAGTTGCAAGCGGTTCTCGGCCATTGATCGCCTGAAAAAGCACACCGTCGCGCGCACCCTCTGGTGCGTGCCCTTGAAGGAAAAACGTGCCATCGCGTGTTGGAATGGGCGCGGCGACCGGAACTCCCAATTTAGAGAGGTGCGTCAAGAATGCAGTTTCGCTCTTGACGTTGGCTGGCCCACGCGCGCGGTGGTGAGAAAGCCGAAACACATAACGCTCGCTGCTGGTCACGCTGGCCAGGTAAACGTCATTCAAGCCGCGTTGAAGCAATTGGCAAGAAACCGGCGATCCCAACACATAGTGCTTATCGATAAAGCGTTCGATCGCCTCAATCTGAGAGGTCGAATATAGCGGATCAAAGTCAAACATGGCCGGTGTTCCGTGGGTGCCGTATAAGCAATCTAGCCTTGCAAACTACGGAGTTCTACAACGACCGCAATGGCGCGAAGCTGTCATGCCGCATCTGTATTGGACTACCGCTCCCACCCTCCACCTCCGCAATGAAGAATTCAAATGTACGGGACCTGGCGTATGGCCGGCGGTGTCCAGGACCAGCATGCCAGGCACGATCTCCTCGCCCGGTTTGACGAGCTCCAGTCGATCGCGGATGGCTACGCGCTCCTCGATGGTCCGGATGGACATCTCGACATCGTGGGCGGCGTGAAGGTGTGGTCGGTCGAAACGACGCTCTCCTTCAACGGCGGCCTGCCACATGCATCGTGCGGTTTCGCCAAATACCGCCGGCTTACATTGCTCCACCAGTTACCGGATTGACCTTCGGTTTTTCGCTGGTGTCCTTCGCGCCGGGAGGCTGAACCACGGGAGGCGCGATTGAAGTCTCGTCTGCATCCGTCTGGCGTCCTGCAGGTGGATGCACGTCTTTCGGATTTCTCTGCTCGGGTTCGGCGTTCGTGTTCTTGATGGCCATCTGAGGTCTCCTTCGCAAGCGAAACGGAGGAGAAGTCGATGAGGTTCCGGCCAGTTTGTCGCGCGGGACAGTCGCGCCTAAGTGTTGCCTTGCTCCTTTTTCGCCGGCGCTCGCCGCTCGAGGAGCTGCTGAAAGATGTCCGCCTGCCGCTCGGCCGCGGCGCGGATCGCAACTAGGTGATCGAGCATCCCGCCAAAAGCGACTAGGACCAACCCACCGGCAATGGTCGCAAACGCCCAGGGAAGAACGGCAAGCAGCGTTTTGACGTCGGGCGAGGGCATCAACATGGTGGCGAGCACGACCAGCGTGCCGATGACGATCGCGCCGCCGAGAAACTCGAGAAACTTTCCCATCTTGGCTCCCCTAACTCGTTGCCAGTCCGACTCGCCGCACTCTTGCTGCTGCATCCGCTGCATGATTCCTCAATCGTGCAGCAATTCAAAGTACTACAGCACTACTTCCGCTTTGAGTGGGACGTGCTCGCTTTCGAGCGGCCTTGACTGCTCCCAGCATTGACCGCCGAATTTCCAGAAAAAACCCCGGCAGGGCCGGGGTTGAGGTCGGGAGGCACTGGAGAATTCAGAATTTGACGCCGACCCCCACCGTGAACTGGTGCTGGTCGAGATCGACATTGGCGCCGCCGATGTCCTTGTCGCCGAAGTCATTGTAGCGATACTCGGCGCGGCCGAACATGCTGTTGGTAAAGGCGTAGTCGATGCCACCGCCGATCGTCCAGCCGTTGAAGGTTTCCTTCTCCTTGGGCGCCCCGGCGACGTCGACGAATCCGCGCGTGACCGCCCAACCACCGGTGCCGTAAAGAAGCGCCTTCTCGTCGAGCGTATAGCCGACCCGGCCGCGCACCGATCCGGAGACGTCCGTCCCGACCTCCGTGCTCGCGCCGAAGACCGTGAAGCTCTTGTCGTTCCAATTGTAGCTGACGTCTCCTTCGACGCCGACGACCCAGTCGCCGATCTGATAATTATAGCCGGCGAAGGCGCCGAAAAGTCCGCCGTTGAAGTCTTCCGAGGCGCTGGCGCCCGGAACGCTGAGATCGCTGTTCAGCCATCCGCCGCCGCCTTGCAGCCCGACATAGCCGCCGGTCCAAACGAAGGTGGGCGTCGTTTCAATGGCCGCGGGGGCCGGTTCCGGAGCTTCGGTGATGTCTGCCGCATAGACTGTTCCGGCGGCCATGGAGGCGCCGAACATTGCAACAAGCACGTTTCTGATCATCACAGATGCCTCCTGTTGTCCAACGACGAGAGTAGCAACTTATCGGGAACAAGTCTGCGAAAAATGGCGCTTTTCGGTATCACTTGCGCGTGCGGCGAAAAAACAGGCCGGTGGATTGCCTCCAGCCGGCCCGCCCGGAAAATCGCGGAAAGGGGAACGTCTCTGCGCGGGGCTGCAAGGCCGCGCGGAAGAGACCGATTGCTTCTTGATAATGCCCGAACGCGATTTTACGCGTTGACATCCTGCGCATGAAATTTGACATTATGCGCATGCCAGCGGCTGCCGAAAAGAGTTCTCCGATTGACGTGGTCGTGGTGGTTCTGCCGGACTCCTCCATCATGTCGCTCGCTTCGGTTCTCGATCCGATGCGGGCCGCCAATCGCGTTGCCGGCCGGCCGGTCTTTCGCTGGCGCCTTCTCTCGGGCGACGGGCAGGCCGTGACGCTGACCTGCGACATCCCGATTTCGGTCGATGGCCGGTTCTCGCTGCCGCTTGCGGGCGACCTTCTCCTGGTCATCGGCGGCTTCAATCTCGAGCGGCACGTCGGCAAGCGGTTTCTCGCGGCCTTGCAGGAATGCGCCCGCCATTTCGACATCGTCGCCGGTATCGAATCGGGCTGCTGGCTGCTTGGCCGATCCGGATTGCTCAACGGCCGCAAGGCGACGGCCCATTGGGAAGAACTCGAAGACTTCAGCCAGACGTTTCCGGCCCTGACGGTGATCGGCGACCGTTTCGTGATGGACGGCAAATACTGGACCTCGGGTGGAGCCTCGCCGACCTTCGACATGATGCTGCATCTGATCACCGAGCGGCTGGGCCCGGCCTTGGCTCTCGATGTCGCGAGCATCTTCGTCTACGACCAGATGCACAGCCCGACCGATGTTCAGCCCTTCGTCTCGCTCGGACGCATCGAAGCGCGCGATCCGGAGCTCGCCGGTGCCATAAGGCTGATGGAACGCACGCTGGAGCGACCGATGACGGTTGCGGCCCTGGCGCGGCGGCTCGCCATTTCGCAGCGCAAGCTCGAATTGCTTTTTGCCAAGGGGCTGTCGATCAGTCCCGGCGCCTACTACCTGCGCCTGAGATTGCAGGTTGCTCATCGGCTCGTCCGCGATTCGGGCATCCCGATGCGCGACATCGCGCTGCGCTGCGGCTTCGACAGTCTTTCCGCCTTCTCGCGTGCCTATCGGCGGGAATATGGGGCGAGTCCATTGAAGATGCGTAGCGCCAATCGCGCGGCGAGCGCTCAGACAGCGGGCAGTTCTCTAGCGCAAACGTAAGTCTAGGTCCTGACCCTAGTTTCGGGCGTGAGGGCCGGATCCGGCCAGCGCGCAGGCTTCTTCGAATTCCTTGACGGTCTCCGGCGTGTTGTCCTCCGGCAGCACCGCGTCGGCGACTTCTTCCGCGGCCGCCGTCTCGCCCCCATAGACAAAGGATTGGATGTAGTAGGCGATTTCTCCCTTCCACACCTTGCGACCATCGATCTGCCGACAGGCGACGGCGGTCTCGAAATCAGCCTGCAGGTCATCCACGCTGGCTGCGGCGGAAGCGCCACCGGAAGGTGCCACAAGCGAAGCAATCAGCAGGGCGGTGAACATGGCGGCAGGCCTCCGGATGGGTCGACAAGGAAGGTGCCGGGTCGTTTCCTTGGTCTCGCTTGATAGAGGGCGAATCTGCTCCGAACGAAAGGGGAATTCTCGCGCTACTGAATTTTGTTGGGTGGTCGATGTGTATAAGTCACAGTCGTCCCTTCCGGCATAAATGCCGTCGCGGGCGCGAACATGAGGGAAGGGCCTTCCGCTCCGCTGAGCGAAAGGCCCCTGGCCCTTACTGGACGATCTGGACGACCGTATAGGTCTTGGGATCGACGATAACGCGCTGCTGATTGACGACAGCATACGCATAGGCAGGATTCTCCGGAACGGGTGTCAGAACAACCCTACGGGGCAGCGGTCGGCCGACGGCGATCTGCTCCTTGATCATGACCGTGTCAGCCGGGACCGGCTGCTGCTGAACATAGGTCGTAACCTGTCGTGGCGGCGGGGCGATCACCGCTCCGGCAACCAGCCCAACCGCGCCACCGACGGCGGCACCAACGGGGCCGCCAACAATCGCGCCAGTAACGGCGCCGCCTGCGGCGCCAGTTACCGCACCTTGATTGCTGTCATTCGCAATAGCGGGCGCTGCAAAGATGCCGGTCGCGATCGCAGTAGCAATGATGATCTTGGCATTCATCTGTCGTACTCCCTTGCTATACGTGGGGTACAACGCCACACAATTTTATTTGTTCCTTAATTTGACTTTCGCATTTCCGGGTATGTCTTATAGTAACGCAATGTTACATTTACGTAATCTTGTGAATACTAACCACGGCGCGTGATGGTTCCTGCGTCTCAATCGAGAGGGGCGGATTGCGATCCTTACCGAATCTAACGCCGAACCGCCGGTGTGCGGGCGAACTCCATCGCAGGGGGTTCGTTTTTCGCCCACTCGGCGACCGCAATCGCGGAGCCGAGCATAAGCACTGGCAGAGCCATCGCGCCGAAGAATTTGAGCACTAGCAGGAATCGCCTGCGTTTTCCTTGCCGATCGTAAACCATGCTCTTTCCGCCGAATCGCATCTGAAGAACAGGTGGGATGAAAACAGAAAAGCCTCGCCCCGTCAGTCTCTTTGGGAACACAGCTTGCAAGTTTCGTCCAACGACTGAGGAGCAACTTGCGTGGTATTGAGAGGTGAGGTCGACAAAACATCCGACAACCTCCCAACACACCACTGTGCCGGGAGGTTATATCGTGGGAAAATGCTGCCTCAGCGGTCAGTTGATGACCTGGACCACAGTGCGAGACTTTGGCTCAACGATCACACGCTGCTCGTTGACCATTGCAAATGCATAGGCCGGGTTATCCGGGATCGGCGTCAGCACCACCGTTTCGGGGATCGGCTTGCCGACAACAACCGGCTGCTGCACGACCACGGAAGCAGTCGCAGGCTGTTGCTGGACATAAGTCACAACCTCCGGAGGAGGCGGAGTGAGTGCGCCGCCGAGTATGGCGCCGACAACTGCGCCGACTCCTGCGCCAACCGGCCCGCCAAGAATGGCGCCGGTTGCGGCACCACCCACCATACCGGTCGCCGCGTTCTTCCCGTCGCTTTGCTGGGCCACCGCGGCCCCGGACAGTAGCGTTGCCGCAGCGGTGACAATTACTAGCTTCTTCATAGTCACATCCTCGCGTTGAAGTCGGGAACTAACGAAGAGGCACAGAAAGAGTTCCCTGCCTTGGACTTTGGTCCGAATGGAAGTTTTGACGGCTGAGCATCCGCCGCGCGGGTTGTGCGAGCTTTATTTCACATCAGCTCAGAGCCGCAAGAATGGGGGATTTAATACTGCGATCCTCGCCCGAATTCAGAGTGTCGACACCTGGCATCATGATGACCAGTGCCATGGAGTTTTGATGGCCGGCGTATCGTGCAGGACGGCATCCCGTGCGTCCTTAGCGGGAATATTTGGGGCGCCGATGATGTCATACCGCTGTCGCGCCTATGGAGGAGATGCGCTATGGAAATTGAAACTCCCATCGCTCTTCACGATGCCGACATGCTCAGCGTCGTGTTCGAGGAGTTGCTGCAGGATTATCAAACATCCCGCGACAGCGCAGTCGCAGAGGGCATCCTCACACGCTTGATCTTCACCTATGACCTCGGCGTCCGCGATCCGGTGCTGCTGAAAATGCTTACCGTGCCTTTTCTGCGGCAGCGTTTATCGGGGACGCAGTGAGTCAGGGGACGATCGACCTTGACCCGGATGCGCCTACTCGTGACCCGCCTGGGATCTATCTGGTTGGATCATCTTGTAAGTGCTTGAATTCATGTGGTGAGCGCGCAGGGATTCGAACCCTGGACCTACTGATTAAAAGGAAGAGTTTTTTGCCATGTCGCGTGTCAACTGGGATTTCTACTTCCTAAACAAAACTTTTAAAAAGATCCATAATGCTCTGTTTTCGTTTAATATATCCCATAACGATTATCAGGGTGTGCCAAGGTGGAACAGCCTGACCCCACGCTGACCCCGGAATTGATTTTTAAAGAACTGACCCTATGCTGACCCCGCTCTCGTTCAGGGTCAGGTAGGGAAATGGTACAGGTTTATATCGACAAGGACGTCATCAAACAGGCGAAGGCCGACGCAAAGAACGGCACTCCTATCGAGTATCGCGACAAGGCGACCAAGGGGCTCGCGATCCGTGTGAAGAACGGCGCAGCAAATTGGTACTTCATTTCCGAACATGGAAAGAAGCAGATCGGCGGCCTCCATCATTTCACTGAGAAGACGATCGACGATCTTCGTAAGATCATCGGGGAGATCAAGCAGGCTTACAAGGATGGCGACAAGAAACGCGCCGATGATATTGTGGCAGAGGTCGTTGGACGTGGCACTGAAGACCTCGAAGAGGCCAAGGCGAATGTCGCTGTCAAAAAGGGGGTGATCTGGACTTGGGAGGAGATGAGGGACGGGTATCTTGAATATCTCGAGCAAAACCTCGCATATAAAACATGGGAAGCGCAGCGGTCCGCGCTTGGCGCAACCGGTAAAATTATCCCGCAGGACTATAGCCATCTGGCAGGCAGGCCAGCGAAATCCATCACCGTCGCCGATCTTGAAAAAATCATCGACAACATGCGGATGCGGATGACGGCCGGTGAGGATGCCCCCCCGACGGCAGGTCTGACGCAGAGGCAACGCGTCGTACAATATCTCCGCAACTTGTACGACTGGGCTACGGAATCGACCCAAAGGCCCCGGAGTGGGATCGAGGTCAACATCGCGAGGCTGTTAAAGAAGCCAAAGGCACCGAGTCTTAATTCAGGCAAAAACCGAAACAAGCGCCGTCGTATCCGTCATGTTGCAACCGCCACCTTCGGGGACCGATATGCCTCGGTTGCGCAGCTTGCGGCTTTCGGTTTGGTGCAGCTGTTCTACGAAGAGGTGATCGGCGCGGACGAGGCGAAGATCGCGCTCCTGCTTCAGTTGCTGACCGGCCAACGCATATCGTCGGTACTGACGTCCTTCCACATCGAATTCGTCCGAGTTCCGACGTCAGTCGGAGCGCCGTGGAAATACGTTTGGGCGCTCGGCCCCGACAAAATGGGCGCATACCGCCTGTTGCCGTTGCCCGATATCGCCAGTTGGTGCATCCACCGGATGAAGAGCAAATACGCAAGGGAGGGGAACGACTTCACGTTCCCTCAGCTCAAGCGCAGTAAGACGGTAGACGGCGTCCAGGGCAGGGCGGACTGGCACATGAACTATTCGACGGTGAAAAGTGCGGTCCAGCGTGTCCGCACGCTAGAGGACACTGCGCTGCCGCGATCATACAAGGGAACGCATGATTCCCGGCGTTGCTTCATCTCCCATCTCTCCGAATGGAAAGACCTTGGTTTCGGCGATCATATGTCGGTCGAGCGCGTTACCCATGCGAACGAGGGCAAGGAAACCGTCCGCCAGAAAATTTACGATATGAACCCGGCTCTGAAGGACAAATTCCGGGTCCTCAAGACTTGGGAAGACATGCTGCTCGACGCCATCTCCGATGACCAGACCGACCCGGTACGGTGGCGATTCCAATACCAGGACAGCGAAGATCGCAAGCACGAAATCATCTCCATGGAGCGGTGGGCGAGAATGGACGCCATGAAGGCGCAGATGAACTTTGCGAGTGGATACGACGAGGATGATTGAAATGTGTTCAGGATTATGAACGGGTTCAGCGTGGACGGAGACCGAATCGGAGTGCAGCAGACTTCTTCAGAATCTTATCCTGCGATCCTTGTCCGGACGCTCCGAACGGAGCTTGCGTCAGCGATATCCAATTTCTCTGCGAATAAGGTTCCGGACCTCTGTTCACGATTGGGCCTGCGGGACGGAGATCGCGACGAATCCTTTAAGTCCAAGTTCGCCTACGCCGAACGGCGCCTGGTCGAAAGGTCCGCCGCCGACTTGATTCCGATCGCCGCACGACTTCTGGAAGAGGTCGATAGCTACAGCTTGTCCGAAGCAAAATCGAAACTCGAGGAGTACGGGAAGCCGTCCGTCTCAGAACTCACCCGGAAGCGCGTGCTCGCAATCTTCGATACGAAAATGCTGACAACCGAGCATGATCGCATGGACTTCCTTCGGCGCATCTGGCCGCTTAGCGAGATGCCATCAATCTTCTCGCAGACTTACGATGGCAGGACGCTCGAAGATGATCTGATTCAGGCGACGGTGCGCAACAATGACTGGGAGGACAGGGAGATCCTTGAGCGCGTCGGACTTTTGATGTGCTCGCAGAGGCAGTTCTTCCGCTTCCTCGAAGGCGTGACGAGCCCGCTAGCCCAGTCTGCGGAGGCGCAAGCAGAGCTAGTCTCTGCCATCAATGACCTCATCCGGCATGACGGCTTCCGGTTGACCATCGCACGCATGATGTCGGGCAGTCCTGTGTATGCGGTACAAGCTGCCGCTATCGGTAGCCCTGCGGATACGGGGATCTCGCAAGCACTGGCAGCCTATGATGCCGACACTATTCATGCTCGCTGGACGCAAGCCCTCGACCGCCGCGACACGAATCCGGAGGGGGCGATCACGCTCGCAAGGACGCTGCTTGAGGACGTCTGCAAGTGGATCATCGTCGAAGCCGGCGAGGAGTACGAGGAGAAAGACGATCTTCCTCAGCTATACAAGCGGCTGGCCAAGATTCTGAAGCTCGCACCCGATGACCACACCGAGGTAGTGTTCAAGCAGATTTTGGGTAGCTGCCAGTCAGTCGTCGAGGCGCTAGGCTCTCTCCGGAACAAGATATCCGACGCTCACAGTCGAGGCCCGCGCCGTGTGCGTCCGGCTGCGCGACACGCACAGCTTGCGGTCAATCTCTCAGGTGCCATGGCGACCTTCCTCGTCGACACCTGGAATGCGCGGAAGTCGGAGCAGCCAGCCTCGTCGATCGTATAGACGCTGCCAGGCGTGACGAGGAGGTCGAGATCGACGCAGTTGGCGACATCATGCTGAGACAACCATGATGGATCCGGCGACGGGTTGCCGCCCTGGAAATGTAGGCGTTCGCCCGCGCCGCCATGACTTGATCTCGGCGACTTCTGCTTTCATGCCGACGATTTCCGTCTTCATCGCAGTCTGCGCGCCAAGGAACTTTTACAGCAATGGCTTACTATATGTAGTTTCTCAGCACTCGCGGATATCTCCGTGATATTTTGGGGTTTGCAAACTCGTTTTTCCGTCACCCCGCCGGCATGATCGACCCCGGATCCGCTGCCCCGCTGCCATCCAGTTTCTCCAGCTCATCCTCGACCATCGTTCTCCGAAGGATGGCGTTGAAATCCAGGCCGTCGAGACCGGCATAGCATCGTACTTAAGGCCGAGACGCATAACCTCAGCTTGCGGCTGACATTCGCCGATTCACGTTCTTGTTGTGAGCGGTGAGACCGTCAAGGCGCTGCTGGATGTCGTCGTAATCGGACTTCGGAACCAGTGCGGCGCTGTCGAGCCGCTCCTGTAGAAAAAGTCTTCTAGGATCGAGAGGGTGTAGCGGCTCTTCACGTCGTGGTCGGGATGGTTTCCCACAGTGGGCAACGTGACACCATCCGAGATGCCCTTGCCATTCCCTGTTGTGATCGGCCTTCCACCTGATCTTCGTCATCACACCCATCGCCGCCTCCTTCGCATCCGATGGGACAATGGTGTGCGCCCGACAGGCACGACGCAAACGCCGGCGGAAATGCTATGCACGATGTCGAAGGAGATTCTGATGCCGAAGACACTTACGCTTACGCGCGAAAGCGACCGTGACACCATCTACATTCCGATCCACGTTTTCGACGTCGGCTACACCAAATCAGGCGAGCTGGCGGCCGAACTCGACACCGGAAACGATCACACCTGCATTCGCCAGAATGTATTCGATGCCATTGGATTGGTCGCAGACGGCAGGATGATCCAGGTCAACGGCGTGACAGGTGGAGCTGCTGGTCGTACTGCGAGGATCAGCATCGGGATCGAGACGGCCAACGGCCACAAGATCAAGATCTCGAACCACGAGGTCGTCGTGCTGCCCACGATGACCTGCAATGTGCTGTTCGGCCGCGACATGCTGGAGTTCTTCGACGTCGCCATCACCCGCGGCGGCACCACCGTCCTGACATTCGATTGAGAAGCAGATATGAGCGACCAAGATCAGCATAATCGGACTATGAACTTGAACGCGCACTATGCGTGGAGCTTCGCCTTATGGGCGTCTGCGGAGGCTGCGCGGACTTCTGGAAATCTCGTCCTTGCTCCCATCGGATACTATTACTCGGTTTTCCACTCGGCCTACGCGTATCTGAATGCTGTCCCGGGCATCGCGCCCACCACGTTCGACCGCATGGGGCATCAGCCGTTGTCGAACCTGATCGAGCAGCATCTGGGCAGCGATCTCCAGAAAGACTTCGACGAGATGCGGGACCTGCGCGAAGCCATCAATTATCTCGGTATGGGTTCAGCAGAGGGGAAGCTCCGAGTGCTGCGCGGACATCCTCTGAGATTTGGAACACCGTCACAGAGCGCCAGCCTCGACAACATGATTTCAAGAGCGCGCAACAAGTCTAGGGACTTCATCATCACGACACTGGACAGGGTAGCTGCTTTGCCGTCGCAGGCCGCCGACACCTTTCCCAAGCGGGGCGATGACGACGAGAACTGGCTGCTCGAATACATGCAGGAAGATATTTATCTTGGATTGATGTCCGACGACATGCGCGGCAAGGCGGTGAGAATCGTGCGCGAGCTGCTGGCGTAGCAAGGCCGGCAGCGTACAAAACATTTCCGCCGCCGGCCTTGATGCCGGGCGGCGGTCTTGTGAGACGGATACGGACAAATCCGCAAGTTAGGAGACGGATACGGACGTTCCGTATGCCTTCCGCAGTTTTTCGACGCTATTCCTGATCCGCTTCAGGACGTTGGGATCCGAATCCAAGACCTTTTCGGCAAGCCTGATTTCTTGATCCGAAACGTCGTTCGTGATGAGCGCTCAGATACCGTTGGTGACTAGCTTGTCCGCCACGGAAACCGGATGGACACGATCATAGGTGCAGAACAAAACCTTGGTGCCATCGGCCTGAGTGTCGGCAGAACTCACCGTTAGGCTCTCCTCCGGATCCGTCCATCCATATGGGAAGGCATCGGCCTCGTCGAAGCATCCTTCCGGCAGCGTCGTCCACGTTCTCGGCAGCCAACCGCGAGCGTGATGCCAGACCCTATGAACCTCGCTGGGCTCATCCTTGAGTTCAGTGGAGACCTTGTGGCCGCCACGCAAGAGGTAGTTCTCCCACTCGTCCTCGGTGCCTTCGAACCCAGCGTCGACCGCAAGCTGATACGCTGATTTCGCAACGGCCACGTCTTCGGCGTTCTCGATCTTCCTGCGAAGATCAGTGACGTTGTCGAGAGTGCCCGCAATCCTCGTCAGTGCGTCGTCACGGTAGAAGCCAGAGGATTCCTCGTCGTCGAATGCTTTCTTCCATTCCCCCACAAGACGCGCACGCTCGTGGTGCAGGGCAGCGACGAGAAGGATCCTCTCGTCTTCGTTGATTTCAATACCGGCATCACCTCCTCCGCGTAATCGGTGCCTGAGGAAATGGTGTGCGCTGCCGCAGCGTGGCGCAAACGCCGGCGGAAATCGGGCTTGCTGCTGATCGGGGGCGCAGATAGCATCCGGCCACTACTGGGGGATGCAATGTCGAGATTCTCGAAAGCCAACGACTTCACGCTCGTCAATAACTTTACGATCAACCATGCCGATAAGCTGTCGGACGGCCGACACTTCATGTCCACATGCGCGCCGCAGGGGGTCTGGCTCGATCTATACGATATCGAGTTCACGCACCGCGTCGAGTGGCAGGACGACAACTACGAGAAGCGCCCTCCAGGATCTCCGGACTTCAAGCTGCGCTCGGTATTCACGGCGCGCGGTACCACCAAGGACACGATCACAGTCTTCCGCGTTCCGGATGGCAAGGTCGCCCAATTCTCTGAGATCCAAGTCATGGTCAAGCCGCTGCCGAAAGGAAAAGTCGGCGGCGAGAAGCGATCGTCGACGCTAGATAGGGTCGGCTTTTCCGGCATGTCGTCGAAGTCGGTTCCCCCGGAGGGATTGATGTCGGGCGAGCCGGGAACGTTGCTCTACGTCGATCCGACAACAGACACCTGGCCGTCCGAGCACGACAAGCCGTACCTGCAGCTCGAAGGTTACATCGACGAGGCGGAGTTCTCTGCACTGATGCAGCGGCTCTCTATGACGGCGGCGCCAGTGCGCAAGGCGACCGTTCGGATGGTCGCCGAGCTGTTCGAGCACGAAGTGGATGCCAGTCTGTCAGAGCCGTGGCACCACAAGGACTACGGCCTGTTGCTCCGCGGTGAAGACAAGGCGTACGGCTTCACCCGGGCGCGCGTGGAAAGTGTCTCGGTCGCTTTCAAGCCGACTACGATCTCTGAGGATGACGCTGACGATGCCGACGAGCCGAAAACCGCTAAGCCGATCTCGATGGACAACCTGCCGCCCGACATGGTCTCGAAGATCTCGAAGGACATGCTCGTAAAGATCGAAAAGCGGCTCGGCGTGCTGACTGGGATCGTCGGGTTCTCGGCTGCCTTCGTTGTCGGCAAGATCCTGCTCGGCTGAGGTACAGAATGGCCTATCCCCCACCAATAAGTGCCCTTGAGAAACGCTTGCTCGCTGTCATTGCAGCCGGACACCCTGAACGGCGCATGGAAGTTAGAGTCCGCGGACATCAGATGCGCGTAGCCCCGCTGACGTGGAATGAACTGGCCGTCGCCGTGGGTGTTCCCGAGCGGGATCTCGGCGATCCCATTGCGCACCTCGTTGCCGGCGACGCCATAGACAGCGCGCGGCAGCCCGCAGGGTTCTTCAAGAGGCTTCGGGGCGAAGAAGACACTACATTCTTCTTCGCTACGCAGAAAGGCCTTCGGATCCTGCAAGAGGATCCTGAGACACCAGCGCCGGATAGAGATGAGGAATCCAAGCGCTTAGAGGACGTTAGGAAGATCACTCATCATTTGGGCTACGACCTGACACGATACGGCTATGCTTTTTCGCTTATCAGCCTGGGGAGCGGCTATGACGAATTCGCGACAGCAAGCCAGATCGCGCTCGTGACGCTCGCGACGGATGTGCGCGTGGCCGGGCGCGACATCACCAAGCTGATGGCTTTCGTGCCGCATACGATGGCCATGGTGGACATCCTGAAGGACTGGAATGATCGGGGCATGCTGAAGGAGGACATCTTCCAGAACGACGCCCGTGCCATGGTCATGGTGACCAGGGCGTCGCCGGAACAGGAAGGATGGTTGAACAAGGTGCTGTCGGATCCAGTCGCCACGGCCGAGAGGCTCGCGAATTGTCGGCTGGACTACATGAAGGCATTCAGAGAGTCTCAGTAGCGCCGCCGGATTGTCTCTAGCCCCGCGTCGAGGCCGAGGTCCTTGAAGCGGTCGGGATAGAGTATCTGTCCGATCCGCAAGACGCAGATGCCGACCTGTGCTGCGGTCTTGAGTGCGAGGTTCAGCGGCATGCCATCACCATGTAGGTAGAGGGTGTCCCAATGGACGTCGCCGTTCGGTTGCCGTCCGATCGCTGACGACATTGAAAAGCCTTGTTCGTTCGGGTGCGCTCCGAAATCGATCAGGCGCTCGTACAGGGTCTCGTATGCCGTCCCAACCTTCGCGCTTGCCGCCTGCAGGTGCCGTTTCACCTTGTTTGCGGAGAACTCCTTGCGGACGGCCTCTCGATTCTTGTCGCTCTCGTTTCGGCGCATCCAGCGTTCCCAGAGAACTGCGTCGCCACCGATGTAGTGGCCGTATGATGCATGCTCAAGGCAGAGGCGGAGCAACGCCTGGGCTTCATAGAGCTGCCCGGCCATGACTGCACCGGCCGCCGAACGATAGGCGGAATGGGCACGCAAGAGGAAGGTCATCGGTATCATCGGCTTGGGGTTCACGGCTCGATCCAACAGCCGCTTGAACATGTTATCGAGGGCAATGAGATCGGCGACTTCTGCAGGCTTGCCGACGAACGTCGCGAATTGGTTCGCGCGATACTCCTCAAGGTAGGCCGTCAGCGGGTCGGCACCCCATCCGGGCGGTGGCGGCTTGTCATGTGGCGACATAGAGAACTCCTTTTTGTCACGATTGTACCGATCACGATGAGTCGTGACAGTGGCAACAAACGCCGACAGGATTCGTCTTGTCGCGAATCTTGCTGACGGATAGGTTGCGCGGACAACCTATGGGGCGGACGACATGGACTTCAAACAAATCGCGGAAACTTCCCGGGATAAACTTGGACACTATTTCTCCAAGAGCGGGGAACGACAGATTTCGTTGCAGTCGACCGCTTTAGCGGCATTCGCCATGCTCGCGTCGTACGCATATGGACGGATCAACTACACGCCGAAAAGTTACGACTGCCCTGCGATCCAACCCTCGTTGATTATGAGTTTCGATCCTTCCAGGTGTACCGAGAATCCACCTGTCATCGTATACCCAGAACCCTGGCTGTCGATGCTCGTAGCAGGAGTGGCAGGGACGGCAATTCTTGGCATACTTTCGGCAACGCTGGATCGATCTGTCTTCGCACGATATCTGCTGGCGGGTTGGCTGGCGTTCGTCGCGCTCATCGCCGTCTCGGGATATTTCACCTACTCGAACTTGGGCCGCTTCCCGGGAGCGTATTTCGTAGCCTACCCGGCCACGACAGTCGTGGCCTTTGGCGTTGCCGCTGCCTGCTTCGCGGCAATTGCGAATATTGCACTAAGGATACGAGGAGCATCTCCGAAAGCTGCGGAGGCAGAATGATGAAAGACAAGATCTCATCTGCCAGCCAGAAGGTCGCCGCTGCTGCCAAAGCGAGGCCAGCGGAAACCAGATGGTCGCTCCTCGGCGCGGCCGGCGGCGCGATCCTTGGGCTGCTTGTCGGGGGAGTTGGTATCACCGCCATGGGCGGTGGTGCTGGCGTTCCGGCGGCCGTAATCCTCGCGCTCGTCGGCGGCGTCCTGGGCAACCGGTTCGGTATCTCGAAAGATCGGCCAGTTCGCGATCGGAAGATGGATTGATGAGCGATAACGTCCTCCAATTCCGAAAACGCAAGAAGGCCAAGCCGAATAAGCGTCCCCAACAAAATCCGTCCTCTCCGAAAGCTCTGATCGGCGTCTTGGGTGTCGCTATGGCGCTGGCAGCGGTCTACACGTATTTCTCGCTCGGGGGATCGCCCGCACAGGCCTCGGCATTCGCTCGATGCGGCATCATTAAACGCAACTGCGTCATCGACGGCGACACGCTGTATGTCGGCGGTGAGAAAGTTCGGGTTGCCGATATCGACACGCCGGAAATTAGCGAACCGAAGTGCGCATCTGAGAAAGCGCTCGGCGAGCGCGCAACGGCGCGCTTTATCGAGCTTGTCAACGCCGGGCCCTTCGAAATGCGCGCATGGGAAGGTCGCGACGAAGACCAATACGGTCGGAAGCTGCGCGTGCTCGTGCGCGATGGCCGCAGCCTCGGAGATATCCTCGTGAGCGAAGGGCTAGCGCGGACGTGGAGCGGCCGCCGTGAGCCGTGGTGCTGAAACATAGGGGGACTCCATGCTCAGACGTTTGCTTGCGAGCGGCTCGTTTACGGTTGCTATCGCATCGGCCATGCCATCTTTTGCGGCGACGAAGGCAATGGAGTGCGAGCGACACCAGGTCGGCTCCGACGGATACAAGGCGGAGCGCTTCATCTACACGATCACCGCGGACCTGGATGCTGGCACTCTGAAGATCGACCTCACGAAAGAGCCGCCGGAAAACAAGACCGGAAAGTTTCCGATTCCGACAGGGTCCAATTGGAAGATCGTATGGCGGTCGCAGGATTCGCTTCGTGTCGTCGGACTGATCACCGACTACTCCGACAATCCGTTCGAGTCGCCCGTCATGATGATCGACGTCGACTTCGCCGCCGTGCGGTCGGCATATGCCACTGCAGGCGGGCTGGGGGATTTCGATACCGTGGTAAGCGACCCGTGGAAGTATGAATGCAAGCGGCTCGACTAACTAGGGCTACGCTTGGCGGTCGATAATCCGTGCATCATACGATGCCCTGACGCGGCCGTTGTCGGCGCGGATCCCCACCATGAGCGGCAGCTCCAGCACGTAGAGCTGGTCGATCTCGGTCAAGCTGAATCCCTCCGCGGTCTGGCCGTCTAGGAAATCGCCGACCATCGCCTCGGTCTCGGCGAGAGCCTTCCGGACCGCGTCACGGATGGCGATGTCGTCGCGCGTTCGCGGTGTCGCATGGGCAACGGCGACAGGATTCGCGATGTAGCTCACAGGAGGCTGCTCAGGAGCAACCTCGACAACGGCGGCAGGTTCAGCAGGCTTCTGCTTGCGAGGTGCCATTACGCGTCTTCCCAGATGTAGACGACATTGTCGGGAGCAAGCTTGTTGATGCGATCAATGTGAGCATACAGCGACCTGGCTTCCCTGCGATCCACGACTGGCGGAGGCGCATCGACCCGGCGGACGTAGTCCCAAGCCTCCTCGTCCCAGACGTGGAGATGCGGAGGATGGTCGTCCTCTAGGAATTCCGCGAGCAGAGCGAATCCTTCGCTCAGATCCGCCAGATGCCTTTTGTCGATGGACACGTTGCCATCCCTTACCCGCACGAGATCCTGCCGAAGCTCGTTGGCAAGGAGACGGCGATAGAGCTGCCACATCACTCCGTTGTCGTCCGGCAGCGCGAGAAGATCGCACTGCGTCGTTACCTGCTTGAACAGATACCGCTGCCAGAGGTCGATCATCTTTCGGATGTCGTGCTCGAGTCCGATCTGGATCCAGTCGATCCGCGGTGCTGACTGAGCGGTGGCGCGGATGGCCCAAGCGGGGAAGCGTTCGATAATGGCTGCGTGCATGACAATCTCCTCCTCGGTGTCTGAGAAAATTGTTTGTGCCGGCGGCGCGTGGCGCAAGTCAGTCTTCGGGTTCGAGTTCCTCGGGATCGGGGATCCAGTAGTCGTTGGGGCGCCACTCTTCTTCGTCGCTGCTGAGGAGGCGCGGCTCAGGTAAGACATCGAGATGGAAGAACTCGGCGTCGAACATGGTCACGAGCGCGTCCGGCTTATCCTCTTTCTTGCTGGTATTGAGGTCGATAGGGCCTTCGAGGATTCGGCGCGGATGCCAGCGACGCGCCAGTGGATCCTCCGCCCCAGCGTAGATCGCCGACAGTGAAAACCTGATCCCTGGCGTGCTCAACTGATCGGTCGGACGGCAGCGCTGTGGTGATCCGACAGGGCAGGGACAGGGCCGGTGTTTGCGTTAACGGATCGATCGCTATACCCGACATCGTCGACTTGCGTCCACAATCATACCGCGTCATATCTGCTTAAGACAACTTTGTTGACGGAGCATGACATGGCGAACTTCGGGAACCCGGCATACAGCGCGGTGGTGGGCAATGCCGGCGGGATGATGGTCCTCGCCGCCGGAGCGGTAGGCCTGGCATCTGCTATCGGCGATGGGCTTGCGGCCGCGGCTGAAGCCCGCTACCAAGGGCGCTACAATGATGCCCTGACGACCGCTATCAATCATGCCGGTGAAATGGAAGCCATGGCCCGCAAGGCTATGGAACTGATCGCCGAACTTGAGGCTGAGAACAAGTCGCTTCGTGCTGCATGCCAACAGCGCCAGGAAGTCATCGACCTCCTGGCCAAGCGCGCGCATAATGTCGGACCTCAGTGAAAAGGATTGGCAGCGCATCCGGCAGCATTTCGGCGATCTCGCGTATGAGCATGCCGAGATGCACAAGATGATGCTCGAACTCCTCTCTACGGACGACCTCGACAAGGCGCTCGAGACAGCGACGGATGAGCTGCGCACGAGCTTAAAGCGCAGCGTGTTAGGAGCTTACGCTGATGGCCGTCTCTCTCAGCGGCAAGCGATCGACGCGCTCGATCTGAGGGATTCGGCAGAGTTGCTCGTTGCACTCGGAGATGCTGGACTGCCGATGCCGCAGCCATCGGCAGCCGAAGTCCGCGAGCAGGCGGAGACCGTTGCGAGGTTCTTTCTCGAAATCCGGGAAGCCAAGGTTCCCGAGGCTCTGGAAATCCTCTCGGGAGCGCAGGCCGTTCCGACCAATGATGACGAACTGAAATGAAAATGGCCCTCGACGACATTGAGAAAGCCATTCGCACACTGAATCGACAAGTCGATGAGCTTGCCGTGCGAATGGCTAATCAGCTCGCGGCCTTCCGCGAACTGCGAGCTGAGAGAGCGGGAATGCTGAGTGATAACATCGCAGCCGACGCGCCGAGAGAAGAGCGGACGGTTCACGGAGATCCTGACGCAGTCCCCGAAATGACGTGCTTCTTCGATGAGAGCCTTCGGGATTTCTCATGGGCGGACACGCGCAACGAGCTCCGCCGGCAGCGCCAAGCCAAGCGCAAGGAAGAGGCCGAGCGCAAGCATAGGCTGCATAGTTACATCCTGCGAGAAGGGGCTGGGGCTGGGTTCGGGAGTCGCACCCTCGATCGCTATGAACCAGCCTCGCAGCGGACTTACTGGGTTATTCAGGCGGCAAAGACTGAACGTCTTGACGGATTGTACTGGAACATCACTCTTTCGGCGACGCCGTCCTCGCCTGTGCGCGGCCAAGATTTAACCTTGTTGCTGGCAAAAGCGGCTTCGTAAACTTGGCTTTCCGTCATGTAGAGATGAGCCATTAGGTGAAACAATGAGCGCATCCCCTCGCCGGACTGGCGTGGATCGCGTTGAGCTTCGTCCATTACCTGTTTCAAATAATCTTCCAGCCGAGCACGTCGTCCTCTGGCTTGGCACTTGAACGATACCCATGCCCAAACTGCCACAACGCCGGTCGCGATCGACCCAAGATTGGCAATCGTACCAATGAAATCACCCATTCTGGCTGCCCTTCCGCTCCCAATCGAATGAAGGTGGCGCAGCTAGCGGAACAACGCAAGATGGGGATGAGTCTTTGGAGCTAAAGCAGGGCAGCAAGCTCACCAACTCGAGAAGGGGACCGCATGCGCTCTTATGGTTACGCATTCCACCGGATGTCATTCCTCGCCAATCTGATGCTCGCCGTCGCAACGCTGCTCGCGTCCTTCGCGCTGGCAGTGGTCCGCTATGGCGTCGTCACCAGGTGGCATTCACTACGCGGCCTGAGCATTGCGGCCTATCGGACCGTCGGTTCGCTCAAGCCGGTCTATCGCGAGAGCTACGAGACGCACGGTCTCAGCCTTGCATCTGGGCGAATACGAACCTGATCCCGCTTGCCTGAAATGGAGAGCCGGGCCTAGCCGCCCGGTTTGCCCATGTCTCATCAATTCTTGCGGAACAATTTGTACGTGCTTATGGCGCCATTATCACTGAAGCGGACATCCGTGTGCTCGACGATGCCTCTCATGTCGTCAGTCCACCGATCGAACCGACCGGCACCTAATGCCGAGATCGTTGAAACCCTCAGATTTTCGAATTCTTGGTCAACCGCGAAGTGTACGCCACCTCTGTTATCTGTTCGGTAGCGGACCTGCTCTTCGGTAAAAATTCGCCGATATGCCGCAATAAATGACTGCCTGGCAGCCTTCTGCTCGTGGTCGGCGTTCCGAATTATTCCATCGTGGACAACCGTGATCATGTCCAAAACGTCGCGTAGCTCCATGCCGCCAACTATCTTGACCCACTGGTAGTCGTACAGGCTTTGACCGATCCTCGATGCGCCGACCAAAGTGGCCACCATCACCTAGTGCTGCTACTACCACCGCCAAGCGATTTCTCATCCTTGGGCTATCGGGCAAGAGATCGATGCTGCGCAGATAGACGTGGGAGAATCTTTTCCCCTCTGATTGTTCATTCATGATGGTCCTCGGCGAAGCCCCGCTGCAAAGAATCTACCCAAAGTAGATTTGAAACTAATCAGAGGAAAATCAAAGTTGGCAGGAGGTGGCAAGAGGATTGGCGCTGGTCGGCCCAAGGCCGCAGCTACGCGGAAGACAAAGGAAATCGCGGACCGTGCATCAGCCGAGGGCCTGACGCTGTCATGTTGTAGGCGATGCATCACTTCGATTTGCACTCGGTCGCCAGGACCAAATCTCGCTTTTCGCCGCCCACGTCAGGTGCAAGGGCTTTATCCAACATCCGAACGCAAGTTTGGAAGTCGTTCTCTTTCGTGTGAATAGCGGAACTGAGCATCGCGAAGCCCAGCAAAATTGACACTGGGACCGCAATATCTCGCATCCTATCCTCCCAAGGTTGACCATGCCAGGCCTGAAAAACGCCAGGCACGAGAAGTTCGCCCAGGCGCTCGCCAAGGGCTTGACCGCTACGGATGCATACACGGCAGCCGGGTACAAGGGGACAGGACCGCCGCGTCGCGGTTGTCAACAAATGTCAACGTATGTCAATGCGTCGCTGAGATCAGCGCGAGAGTGGCCGAGAAAGCCGAATGGACGGCCGCTGACAGGCTTCTCGCCCTCAAGGGCATCTTCCACAATGCCGCCGACGGTGATCCTCGCGTCGCAATCTCTGCCATAGCCGAGGCGAACAAGATGCAGGGAAGTTATGCCCCTACCAAGCGGGAACTCACCGGACCGAACGGCGGCCCAATCCAAACCGTCGACCTGACCAACGCAACGGGAGAGCAGCTCAATGCACTCGAAGCCATCTTTGGCCCGCTTGCCAGCGCCGGCGAAGATGATGAGGGCTATCCGGGCGGAGAGGGCGAGGAGAGCGGCAACCCTTGAAAGGGAGAGGATCGCCAAGAATGCGGAGCGCATACGGGCGCGCTGCCAAAGCTTGGCAGGGTTCGTCCGTGAAGCATGGCACGTCATTGAGCCGTCTATCCCGTATGTGCATGGCTGGCACATCGATGCGATCTGCGCACATCTCCGGACGCTACACCGCGAAAACCTCGCGGCGGCCGGGCGCATGAGAGTGCGGCTCGAAGATATTGCAGAGCGCGTCGACGCGATCCGCGACGATTTCACATCGACAACTTGAAACCGCCTGATTGCTCGGCTTTCAGTATCCGCGCCCGGACTTTCGAGAGGACCCTATCTTCGGCCGAAATCCCACGCGGCGACTTCTCGGTCGCCGAAGCCAGCGGCTTGACGATCGGAACACCGTGGATTCCGTGTTGTTTGCCGTCGACAAACTTCCGGACTGCTCCGATTCCAGCCTGCGCCAGCGCCTGGAGTTCGCGATCATCCATTGTTAGTAAGGTTGCCCGAATGTCCTTCCGCAGCCCGCCCAGATCGATCGTCGATCGCGCCGGCGGCAGCGCCTTGGCATACTTGATAACGGTATTGACGCCGGCCCGATCGAGCGTGTGAACGGCAGCCTGGCGCTTCCGGGACTCTTCGAACTCGTCGAGGAGCTGAATCCCAGACGTCTGCGGCTCGAAATATGGGTTCGGACGGCCGCCTCCACCGCTACCGAACACCAACCTGAATGGCCAGCGGATCAACTGCTCGCCCCAATGCAGCACGCCCAGCATCCCTTTCCAAAGTCCGGCCACTGCTGCCAACAGAATTCTTCCGATTGCTCTCAACATGCTTGTCCCCCTCGCCAGTGTTGGATGCCGATCATCAGGACACCGAATGCAAGTCGCAACGGGCTTAACTTCCTGCGGGGACAGACCAAGACCTTCCATTGCCGACAATTGCTAAACTGCCCGGTGCTGCATCCATAACCAGGGGGAGCGGATGGCGGGCACGACATTGAAGAAGAACTGAAGACCGAAGATGAGTGGGAGGAGATGCCATTTGTCGAGCTTGACATTCGATTTTTCGGCAGACGACTCGATCGACGACATGACGCGGGTCGTCGATTTGGTCCCGCCGAAAACAAAGTTGGCGGATGTCGTCCAGCAATTGGAGGCGTACCGCGCAAGCGAAGAGGTCGTGATGGAGAAGGGCCGAGCGATGCCTTCGGCTGCGGCACGGCCGCGTTCGACCCGGTACTGGCGGTGTGTTGGCGCCCGTGCCATCATACCGTCATCAGGGAGGGGGCTTCATGACACAGTCCGAGGATATCCTCGTATTCGAACCACACGGGCATGGTCTCAGGTCGGAAGGCAAGATCGACGGCATCACCGTTGTCGTGATCACCAAGAACAAGCACCACACGCACACCAATGACGACATCTACACGGTCCACGTGCTCGCCGAGGAGCTTGATCAGCGCTTCAGGAGGATCGAAGAGGCCAGGGATGCCGCCCGAACCGCTTTCGCCGCACGCGCGTCGTCAGCGCTGACGGACGACACGATCACTTTGGTAATGGGTGCGATCGGTCCTCGCCCCTTCCATACCGGCCACTTCATCGACAGCCTCGGCACCACTCGCCCCGATCTGTGGAGGGCGCTGATCGCCCGCTATGGTGAAGGGGGGCAAGGTGCCGGCACGCACTACTCCGCCTTTTCGGCGGTGGCTCACGCGCTGGACCGGGCGGCGAGTAGGGGCGTGCTCGACAAGCTGGAAGACTATTTCCCTGCGCCGCCCGACCTAAACTGGGGCAGCCCAGTAATTCGGTACTGGACCGGACCTGGCGGCTTCTTGGATCAGCCGTACCCAGACGAGCCCTCCTTGGAGGCCACCTATCCCGAGGGCGCCGTCATTGAGGTCAAAGTTAACCGCTATGAGAGAAGCAGGGGCGCCCGCGCGGCCTGCATCAGCCACTACGGCGCCCTCTGTCAGGGATGCGGCATGGACTTCGTGGCACGCTACGGTGAGCGTGGGCGGGACTTCATGCACGTGCATCACCTGCTTCCGCTCAAGCAGATCAAGAAGGCTTACAAGGTCGATCCGATCGCCCACCTCAGGCCCATCTGCCCGAACTGCCACGCAATGATCCACCGGCGCGAGCCGATGCTGTCCATCGAGGAGTTGCGGGCCATCGTAAGATGAGAGGCCGAGTGGAGGACCAGAGCAGGCGGCGGACCTCGTCGGTGGTCTCGGGCTGGTCGCCGCCGCGATCATCCTCTTCGCACTAATGGCGAGGTGAGGGGCAGTGACATCTGAGTGGTTTGCAAGCAGCAATTACCCGTTTGGGCCGCTGGCGGAGGCGTTCAGCCACCGTTTCGTGAGTTCCTGAAAGCAGACTGTCAGCTTAGACAGCCAATTACGGCCGCAACCAACCCTCGATAAGCCAGACCGGCTACCGAAGCTTGAGCCGCGCCAGCACTCGCCGTCAATAATTTCGCGCGAAATGCCGTAGAGGCTTTCGTCAGACGAGAACGCCAGGGCGAGCTTGTCGAATTGACGTAGCCCTGACCAACAACGCCCGACTGTCGAGATACCCCTGGCTTGTGGGCGAAACGGTATGACAAGTTGTGGTAGGGAAGCGCGAGCTTATCATTGTGATCGCCTATTCCATTTCGATCGACGAAAGGTCGAGCAAGTGCCGAATATAAACATCGATAATGACACGGTCCGAGCGTCTCGTGCTGGTCATACTTTTCACGAGAGGTGGGCGGCCCGCCGCGCGTTGCAGCTTCTCTTTCCGAGCGACGGTCTCAACGCAATGGCGGTGGAGGGAATCTCGCATACGGAGACCGGTAACCCCGGGCAACGCGCAGAAGAAGTCGCGGACCTGATATTTTATTATGGTACCGGCGATAACTTCAAAACCTGCACGAAGCTTGAGACCGTGCAGTTCAAGTACAAGGTCGATGAAGGAGCCGTTACGGCTGCTTACTTGAAGAAAACCATCGAGAAGTTCGCTGATACAATCATCGGCTATGAAGAAAAATTCTCTGCGGCACAAGTGGATGCCAAGGTGTCCTTTATCTTCGTCACCAATGCCGCCTTCAATGACTCTCTGTGGGAGGCGATCGCTGCAGTAATAGATGGCTGCACCCCCTCAGACCGGGGCGCGGCTACGCAGGCCAAAAATCTCCGGCGCTGGTGTAAAGATCGCAAGCTTTCTGATCCTGCAAGACTTTTCAGTCGGACTGTGTTCAAGGCGGGCGAGGAAGGTCTCGCTGGTCAGGATAGCGCCCTGAAGCGAACGCTAACGGACTGGTCAGCGGGCGAAGACATAGAAGCTAGGGCCCGGCTTTTCGAGTTGCAAAACCTCGTCGTGAAGAAGGCTGGGCCTTCCGGCCAAGGCAACAATCTCATCCGCCGCGAAGATGTTTTGCATGCGCTCGATTGCGAGGTCGAAGATCTGTTTCCGGCCGAGGAACACTTTGCCCCTGTCGGCGAGGTAATCCAGCGAGAAGAGCTCGCTATGGCGGCCGATCTTGTGAAAGGCCGCCTTCCCGTCTTCGTGCATGCAGACGGCGGCGTAGGAAAGACGGTCTTCGTTCAGAGCCTGGCCGCAATGATGATGAATGAATTCGAAGTGGTCGTCTTCGACTGCTTTGGCGGCGGCTCATATCGATCTGACAATCACTCACGCCACCTGCCGCGGATCGGTCTCCTCCAGATCGTCAACGAGCTTGCCGCGAAGACCCTGTGTGATCCGATTCTGCCGAGCGGAGACGACAGCCGGAAAATTGTACGCGCTGCACGACGGCGACTAGCACAGGCGGCGAAGGCGGTACGGACGCAATCCAAGAAGCATGGTCTCCTTCTCCTCGTCGACGCCGCGGACAATGCGCAGCTGGAAGCCGATACCCGGGGGGAAAAGTCTTTTGCAAAATTGCTACTTGAAGCCGTCGACGAAGAACCCATCGAAGGCGTCAGCCTTCTTCTCACGGCGCGTCCTTACCGAAAGGCGGGTGTCATAGGCCGCACGAGAGTGACGGAGATCGAGCTCGGTCCATTTACCGAGCCAGAGGCTCGAGCGTTCTTAGCGGCTCGAAAGCCTGACGCCCCCGCCATAGAGATAACGACGGCTTTGGCCCGTTCAGGGCGAAATCCCCGCGTACTCGACTATCTTGTCCAGACCTGGGACACCAACGTTGTACCAGGCAATGCGGCAGCGACCATCACCGTTCCGGAAATCATCGCACAGCGCTGCGCCAAGATCACTGGCGAGCTCCACACTGCCGGATGGCCCGATGCAGAGGTCGTTGAATTCTTTGTAGCGATTTCCCTTCTGCCTCCCCCAATCCCGCTCGACGAACTTGCCTTGGCGCTTGGTTGGTCGATCTCGCACGTGAGGACTGCCGCATCCGATCTTGCGCCTATGCTGGAGATGACCTCGCATGGGGCCATCTTCCGTGATGAACCCACAGAGGCTTACGTCAGAGAGACATACTCGCAGCAATCAGCGGCGCAGCGAGCCATTGCTGACCGACTTCTCGCCGTTCAGTCGACCTCGGCATATGCGGCCGAGGCTCTCCCACACTTTCTTGTTGTCATCAAAGACAGCGACCGTGCCTTTGCCCTTGCCAATTCCACGAGTTTTCCGACGTCGGTTCAATCGGACTTCGGAAAGCGTCGCCTCACTCTAGCCCGGCTCCGCTCAGCGTTTCGCTTGGCAACAGACGAGAGTGACTTTGATCGCCTTATGGGTCTCAGCATGCGGCTGGCCCAGGTCACGACAGCCAATCTACGCGGCGATGAGTTCATCAGGCGGTCGCCGGAATTGGCCATTCTCTTGGGCGATGCCGAGTCCTATCGCCGCCTTGTCGCTGATCGTGCAGGCTGGAGAGGTGCGAAGAGCGCGCGCCTAACGATTGCCCATCACTTCGCCGGCGACGAAGACGAAGCAGAAATCCAGTATGAGAACACAGTCCGGTGGATCAACTGGCACGTCAAACAGCCGCGCGACCGAACGGAGCCGAACCCGTCTGGTCCTGACACGACCGACTATGCAGCGATCCTGCTGCACAACGTTATTGGCGGCGCCTTCGAAAACATCGATCGCAACCTCTGCCGATGGAACGATCGTTTCTCCTTCTCCGTGTGCACGGAATTGCTACGACTGCTCGAGCGTTTCGACTTAAAGATCCTGGCGGGCCTTGTGACGTTTGCGGCTGGCGACAAGTGTCAGTCGAAGATGCTCAAGCTTCGACTGCTTTCCCTTCCGCAGTTGCTCAACCGAAAGCAGACCAACCTGCTTGCCGCTGGGATTGGAACGCCATCTCCTATAGAGGACGATGACAGTGAGAGCTTCTCACTCCAGCCGCCCAAGAGTGGCACCGGCGAGATCGTGAGGGCCGCACTGACCGCGCTCGTTTCCAGCTCTCGGGCAACTGCCGCCACTATCATAGGCAGTGTCGTCGTCGATCGCCCCTCCGCCTACGACTACAGTGCGCGGCATGGCTACTCTCGCGCATGGGGACCAATTCGCCACGCGGCTATTCGCACATGGTCGTCAGGTAAACAGCTGCAGTTCCACCATCTGCTGCCGCGTGACGTGAAGATCGACAAGCAGTCAAAGGCGGTCTCATCCAAAGCCGAAGCGAGAAAATTTCTCAAGAGCCTCACTGAACCTAAGCCTCCCTCCAAGCTGAAAAAAGGAGAGAAAAAGGGTCTTCAGGCGAAGTTCAGCGACAGGGAAGCGGACGAGATCAGTGAAGGTATCGAGCTCGCGCTGTCGCTGCTTCGGCCGATAGAGGAAGCAGTACTTTCCCGAAAGGGGATTACTGAAGCTACAGTCGCTGCCTTCATGTCGGTTTGGAGCAAGTCGTTGCGTAACAATGTGCACTGGCAGGCCGAGCGATCTGCGGATTTGCTCGCACGCACAGCCGGTCTTGGTTGCCTCAACATCTTGCTCACACACGCTCAAAAGATTGCTACCGCGCAGGCCGAGGAAATCGCAACGACGCTTTCCAGCGGCCGCTTTTCTGTCTCCCAGAAAATCGATGTGCTGACAGAGCTTGCCCGAAACAGCGAGCTCCATGAGGCCGCGGGCCGGTTCGCGCAAACGATCGCTGAGCAAATCCGCCAGGACGACAACATCGGCCAGCGCGGAGAATACTATGCCGATCTAGCTGCCGCGCTCATACCGATGAGCGTCGATGAGGCCAGGGAGTACTACCGACAAGGCTTGGCGCAATTGGATCAGATGGGCGGAGAGAGCTACGACCAGATCTATTCACTGCTCCATTTTGCGGCGGTCCAAAGCGGCGGTTTCCTCGCGCCTCAACTCGGCCAACGATTGATGAACCTTTGCCAGACGATTGTGTCAAGCGATTCGAGCAAGTTCGGGTGGACCTTGTTTGCGCGAGCTGCCGCCAAGTCCATCGGCTTTCCGGCTGTCATGAAGCTCGTTCGATGGCACGATCAGGATGTCGCCCAGCTCTCCTACGGTTTGCCACAGCTTGCCTGCTTCCTTGCTGAGAACCGGCATCTCGACCCACGCCGTGCGGCATTTATACTGACAATCTGTGAAGACCATGGCTGGTGGGACTGGCGGTCCGGCGAGGCAGTCTCACAGCTGCTCCAAATGTCGACCGCTGCGGATCAGGAGCGCATCTTCTCCACGATCCTGGAGAAGCTCAAAATTGAGCATCCGTTCGGCGGGTGGCCGAGACTCTGGGAGGGCTACCTTGCGACAGCATCGAAGTTCCCAAATCTCATCACACTCGGCGAGAAGGCAGAGCTCGAAGAGCTAAGGGCCGAATCACAGAGGAAGCAGGATGAGTTCAACGACCGGAACAACTCATCGCCTGACTTCCTGGTAAAAGCCGCTCCCAAACCAACCGAAGCCGAAGTCGAGAATCGCATTACTGAATGGGTTGCTGACTGTGACGTTTCTAGCGCCCCGTCGATCGATCGCGCACTCAAAGAAATTGAACTCGCACAGGGGCTCCCATACAACATTCGTCGGCGCTTCATCCTGGCCCTTCGCATGGCCTGTCCCTATGTGGAGCGACTATCCTTTCTGCTCGCGATTATCGATTCCACAGAGATTGGATACGCCCAGTCGCTCGATATTGTTTCGGAGTGTATCGCAGCGTGGAAGGGCTCGTCCGCACACCTGGTCTCCCAAACCGGATTGCTAGCCAAACGCCTTTTCGAGACGAAGGGCATCGAGCTGTTCGAGGGACAGTTCTCCAGTGTCTCGCGTGGAATTCGCGAGCTTTCTGACTTCTGCGGTGATAGCCGGTTAGTGTTGGAGCTTCTCATTCGCAAGGTAGCGGCGGATGAAGTTGAACTCGACGGTGATCAGTGGCTTCAGCTTGCGACTGTCCTTTGTGATGTAGCATCGGGGGCAGCGAGCCTTGACGCCCTAGAGTTGATCTTGGCAGGGCCGGCGTCTCGTATCGCTGATGAGATCGGCGAAGGGCCCTTGCGCCCGGAGCAAATGCAAAGCTCAAGTGAAACAGACTTGCTCGCCGACGTGCTTTGGCACCTTCTTGGCGATAGCGATGCGTACGTGCGTTGGACGGCCGCGAGAGGCATCAGCGCTTTGGTGCGCCTCGGGCTGATGACCGACATAGATCAGCTGCTTGCTCGGTTTAATCTCAGAAGCATCCCAGCACTTGCATCGACCGACCACCCTCTTTCGTTTCAAAACTCCCAGCAGTGGCTGTTGATGGGATTGGCGCGGGCGACATGGCGTGACCCTGGGTCGCTAGTAAGTCTCCGGCCCAAACTTCTCGAGCTAGCGAAAAGAGAGGACATTCACGTCCTTAACAAGACGCATCTCGTGCGGGCACTCCGAAATAGCGACGGTGGCTTGCAAGATGTCGAATTGGCAGCATTGCAGGCCGCAATCGACCAGCCCCCGAAGGGTTTTGTCGTGAGCGGATCCTACGCCTCTGACACCGACCCTGAGACGACGTTTGCTTTCGACTACGACTTCACCAAGACCGAAATCTCGGATCTGGCACGCCGGTTCAACATTCCCCAGTCGAGCGTCGTAGAGGTGATGGGTCATGAGATCGCTCGCCTTTGGCCAGAAGCGACTTCTATGGATTCCTTCCCGGGTCGGTCACGTTATCAGTGGGATTTAAGTGATCGCCATGAGTTTTATCGGGAGCATATTCAGAAGCACGCATTGCTGAGCGCCGGTACCACTCTTTCTAAGAGGCTCCCATTGGTCATCAGAACCTACGAGGTTGATGAGGAATCATCCTGGATAGAGTGGCGCAATCGCCACGACGTAACCTTCGACGACGGCTCTTGGTTGTCGGACAGGAAAGATCGACTCCCATACCAAGCTAGGGATAATTTGCTCGGCAAAAGGAAAGACCGACAAGACACACTGCAGGACCAAGACACGGTCCTTCGCAAATTGGGTGTTCTTGCTCCTGCAGAGGGCGCACTTTTACCGATCTATGGTAGGTGGACCTCGCCCGACGGCGTGACGGTAAGAATCACATCGGCGCTCACACACCAAAAGGGTGCGATTGGCCGCTGCAGGGATTTTGCCAAGCGGCCGGCTGGCGACTTTTGGCTTCCTGAGTTTTGGGATGGAGGCTACTATGATCGCCACTATCGGCGGGAGAGTCCATTCGCTCCGTTCATCTGGGTGCCTGAGCGAAGTGGTCTTGGTGTTGACGAAGGCGATGAATTGGCCGCGGAAGGTCCGGCGATCCGCCCGCGCCTCGGGATTGACCTCACCACAGACCTTGGTCTCTACCAGAAAACGGACTCGACCGATTGGTTTGCAGCCGACGACACGCTGGCGTTGCGGAGTCAGGTTTGGGGCAGATGGAAGCCGGACCCAGATCAGCGGCGTTCCCGTCATCATGATGACGGCGAAATTCTGTGGGCATCTCCCGTTTGGCTAAACCCGACCCTTAGCAGGTCGAAGCTGCGGCTCGTATCCTCCATCACGCTTTGGAAGTATCGATCTGCCAGAGACTACAATGATGCGACCGGCGTGAAATCGGTGCTCGTGGTGCTAAGGGACCTGGACGGCTCATGCAGGATTTGGGAGGCAAAGAAAGCTTCCAACCAAGAGTATTAAAGGCCTTGTCGCGAGGGACATTTGACGAACGCGCCTGTATCCGAGCAGCCGCAGGACATTAGCATTGATCACTTGTGAAAGGCATTTCTCAAGGTTGCAGGGCGGAGTTGCAGTACCGGTTTGAGCGCGGGCCCAACCTCTGCTATGTTCGCTTCGGCCAGTTGCGGACATCGCGGACCAAAGATGTCTGCTTTTGCGGTGGCCGCGGTAGGACCTGCCAGCCCGCTACCGGCCGCAAATCAGTCACTCATCCGGGCCCGAGTCGATGACCAAGTCCTTGACGCCAAGGGTAGGCGCTGAAAGCGCGCCACCATCTCCGAAAACGCGCCTGCCGCGCCACGCGGACATGGTACGCAAGTTCGACAATAATGACCGATTATTGGCAGACCGGACATCGATCTCGGCTGGCTTCCGATAAGGAATGTTATCGGTAGCCAGCGACGGATCAGGGCATGTTAGCGATTTGAACGTAAGAACTCGTAGCTACAAACAATCCATCTTGAAAGCTCCCTTTTCATGGTCTTGTCAGCAAACTAGCAGCACTTGTTTGCGCCGACAGGATGCCTCAGAGTTGACTGCGCTTAATTGCTGTCTTCCGCAAAAGCTGTCGTCGAAAGCGCCGTCACCAGACATGCCGAGTGCCTTCCGAATGGCAGCCCAGGGTGGTGAGCAGAAGTTCAAACCGCAAAAACCTGCTGCCGCTGTCTCGGTAAAGCAGACTTCCACATTTGGAAGGACCAGTCCTCCTTGCACGACTAGCTTTGCAGCGG
Source organism: Sinorhizobium sp. BJ1 (assembly GCF_002531555.1). Lineage (NCBI taxonomy): Bacteria > Pseudomonadati > Pseudomonadota > Alphaproteobacteria > Hyphomicrobiales > Rhizobiaceae > Sinorhizobium > Sinorhizobium sp. BJ1. The sequence continues at coordinate 54,038 of NZ_NWTH01000016.1, forward strand.
CGGCGACATTAAACGAATCGCGCCTGCAGCGCTGCACAACGTCCTCGCAGCTTCACGAAGGGAATTCATGACAAGTTCGCCGCCACCGGCTCCAACGCTCCGCAAGATGAAGGCGACGCGTTTCCGCCGGTTGCTCCCGCGGCGTGAACGGCCACAGCGGCACGTACACCCGTGGTTGAGTCCGTGTTATTGATCGTTGTGAAATCACATGTTCGGATAGACCGGGCCTTCGCCCCCTTGCGGCGGCCCCCAGTTGATGTTCTGGTTCGGGTCCTTGATGTCACAGGTCTTGCAATGGACGCAGTTCTGGGCGTTGATGACGAAGGTCGGCTGGCCGTCCTTCTCGACCCATTCGTAGACGCCGGCCGGACAGTAGCGGCTCGACGGGCCGGCATAGACATCATACTCGGAGCGCTTCTGCAGCTCCCAGTCCTTGACCTGCAGGTGGATCGGCTGGTCTTCCTCGTGGTTGGTGTTCGACAGGAACACCGACGAGAGCCGGTCGAAGGTCAAGACGCCATCCGGCTTCGGATAGTCGATTTTCTGGTGCTTGGCCGCCGGTTCGAGGCTCGCCGCATCGGTCTTGCCGTGCTTCAGCGTGCCGAAGAAGGACAAGCCGAACAGCGTATTCGTCCACATGTCGAGGCCGCCGAGCGCGACGCCGATTGCCGTGCCGAAGCGCGACCAGAGCGGCTTGACGTTCCGGACCTTCTTCAGGTCCTGGCCGATGGCGCTGTCGCGCCAGCCGCGCTCGATCTCGATCGGCTCATCATTGGCGCGGCCGGCAGCAATCGCCGCCGCCAGTTTCTCGGCGGCGAGAATGCCCGACAGCACCGCATTGTGGCTGCCCTTGATGCGCGGCACGTTGACGAAGCCGGCCGAGCAGCCGATCAGCGCGCCGCCGGGGAAGGACAGTTTCGGCACCGATTGGTAGCCGCCCTCGGTGATCGCTCGCGCGCCGTAGGAGAGCCGCTTTCCGCCTTCGAAGGTGCCGCGGATCGCCGGGTGCGTCTTGAAGCGCTGGAACTCCTCGAAGGGGTGGAGATAGGGGTTCTTGTAGTTCAGGTGGATGACGAAGCCGACGGCGACGAGATTATCCTCGAGGTGATAAAGGAACGATCCGCCGCCGGTCTTCATGTCGAACGGCCAGCCGAAGGAGTGCTGCACCAGGCCGGGTTTATGGTTCTCCGGCTTCACCTCCCAGAGCTCCTTCAGGCCGATGCCGAATTTCGGCACGTCGCGGCCTTCACCGAGCTTGAATTTGGCGATCAATTGCTTGGCGAGCGAGCCGCGCACACCCTCGCCGATCAGCGTGTACTTGCCGAGGAGCGCCATGCCGCGGGCGTAGTTCGGCCCCGGCTCGCCGCTGCGCTCGATGCCCATGTCGCCGGTGGCAACGCCGATCACGGCGCCCTCGTCGTTGTAGAGCACCTCGGTGGCGGCAAAGCCCGGATAGATCTCGACGCCGAGCGCCTCCGCGTGGGTGGCGAGCCAGCGACAGACATTGCCGAGCGAGACGACATAGTTGCCGTGATTGTTCATCAATGGCGGCATCAGGAAGTTCGGCAGACGGATCGAGCCGGCCGGACCGAGAAAGAGGAAATGGTCGTCGGTGACTTCCGTCTTGAAGGGATGATCCGGCTCGTCACGCCAGCCGGGCAAGAGCCGGTCGATGCCGATCGGGTCGACGACGGCACCGGAGAGGATATGCGCGCCGACTTCGGCGCCCTTCTCGAGCACCACCACCGAGAGCTCCGGATCGACCTGCTTCAGCCGGATCGCCGCCGCAAGCCCGGCAGGCCCCGCGCCGACGATCAGCACGTCGAATTCCATGGTCTCGCGTTCGGGCAATGTATGTTCTGTCATAGCTTTCGGCCGGGTTGGGTTCGTGTCTCAGTAACTGGGGACCGATCGGCCATGCGCACGGCAGGCAGCGCTCAGCGTGTTCGCCATCAGCATCGCGATCGTCATGGGGCCAACGCCACCGGGGACCGGAGTGATCGCACCGGCCCTTTCCACGGCCCCGTCGAAATCCACATCGCCCACGAGCCGAGTCGTGCCGGAAATCGCCTCTCGCACTCCGATCCGATTTATCCCGACGTCGATCACCGTCGCCCCCGGCTTGATCCAATCCGCTCTGACCATTTCAGGATGCCCGACGGCGGCGACAAGGATGTCCGCTTGGCGACAAAGCGCCTCGACGTTTGGCGTCTTGCTGTGCGCAACCGTGACCGTGGAATTGGCGGTCAGCAACAGGTTCGCCATAGGCTTGCCAACTATGTTCGAGCGACCGAGAACGACTGCCTGCAGTCCGGAAAGGTCTTGTCCATGAATCCTTTGAATCAGGATCATGGCGCCGGCGGGAGTGCATGGAACGAACCCGGAGTCGAGCACACCAGTGCCGAGCCTGCCAACATTCATGAAGTGAAAGCCGTCCACGTCCTTCTCCGGCGAGATGGATTGGATAACCTTCCCAGTGTTGATGTGGCCAGGAAGGGGAAGTTGGACGAGAATCCCGTGTACTGAGAGGTCGAAGTTCAAGGATTCGATCACCTCCAGCAACTTCGCCTCGGAAACGTCTTCGGAGAGTTCGTGCTTGATCGAAAGAAAGCCACACTCGTCGGCCTTCTTCGCTTTCGACGCCACATAGACCTGGCTCGCGGGGTCGCTGCCGACGATCACGACCGCAAGCCCAGGCCTTATACCATCGACCGCCAACGAGCACGTATGGGCTTTGACCCTGTCGAGCACGCTTTCCGCGATCTCCTTTCCCGAGATGACCCTACAACCGATTCTGCGCATGTACCGACCTCAAGCGAAGACGACTGTGCGGTGGCCATTGAGCATGACGCGGCACTCAGTGTGCATCTTGACGGCACGCGCAAGGACGCGGCTTTCGATGTCACGGCCGGCGGCGACGAAGTCCTCTGCCGTCATGGCATGGGTGACGCGCTCGGTCTCCTGCTCGATGATCGGTCCTTCGTCCAAGTCGGGCGTGACGTAATGCGAGGTGGCGCCGATTAGCTTCACGCCGCGCTCGAACGCCTGGTGGTAGGGCTTCGCGCCCTTGAAGGAGGGCAGGAAAGAATGATGAATGTTGATGACCTTTCCATAGAGGCGAGTCGACAAGTTGTCGGAAAGCACTTGCATGTAGCGCGCCAGGATGACGAGATCGGCACCGCTGTCGCGGACGAGCTGAAGCAACTGCGCTTCACGCTCTTGCTTGTTCTCTCTGGTTACGGGCCAATGATAGAAGGGAATGCCTTCCTGCTCGGCCGTCCTGGCGCTGTCGTCGTGGTTCGAGACGATCGCCGCTACCTCGGCGTTCAGCCAGCCGACCCTGATCTGGTAGAGCAGGTGAAGCATCGCATGGTCGAACTTCGACACCATGATGATGATCTTCGGCTTGCGGCTGCCATCGACCAAGCTTGCCTTCATCTCAAAGCGGTCGATGACCGGCGTCAGCACTTTTTCAAGCTCGTCCTTCTCGCGTTCCGGCGGGGCCGTGAAGGCGATACGCATGAAGAACCGGTTCGAGCTGCGGTCCCAATACTGGTTGCTTTCCGCGATATTAGCGCCAACCGACGCGAGTTCGGTGGTCACGGCAGCCACGATGCCCGGGCGATCGTCGCAGGAGAGGGTGAGTATGTATGTGTTCGATGACATGGGCGTTCCGTTCAGGAGAGAGCTTTCTGGAGATCGGGCAGAACCTCAAAAAGATCGGCGACAAGGCCATAGTCGGCGACCTGGAAGATTGGTGCCTCCTCGTCCTTGTTAATGGCGACGATCACCTTGGAATCCTTCATGCCGGCGAGGTGCTGGATGGCACCGGAGATGCCGCAGGCGATGTAGAGATCGGGTGCCACCACCTTGCCGGTCTGGCCGACCTGCCAGTCGTTCGGTGCATAGCCGGCATCGACGGCGGCTCGGCTTGCACCGACGGCGGCGCCGAGCTTGTCGGCGACGGGAAGGATCACTTCCTTGAACTTCTCTGCCGAACCGAGCGCCCGGCCGCCGGAGATGATGATTTTCGCCGAGGTCAGCTCCGGGCGGTCTGAAGAGGACAGCGCGTCGGAAACGAACCGCGACAAATTGGAAAAAGCGGCTGCCGTCGGGACCTGTTCGACGGCAGCCGAGTCACCCGCTGAGGCGGGGGGGAAGGACGAGGTGCGGACGGTGATGACTTTCTTCACGTCGGTCGTCTGCACCGTCTGGACGGCGTTGCCGGCATAGATCGGCCGCTTGAAGGTGTCGGCAGAAACGACCTCGATGATCTCCGAGACCTGCGCGACGTCGATGAGCGCCGCAACCCGCGGCATGACGTTCTTGCCGACCGAGGTGGCGGCGGCAATCAGCGTGTCGTAGCTGCCGGCCAGCCCGACGATCAGGGCGGCGAGCGGCTCGGCGAGGTTGTTGGCGAGCGAGGCGTCGTCGGCAACCAGCACCTTGGCGACGCCGGCAAGCCTGGCGGCTTGCTCGGCGACGCCGTTGACGCCTGAGCCGGCAACCAGGATGTGGACGTCGCCGCCGATCTTCGTTGCGGCGGTCAGCGCCTTGGCGGTCTGGTCGGAAAGGTGGTTGTTGTCGTGGTCAGCCAGAAGCAGAATGGCCATGATGAAAATCTCCCTTTCCTGAAACTTAGAGAACGCCGGCTTCGGACTTGAGCTTCTCGACGAGCTCGGCGACCGACTTGACCTTGATGCCGGCCTTGCGGCCGGACGGCTCCTCGGTCTTCAGGACTTTCAGCCGCGGGCTTGTGTCGACGCCGAAGTCGGCGGGGCTCATCTTGTCGAGCGGCTTCTTCTTCGCCTTCATGATGTTCGGCAGCGACGCATAGCGCGGCTCGTTCAGGCGCAGGTCGGTGGTGACCACCGCCGGCAGCTTCAGTTCCACCGTCTGCAGGCCGCCGTCGACCTCGCGGGTGACGGTCGCCTTGCCGTCGCCGATCTCGACCTTCGAGGCGAAGGTGCCCTGGGCCCAGCCGAGCAGCGCCGACAGCATCTGGCCGGTCTGGTTCGAATCGTCGTCGATCGCCTGCTTGCCGACGATGATCAGCCCCGGGGCTTCCGCTTCTGCCACGGCCTTGACGATCTTGGCGACGGCGAGCGGCTCGACCTGGTCGTCGGTCTCGACGAGGATCGCCCGGTCGGCGCCCATGGCCAGCGCGGTTCTCAGCGTCTCCTCGGCCTTGGCCGGGCCGATCGAGACGACGACCACTTCCGAGGCCTTGCCGGCCTCCTTGAGCCGCAGCGCCTCCTCGACGGAGATCTCGTCGAACGGGTTCATCGACATCTTGACGTTGGCAAGCTCGACGCCTGTGCCGTTCGCCTTCACCCGGATCTTGACGTTGAAATCGACTACCCGCTTCACCGTGACTAGGATTTTCATCTGGCAGTTCCCCAATTTTTCGCAAAGTATGGGTGTTCGCGGCACGAGGTGTGCCGCCTTCCCGCGTTTCAATTCACTGTTGGCCTGGGCTCAGCTTGCCTTTTGCAGCCCCACGCCTAGCGCCCCGAGGATTCTCTCCACATCGGCTGCGGTGACGACGAGCGGCGGAGACAGGATGAGATTCGATCCCGAGGTTCTGATCATCACGCCGGCCTCATAGGCTCCTTCATAGACGGCCGCCACCGTGTCCTTGGCGGCTGCAGTCTTCTTCTCTCTGTCTGAGACAAGCTCGATTGCGCACATGAGCCCCTTGCCACGCACATCACCCACGAGTTCGTATCTTTCCTTCAGCGCCCGAAGTCCTGCCAGGAGTTCCTCTCCGCGCGCCGCAGCATTCGCCGCGGTGTTCACTCGCTTCGTCTCTCTGAGCGTCGCGAGCGCTGCCGCAGCTCCGACGGGATGTCCGGAGTAGGTGTAGCCATGGCCGATTGCACCGAACCCGTCTTTGTTGGACTCAAAGGCATCCGCTACTGCTTGCGAAATCATGACAGCGCCGAACGGGAAATAGCCATTCGTGATGGCCTTCGCGGTACACATCAGGTCGGGTCTAACGTTCCAGAGGCGCGAGCCCGTCCACGCCCCAGTGCGGCCGAAGGCGGTGATGACCTCATCCGCGATAAGCAGAATGCCGTGGCGATCACAGATCTCGCGCATCAGCGGCATGAATGACTCGTGAGGCACGATCACGCCGCCAGCACCCAGCACCGGCTCCATGATCAGCGCGGCGATCGTGTCTGCACCCTGGAAGGCGATCTCGTCTTCGAACTGTCGTGCGATGGCCGCAGCGATCTCCGCCGGGTCGTCCGTGTTGAAGGGGTTGCGGTAGGTGTATGGCGCAGCCAGGTGAAACACTCCTGGCAGCAGCGGTTCATAATTGCGGCGGAAACTCGAGTTCCCGTTGACTGACGCGCCGCCGAAATGGGTGCCATGATAACCCTTCTTCAGGGCGACGAATTTAGTGCGTTCGGGCTGTCCGTTCACTTTGTGGTATTGCCGCGCGAGCCGCAGGCAGGTTTCGACCGAGTCGGAGCCTCCGGACGTGAAGAAGGCGCGGGTGAGGCCGTCCTCCTTGAACCACTCGCTCAGTTCATAGGACAGTTCGATCAACGGAGAGTTCGTGGTGCCGCGGAACGCGGAAGAGTAGGGTAGGTCGTTCAATTGATCCGCGATAGCCTTTTTCACCGGGTCGCAGGAGTACCCGAGATTCACATTCCAGAGCCCGCCGACCGCGTCGAGGACCGTGTGGCCATACACGTCGGTTATCTCCACGCCAGAGGCCGACTGGACGATCTTCGGAGGACGCGCGCGCATCTCGGCTGGATGGGCCATCGGATGCCATACGTGGCGAGCATTGTTCTCAACAATGAAATTGGTTTCACGCATTGTCATTCTCCGGTTAAGATGCCCAGCATTCCGCAGACGAGGGCGTAGCTTTCGGAAGGGCGGGTCACGTCGAAGTGGACAGCGTGCATGCCGACACTTCGTGCTCCAGTGATGTTTCGGAGTTGGTCGTCGACGAAGACGCACCGTTCGGCGTCAAGGCCAAGCGCGCTCGTCACGAAGCCATAGGATTGGGGGTCGGGCTTAAGGACCTTGGTGTAGGTAGCGTCTACGATGACGTCGAAGTCTGATAGGAACGGCAGCTTGTCACGAAATCCAGTGCCGTAGAAAAGATCGAGCTCATTCGAAAGGATTGCCAGCTTGCGCCCCGCTTTCTTGGCGGCCCGGATCGCCGCCAAGGCTTCCGGACGGATCATCGCCGACGGGTCGTCGCCCCTGATGCGCTGCAAGAATGTCGGAAGGTCCTTCCATTCTTCGCCTACCAGGCGTCCGGTCTCGGCCGCTCGAATGAACCAGTAGTCGCGCTCGGAAATCTGGTCGTCCTGCATCTCAAGCCATAGGGGATCCGTGGCCGGATCGAACGGCCCCATCCAACCGAGCGTGCCCGCCGGAAGACCAAGAGCCGCCTCGCTCTGCCGATGGGTTTCGAATACAGTTTTTGAGATGACGCCCCCGAAATCGAGGACGAGCGCACTACACCGTGCCGACACCTTCAAGTTCCTTTCTTGCTCTCAAGACCGTGGGGTGTGGTTCCGACCCCAGCGAGCGCGTCGCTTTGATCGCCGCGCGGACTACTTCTCCCGCTATCGCTCGCTCCGTCTCCTCCGACATTCGCGACGCGACCGAGGCCACAGCTACAGTGCCGAGCGAATGCCCCCCGCCACTGAAGATTGGAGCAGCGATGCCGACGACGTCCATCTCGAAGCTCCGCTCTGCTATCGCGTAGCCGCGGACCTTGATTTGCGCGATGCGCTCGCGCAGTTCGGCCGCATTGCGCAACGTAAGCTCCGTGTGCGCTGGAAACTCGCTCGCGGAGAGGGACGCTTCTAGGACCTCGGGGCGGGCGAACGCCAGATAAGCGAGGCCCGAGGCCGTCGCGTGGAACGGGAGCAATTCGGAGGGATCCACGAACACCCGGGTAGGCCTCTGTGGTTCAGCGGTCGCGATTGTAATCAATGCTTCTTCGGCCGCCAGGCTGGCATGCGCCGTTTCCGAAGTTTGCGATGCAAGTCGGTCAACGAATGGCTGCAGGACTGACACGATCGGGAACGTCGCCTCCCTGATCCTCGCGAACCTGAGGACGCTCGCTCCCAGCCTGTATTTCTTGCTGACGTCGTCTTGCTCGATGAACCCATGCTTCATGAGAGAGACCAGAATCCTGAGGGTGGTCGCCTTGTCGAGATCCGCCTCGCGAGCGAGTTGGCTCAGCCCGAACTCTGGCGTAGCCGTCGTGAAAAAGCCCAGCAAGTTGAACGTCTTGTCGACAGTTCTCATAGAGGCCGTGGTTTTCTCAAATGGCGTTGAAGACAAGGGTTTCGCTCCTTCTGTACGGATTACTTGACAGAACTCGGAACATATTGCAAGCTGTTTTGAACTGCTGGTGATAATAACGAACCGATGGCACGAGCAGTCAAGCCAAACTGGGAGTTTGCAAATGCGAAAATCGTTTATGTTGACGCTGATGACTGCGTTCCTCGCAGGGGCAGCCATCGCGCCGGCTGCTCACGCGGAGTACCCTGAGAGACCTGTCACGTTCATCGTTCCCTGGCCGCCCGGCGACATCGAGGACCAGCTTACGCGTGTCATTGCAGAGGAAATGACCAAGGAGACGGGCGTGCCGGCGAAGGTCGTAAACCGTCCCGGCGGCGGGGCCGTCGAAGGAGCTACCGCAGTCGCTCAATCGGATCCGGACGGGTACACGATCGGTTCCTTCGTGATTGACGTACCGACGATGCACATCATCCGCGGGAACGCCACCTACAAGGGCGATACCTTCGAGCCAATAGGCATCTTCCTGACCTATCCTTTTGCGCTCGTCTCCTTGAAGTCAGCGCCATACAAGACCCTCACTGAACTGGCGGACTACGCGAAGAACAACCCGGTCAAGCTCGCGCATTTCGGTTATGATCTTGTGCCTTCGATGGCGACCTTCGCTGCCGCGAAGAGGCTAGGCTTCAAGTTCAGCGCCGACGCGGCCTATGAGATGGTCGACTGCTCGACATTGAAGAACGGCGATGCCGACGTGATGAACACGACCATGGCGCTTGTGCTGGCCTGCAGGGACGAGATCAACGTACTTGCCGCTTACACCGACCAGCCGTTGTCCGTCGCGCCTGATGCCCCTCTTCTTTCATGGGAGGTACCCGGTCTCGATATCACCCTTTGGAACGGCCTGTTCGTCCCCAAGGGCACACCGCAGGAAGTCAAGGACAGGATTGCGGCGATCGCGAAGAAGGCGGTGCTTTCCGACAAGGCGAAGGAAATCGCCGCGCCGTCTGGCGCTGGCGTCTATTGGATGGACGCAGCGCAGTCCGCGGAACGAATCGCCAAGGACTACAAGGAAGCCGAGAAGATCCTCAAGGAAGTCCAGTGACACCGGAAAGGCGTGCTCAGTGGGGTACGCCATCCGGACGGCAACCTTTTCTGGAGTTGAGCGATGACGCGCAGCGGACCGCCCGGAACTGAGAGTGAATTCATCGAGAGCGACTTCGACGAGGTCGTGCCATCTTCCGCAGAAGGACTGGCCGCCATCATATTCTGTGCCATGGCGGTGATTTTGATCGCGGTGGCACCCTTTGCGACCCGACCGCAGCCGAACGACAAAGGATGGTACCTCGCCCCCATCAACTGGCCTCTGCTCAGTCTGGCACTTGCCTTGGTGTCGGGAGCGATCCTGAGTTGGCGATTCTGGAGGGCATACCGCTCCGCGCCTGACCCCGATGCATTTCGACGGGAGTCTCTTTGGGCCTTCGGCGGGATGGCGGCGGCCCTCGAATACAGCGCCTACTTCTGCCTCTATCTCGCAGGTGTGAGCTACCTTGGCTTTGCGATCGCCACGGTTTTGTTCCTGGAGTTCGTCGCGTGGCGCTCTGGTCTCCGTGGGCGCAAGTGGGTCCTGAGGACCCTGACCGTCGCGGTAGGGATTATCGTCATCTTCCGGCTCGGGATCGATCTATGGTTCCCGCTTGCGCCGATCTTCAAAATCCTTCCCGCCTGGGTCGGTAACTCACTCGGGGGCGTCCTGTGATTGACAGCTTTCTCCTTGGACTTGAACATGTCGCGACGTGGCAGGTTCTGCTGGCGCTGATCGCGGGCGCTCTATGCGGCATTGTCGTAGGTGCCATTCCAGGCCTGGAGCCCGCAGGCGCCATGGCCATCCTTCTACCGTTTACGCTGCAGATGGATCCGCTGCCGGGCGTGACGATTCTCCTCGGGGCGTACGGAGGAGCTTGGTACGGCGGCGCTATTCCGGCGATCCTCATCCGCGTGCCGGGCACGCCTGTGAACGTGCTGACGACCTACGATGGCTACCCGATGGCACGAAAGGGGATGGCGCATCGCGCTCTGTCGATCGCGTATTCGTCATCCTTCGTGGGCGGGACGATCAGCGTGCTCGCGCTGGTGCTTCTCGCTCCCTATCTCGCCGCAGTGGCGGAGAGATTCGGTGCTCCTGAATATGCGATGATCTCCGTTCTCGCCCTGGTATCCGTTCTGCTTGCTCACCAGAGCCACGTCGTGGCCGCGCTCATGTCACTCGGCTTCGGAATGTTCCTCGGATCCGTCGGCTTCGAGTCCCCGTTCAACACGCAGAGGTACACGTTCGATCAGCAGTGGCTGCTCGGCGGTGTTCCCATGGTTCCTGTCGTCATAGGACTGTTCGCAATGTCGCAGGCGTTCGTTCTCCTTCAGACGTCGAGCTATCCGGACCTGGGAGGGGAATACGAGAGCCGGAATCGATTCCGCGGGCTGCTGGAGGTGTTCAAGTATCCAAGAACGGTAATCCGGTCGTCCGGTCTGGGGGTCTTCCTCGGACTCCTTCCAGGGATCGGCGAGTTCGGCGCACAGTTCCTCTCCTATTCTTTGGCGCGTCGCTTCTCTAAGAAGCCGGAGGAGTTCGGAAAGGGCTCGCCGGAAGGACTCGTCGCGTCGGAAACCTCCATCAGCGCGTGCACCTCGACAGTGCTTGTTCCGCTGCTTTCACTGGGAATACCGGCTGATCCCCTTATGGCGATGCTGCTCGCCGTGTTCATGATCCACAACATCGTCCCAGGACCGCAGCTCTTTTCCGAGCACCCGGACTTTATTTCCGGTCTCTACATCTCGCTGTTCGTGCTCAACGTGGCCATTCTTGGCATACTGCTCTTCGCGACGAAGTACATCGTAAAGCTTTCCGCCATCAGCCCGCGCATGATCGGAGCAACCATTCTGGTGCTCGCGATGATCGGCTCCTACACACAGAATTACCGCCTCACCGATGCTTTGATCACCGTCGTGTTCGCGGTCATCGGTCGCTTCATGCTGCGCAACGGGATCCCGGCATTTCCGCTGGTTATCGGTCTAGTGTTGGGGCCGATGCTGGAGGTTCGCCTCAAACAGTCACTCAGCCTCTCGAACGGCGATCCAATGATCTTCATCGAGCGTCCGATCGCTGCTGTGCTGCTGGCACTCGCCGTTGGGGCCGTGGCCTTCTTCGCCATTGCCCGCACGAGGAGCGCCAGCTTGCCCGTCGCTGAAGACCACAACCAGAAGGCCTAGATCATGAAGCAGGAACAAATCGACGACCTCCGGGGCAACCCCGTCCCGGAGCAGGGTCTCTTCATAGGCGGCAGCCGACGCTCCGCTGCCAGAGGCGGCTACCGAGCAGTGGTATCCCCGCTCGACGGAACGACTCTGACGACGCTTGCAGAAGGTGACACCTCCGACGTCGACGACGCGGTGTCGAGCGCCCGCACAGCGTTCAAAAAGGGGGGCTGGTCCAAGGCTGCTCCGGCAGAACGCAAGAAGATCATGCACAGGATCGCCGACCTCATCGACAGGAACGCGCTGGAGCTTGCAGTGCTCGGCGTGCGTGACAACGGCACAGAAATTTCCATGGCGCTCAAGGCCGAGCCCGGAAGCGCCGCAAACACGTTCCGCTACTACGCGGAGCTCGTCGACAAGCTCTATGGGGAGATCGCGCCGACGCCGAATTCGGTGCTTGGCCTCGTCCATCATGAACCGGTTGGCGTCGTAGGCGTCATCGTGCCGTGGAACTTTCCGTTGATGATCGGTGCGTGGAAGATTGCGCCGGCGCTGGCCGCCGGGAACTCCGTGGTGGTCAAACCAGCCGAGGTCGCTTCGCTCTCTCTGCTCCGCTTGGCGGAGCTTTGTTCCGAAGCCGGGCTTCCCGACGGAGTCCTTAACGTCGTCACCGGACGAGGCTCAGTGGTTGGCGAGGCGATGGGCCTCCACCCTGATATCGATGTGCTGGCGTTCACCGGATCGGGCGGTGTTGGCCGGAGACTACTCGAATACTCGGCGCGCTCAAACCTGAAACGGGTCTACCTCGAACTGGGCGGCAAGTCGCCCAACGTCGTGTTCGCCGACGCGCCCAATCTCGACCAGGCAGCAAAGACCGCGGCTTACGGGATTTTCCGGAACTCGGGCCAAGTGTGCGTCGCGGGATCACGATTGCTCGTTGAACGGTCTATTCACAAGGAATTTGCCGAGAGAGTTGCCGCCATTGCCGCACAGATAAAGGTCGGGGATCCTCTGGACCTGACGACCGAAGCCGGGGCTGTCGCAAGCGAGGTCCAGCTCCACAAGAATCTGGAGCATGTCGCCCGTGCGCAAGCGCAGGGAGCGGAGCTAAGAACAGGCGGAAATCGAATCCTGGAGGACACCGGGGGCTACTTCATGGCTCCGACGGTGTTCGATGGTGTCACGCCTGATATGACCCTGTTTCAAGAGGAGGTCTTCGGACCGGTTCTTGCCATAACGCCTTTCGAAGATGAAGCGGACGCGGTCCGGATCGCAAACTCCACCGCATACGGGCTCGCCTCCGGGGTCTGGACGGCAAACCTATCCCGCGCGCACCGAATGGTGAGAGCGATCCGGGCAGGCATTGTCCACGTCAACACCTACGGCGGGTCTGACATCACCGTCCCACTGGGAGGGGTCGGGCAGTCTGGCAATGGTCACGACAAGTCGCGGCACGCGATGGACAAGTTTCAGGATCTCAAGACGGCATGGGTTCAGCTCTAATGAATCAGGCGGCCCGTTCGTGTCATCGAAAGACTCGGTGAGACCCGCTCATTGCGCGGCTGATCGAAACTAACAAAACATACATGTGGGAACTAAAGCATGACCAGCAAGACCATCCTCGTTGTCGGAACGTACGACACGAAGTCTGACGAATTGCGTTATCTGCAGGAGCGGATTGAAGGCCAAGGCGGCCGTGTGATGACAATGGATGTCAGCGTCCTCGGCGATGTTGTCGGCACCGTCGACGTCACAAAGCACGATGTTGCGGCAGAAGCGGCATCGACGATCGAGCAAGTGATCAATTCCGGAGACGAGAACAGTGCAATGCAGATCATGGCAGCAGGAGCTGCCAGAGTGGCAGCCAAGCTTTACGCCGACGGCAAGATCGACGCCTTGATCGCCATGGGAGGCACGATGGGCACGGACCTTGCTCTCGATTGTGCTCAGGCGTTGCCCCTTGGTGTTCCAAAATATGTAATCTCCACCGTTTCCTTTTCTCCGCTCATCGCGGCGGACCGACTTTCGCCGGACATCCAGATGATTCTTTGGGCGGGCGGGCTCTACGGCCTGAACTCGATCTGCAAGTCGTCGTTGAGCCAGGCGGCGGGCGCGGTTCTCGGGGCGGCACGCGCCGTGGAAGCTCCGATACGCAGCCGCCCGGTAATCGGTATGACGAGCCTCGGAAGCTCCTGCCTGTCTTACATGAAGACGCTGAAGGGACCGCTGGAGGAACGCGGTTTCGAGGTCGCGGTATTCCATGCGACCGGCATGGGCGGCATGGCTTTCGAGAAACTCGCGGCTGAGGGCTACTTCGCTGCAGCCATGGATTTCGCACTCCCCGAACTTGGAAATCTCCTCGTCGGTTCGATGATCAATGGCGGAAAGAATAGGATGCTGTCAGCGGGACAGATCGGTATCCCCCAGCTTGTCGCGCCTGGCTGCGTAGATCTCATCGACTTCCCCACATGGCAGGAAATTCCGGCACGGTATGCCGAACGCCCATATCACGTCCATAACAGGCTGATTGCCTCGGCGGCGCTCACCGCCGAAGAGCGAAGGGAAACTGCCCAGGAAATTGGCAAGCGCCTCGCCCAGGCGAAGGCTCCGGTCCACGTCATCCTGCCGAACCAGGGCATCGAGGAGTGGGACAGAGAAGGGCAGCCGGCACATGATCCCGAGGGGCTTTCCGCCTTCCTCGCCGAGATGCGGAGCGCAATCCGCGCCCCGGTGGAGCTGACCGAAATCGATGCGCACATTAACGACCCGGCGTTCACCGAAACCGTTCTCAAGATCTTCGATGACTGGGTGCGCCGCGGAATCATCCGGAAAGCCGCGTGAGGTCAGCCCCATGACAGTGGATCCACGCTACGGCGTTCTCTTCGAACCCGTGAAGATCGGACCGGTCACCGCGCCCAACCGCTTCTTCGCGGTGCCCCACGCGACGGGGCATTCGCCCCTGATGCCGAACGGGTCGATAGCCATGCGCGCCATGAAGGCCGAGGGCGGCTGGGGCACCGTCGCGATGCAGCTTGCCGAGATCGATCCCTCCTCGGACATATCGAACCTGCCTATCGAAAAGTTCTGGGACGAGACCGATATCGCCAGCCACGCGAGGCTGACCGCGAGGATCCGCGAGCACGGAGCACTGTCGGCGATCGAGATCGGGCACAGCGGACTGCGCTCGCGAGGCCTCGCTAACGGTTACCCCGTACTCGGCCCTTCAAGTCTTCCCGTCCTGAAGCCCGAGGTTCCTGTCCAGGCGAAGGCAATGGACAGGGAGGACATCCGGTCGCTTCGCAGAAGCTACCGCGCCGCCGTGCAGCGGGCCAAGGAGGCGGGGTACGACATTGTGTATGTTTACGCGGCACACGACGCATCGGTTCTGTGGCATTTCCTGACTCCCGCCTACAATTTCAGGACGGATGAGTACGGAGGAAATTTCGAGAACCGTGTCCGCCTGCTGCGCGAGGTGCTGGAGGAGACCAAGGAGGAGGCGCGGGACGAGATCGCCGTGGCGATCCGGTTCGCGGTCCATGAGCTGTCCGGCCCCAGGGCGATCCTGAGCACGGGTGAGGGCAGGGACGTGGTCGAGCGCCTCGCCGAGCTTCCAGACCTCTGGGACGTCAACGTGTCCGGCTGGAGCCGCGACTCTGGGACATCGCGCTTCGACCCGGAAGGCGCGCAGGAAGAGTTTACCAGCTTCGTTAAGACCGTGACCAGCAAGCCGGTCGTCGGTGTCGGCCGCTTCACGTCGCCGGATGCGATGGTGAGCCAGATCCGGCGGGGCGTGCTCGACCTGATCGGCGGTGCCCGTCCATCGATCGCGGATCCGTTCCTGCCGAACAAGATTAAGGAAGGTCGCCTCGATGAGATACGCGAATGCATCGGCTGCAACATCTGCGTTGCCTCGGATGCCTATTCGATCCCCCTGCGCTGCACCCAGAACCCGACGATGAGCGAAGAATGGCGGCGTGGGTGGCATCCGGAACGAATTTCCGCCGCGCCAGAGCCGAAGAACCTCCTCGTCGTGGGATCGGGTCCGGCTGGACTGGAGTGCGCCTTCACGCTGGCGCGCGCCGGACACCACGTCTCCGTGGCGGACAAGTCAACCGAGTTGGGCGGCCGCGTGTCAAAGGAAAGCTGCCTCAAAGGCCTCTCCGCATGGAGCCGGGTGCGCGACTATCGCCTCTACCAATTGCAGCAGATGGCGAACGTCAATCTCTATCCCGAGAGCGAGGTAACGGCCGATGACGTAGCTGATTTCGGAGCCGACCACGTCTTCGTCGCCACGGGCTCCCGCTGGAGGGACGATGGACTCGGCCGGAGCCGCTACACCCCGATCCCGGGATTCCGCGGCAACGCCCTGACGCCGGACCACATCCTCGACGGAGGGATCATTGCCGGATCGGTGGTCGTCTATGACGACGACCACTACTACATGGGCAATGTCCTTGCTGAGCACCTTGCCGCGCTAGGCTTCGAAGTGCATCTCGTCTGTCCGCTGCCTTCTATCGCGGGGTGGATGGGCTACACGCTGGAGCAGCCGCGCGTCGTTGCAGCGCTGATGGAAGCGGGCGTGAAGATGTACCCGAACACCACGGCCATCGGCTGGGAGGACGGCGTCCTCCGCATCAAACGCAGCGACACGTATGAGGAGCTTCAGCCCATTAGAGCGGACAACCTTCTCGCGGTCACCGCGAGGCTGCCGAACGAGTTGCTTGGGGAAGCAATCAAGAAGTCCGGCTCCGTCGGCTGCACTGTCATCGGGGATGCGGTCGCCCCGGGCATCATCCAGTCGGCGGTGTTCTCAGGACACAAGGCCGCGAGGGAATTTCTTGGCACCGAACCGGGGAACAGGATCTTCAGGCGCGAGACGCCGACGCTATTCGTCTAGGAAGGAGATCGCATTGGACCCGGTTAGCGCGACATACATCGAGGAGCTGAGGACGTCTCACTTTGGAGAAATGGTCGGCGACCTTCTCTTCCGGAGACTCTGTGACCGCTACCCT
The DNA here is from genome assembly GCF_002531555.1 of Sinorhizobium sp. BJ1. NCBI lineage: Bacteria > Pseudomonadati > Pseudomonadota > Alphaproteobacteria > Hyphomicrobiales > Rhizobiaceae > Sinorhizobium > Sinorhizobium sp. BJ1. The sequence continues at coordinate 70,579 of NZ_NWTH01000016.1, forward strand.
GAACACTCGCGCAAGCTGCGGGAGCTTGCGCGCCTGGAGGCGAGCGTCGGCGGCCTCATGGAAGCCGTCCTGGAGCGACATCGCGCGGAAGCCGAACCGACTGAGCGCGTCGAAGCCCTGACGCATCAGCTCTTCGACGACCTCGGCGATGCCGACTGGGACGCCTTTCTGGTTCGGCTTCGCGACGTGGTCGTTCCCTTCGTGGAGCGCTTTGAGCGGCTGCATGATGAAAGTCCGGCCGAGGATCGGAGTGCGTTGCGCATCCTCCGCGACCATGAGCGGGCGCTGTTGCGCTTTCTCAATGCCGAGATCCAGCGGGAGGATGGGTTGCGGCAGATCGAGGTGGTGCTGGCGGAACTCACCGAAGTTCGCCCCACAGGAAGGCAGGGTTAGATGCGACAGCGAATGTATCCGGCACTGTTGGATGTCACTACGATCCTCTTGCAAGAGCCGGTGCGTCGACAAAGCGACTTTCAATCGCCGACAGGCCGAGTTCGATTGCTGACATCAACTCGGGGCCCATCGCCCGCTGGAGGTCTGCTTGATATTCGAGGGCGGCGGATGAAAGCTCGTGGTATGTCCGCATTCCCAATGCCGTCAGTTCGAGATGTTCGATCCTGCGGTCCGAGGCGTCCTCCCGCCTCCTCAACCAACGGCGCTTTTCGAGAGCTAATACGGCGCGGCTCACCTTCGTCTTGTGCATGCCGGAGTGCCCGCCGATCTGCGTTGCCGTCAGACTCTTGTAGGCACCCAAGGCAGCCAGCGTCCGCCACTCGGGACGTGTCATTCCGTGCATCCGCTTGTAGTGCTCGGCGAAACGAAGGCTCACGGCCTCCGCGGCCCGATTGAGCCTGAAAGGCAGGAAGCGATCCAGATCAAACAAAATGTCCATTGACCAGCCTTGATAGTTACAAATGTGACGGTTACGAGCGCAACGAAATTCTTCTAACGGCGCGCAAAGGGAGTTGCAACAAATGTCGAGCGCAGCAAGCCAGAACAGCCTCCAATACATGCCGGGCTTCGGAAATGACTTCGAGACGGAGTCGCTGCCCGGCGCTCTGCCTCAGGGGCAGAACAGCCCGCAGAAGTGCAACTACGGTCTCTATGCCGAGCAGCTTTCAGGCTCGCCGTTCACCGCGCCGCGTGGAACGAACGAACGTTCCTGGCTCTACAGAATTCGGCCGAGCGTGCGCCACACGCGCCGCTTCTCGAACGTCAGCTATCCGTTCTGGAAGTCCGCGCCTTGCCTCGACGAACACTCTCTGCCGCTGGGCCAGCTTCGCTGGGATCCGATCCCCGCTCCCGAAGAGGCGTTGAACTTCCTGGAAGGTGTGCGGACCATGACCGCCGCCGGCGATGTGATGACCCAGGTCGGCATGGCCGCGCACGCCTACGTGTTCAACGAGGATATGGTCGATGACTACTTTTTCAACTCCGACGGTGAACTGCTCATCGTGCCCCAGGTGGGAACGCTCAGGGTATTCACCGAGATGGGGATCATGGACGTGGAGCCCTCGGAGATCTGCCTCGTCCCGCGGGGCATGATGTTCAAGGTCCTGCGCGTTGGCAACGCGGACGTCTGGCGCGGCTACATCTGCGAAAACTACGGGGCGAAGTTCACGCTGCCGGACCGCGGACCGATCGGCGCGAACTGCCTGGCCAATCCTCGGGACTTCAAGACGCCCGTTGCCGCGTTCGAGGACAAGGAGACCCCCTGCAGACTGCACGTGAAGTGGTGCGGGAAATTCTTCGTGACCGAAATCGGCCACTCGCCCCTCGACGTGGTCGCGTGGCACGGCAACTACGCGCCGTTCAAATATGATCTGCGGACCTTTTCCCCGGTCGGCGCGATCCTCTTCGATCACCCGGATCCGTCTATCTTCACCGTGCTGACCGCGCCGACGGAAGAGGCGGGCACCGCCAACGTCGACTTCGTGATCTTCCCGCCGCGCTGGATGGTGGCCGAACACACATTCAGGCCGCCCTGGTACCACCGCAACATCATGAGCGAGTTCATGGGCCTCATTCATGGCCAGTACGATGCGAAGGAGGAGGGGTTCGTTCCGGGTGGGATGAGCCTTCACAACATGATGCTGCCGCACGGGCCCGATGCGTCAGGTTTCGAAAAGGCGTCCAGCGGCGACCTGAAGCCCGTCAAGCTGGACCACACGATGGCCTTCATGTTCGAGACGCGTTTTCCTCAGCAACTGACCAGATACGCGGCAGAGCTCGAGACGCTGCAGGACAACTACCTCGAATGCTGGGATGGTCTGGAGCGGAAGTTCGACGGAACCGCCGGGGTGAAATGAAGCTGGGATTGGAAAGACAATGAAACTCGCAACACTCAAGGACTCGACCCGAGACGGCAAACTCGTTGTCGTCTCTAAGGACCTGACGCGCTGCTCGGAGGTCGGGCATATCGCGCGCACGCTCCAATCCGCGCTCGATGATTGGGCGCATGCGAGCCCAAGGTTGGCGCGTGTCGCGGAAGGACTCGAGAACGGGTCTCAGCCCTTCACGCGGTTCCATGAGCATGAGGCGGCTTCGCCGCTGCCCCGCGCATACCAGTGGGCCGACGGATCGGCATACGTGAACCATGTCGAGCTGGTGCGCAAAGCTCGCAATGCCGAGCTGCCCGCGTCGTTCTGGACCGATCCGCTGATGTATCAGGGAGGATCGGACAGCTTTCTCGCGCCGCGTGATCCGATCCGGATGGCGGACGAGGCCTACGGCATCGACATGGAAGCAGAAGTCGCAGTCATCGTCGACGACGTGCCCATGGGAGCGACCCCCGACCAGGCGCGCAAGGCGGTCCGCCTGGTGATGCTCGTCAACGATGTCTCGCTACGGGGCCTGATCCCAGGCGAACTTGCCAAGGGTTTCGGCTTCTTCCAGTCAAAGCCGTCCTCGGCGTTCTCACCCGTAGCGGTGTCGCCCGACGAGCTGGGCGACGCATGGGACGGCGGCAAGCTGCACCTGCCGCTGCTCGTCAGCCTCAACGGCCAGCCGTTCGGCAGGGCGAATGCGGGCCGGGACATGACATTCGACTTCGGAGAGTTGATCGCGCACGCCGCCAAGACGCGGCCGCTGGTCGCCGGATCCATCATCGGTTCGGGGACGGTCTCGAACAAGCTCGACGGGGGGCCGGGAAAATCGATCGCGGACGGCGGAGACGGTTTCTCGTGCATCGCCGAGATTCGAATGATCGAGACGATCGAGACCGGCTCTCCGAGAACGCCGTTCATGAAGTTCGGCGACAGCGTCCGCATCGAGATGAAGGACCAGTCCGGACGATCGATCTTCGGCGCGATCGAGCAGGCGGTCGAGAGATACAAGGCGGCTTGATCATTTCCGGCCGCCCGACCAAACAGAATAAGGAGACTAACAAGTGGCAAAGGCATTCGCATCGCAGGGCGACCTGGCTGAAAAGAAGATCTCGTTCACCGAGGTCGGCCGTGACCTCTGGGCATTCACTGCGGAGGGAGACCCCAACACCGGGGTTATCATCGGCGACGACGGAGTGATGATCGTGGACGCGCAAGCCACCCCCCGACTTGCGAACAAGGTGGTCGAGAAGGTTCGCACCGTCACCGACAAGCCGATCAAGTACGTGGTTCTGACGCACTATCACGCCGTCCGCGTTCTGGGGGCGTCGGCCTACGGAGCTCAGCAGGTCTTCATGTCCGACAAGGCGAGGGCCATGGTCGTGGAACGCGGCCAGCAGGACTGGGAGTCTGAATTTCAGCGCTTCCCTAGACTGTTCCAGGGTCACGAGAGCATTCCTGGGCTGACCTGGCCAACCATGACCTTCAAGGATCGCATGACGGTGTTCATGGGCGGGCGCCGCGTCGACCTCATGCATCTTGGTCGCGCGCACACGGCCGGCGACATCGTCGCACATGTGCCGGATCAAAACGTTATGTTTACAGGCGATATCGTCGAGTATCACTCGGCCTGCTACTGCGGGGACGCCCACTTCAATGACTGGCCCGCCACAATCGAGGCGATTCGGGCATTCGACGTCGACGCCATCGCACCCGGTCGCGGGGACGCTTTGCAGGGCAGGGACTTGGTCCGGAAGGCGCTCGACAACACGGCCGACTTCGTCCGCTCAACTTACCGTCCCGTTGCGCGTGTGGCATTGGGCGGGGGCACGCTGAAGCAGGCCTGGGATGCCTGCCGCGCCGAATGCGACCCCAAGTACTCGACCTATGCCATCTACGAGCATTGCCTGCCGTTCAATGTCGCCAGAGCCTACGACGAGGCTCTCGGGGTCGACACGCCGAGAATCTGGACCGCCGAACGCGACCGCGAGATGTGGGATGCCCTGCAGGGTTAAAGACAGGAGGATTGGGAGGCAGAATGAGCAGAATTTTTGAAACGCCCCTCTATCCGTATCGACGGTCGAAGGACCAGGACACGGTCAGGGCGGTGCGTCACCCGGTGGTGGTTGTAGGCGCGGGTCCGGTCGGGCTCGCGCTGGCGATCGACCTGACCAGCCAGGGGGTGCCGGTCGTCGTGCTCGACGACAACGACAAGGTCAGTTTCGGGTCCCGGGCGATATGCTTCGCCAAACGCACCCTGGAGATAATGGACCGGCTGGGTTGCGCGGATCCGATGGTCGAAAGGGGCGTACAATGGAGCCTTGGCAAGGTCTACTTCGACGAACGCCAGGTCTTCGAATTCAACCTGTTGCCTGAGGGCGGGCACAAGCGTCCCGCGTTCATCAATCTCCAGCAGTACTATCTCGAGCATGAGCTGGTGGCACGCCTCCGTGCTCTCGAGGAGGAAGGCATGGCCATCGACCTCCGCGGCAACAACAAGTTGACGGCGGTCCGGCGGACCGCTGACGGCGCGCAGCTCACAGTCGACACACCCGAAGGGCCGTATGAAATCGAGGCCGACTGGCTCGTGGCTTGTGACGGAGCGAGCTCGCCCGTGCGGCGTGCGCTTGGACTGGATTTCGTCGGGCGCGTCTTCGAAGACAACTTTCTGATCGCCGACATTGTGATGGAGGGAGGCGCCGAATTTCCGGTGGAGCGGCGATTCTGGTTCGATCCCCCCTTCAACCGTGGCCAGTCCGCGCTGCTGCACAAGCAGCCGGACAATGTCTGGCGGGTGGACCTGCAGCTCGGCTGGAACATCGACAAGACCGAGGAATCGAAGCCGGAACGAGTGATCCCGCGTCTGAAGGCGTTTCTGGGCGAGGACGCAAGGTTCGAACTGGAATGGGTTTCTATCTATACGTTCCAGTGCCGCCGCATGGAGAAGTTCAGGCACGATCGGGTGATCTTCGCCGGCGACAGTGCTCATCAGGTATCGCCGTTCGGCGCGCGTGGTGCCAATTCCGGAATCCAGGATGCGGACAATCTCGCCTGGAAGCTCGCACTCGTCTTGCAGGGCAAAGCTCCGGAATCATTGCTCGACAGCTACGACCTCGAGCGCAAGCAGGCGGCGGACGAAAACATTCTACATTCGAGCAGATCGACCGATTTCATCACGCCGAAGTCGGAGACGAGCCGTCTGTTCCGGGATGCCGTGCTGGACCTCTCCGAGCATTTCCCCGCGACACGCCCCATGGTGAATTCCGGCAGGCTGTCTTTGCCCAGCGTGTATGACGGATCACCGCTAAACGGTCCCGACTGCGAGGGCATGCCTTCGCGGACGCGGCCCGGCGCGCCCGCCAGCGACGCCCCCGTTTCCGGCGGCTGGCTGCTCGACCGCCTCGGTGGACGGTTCCAACTGCTGACCATCGACTGCGACGTGCCGGAGCACCTCGAAATCGAAGGCATCGGCGTCGAGCGCCTGGCGCTGTCCGCCACTGGCCAGGAGGAGCTGCGGACACGCTGGCTCGGCTCGGCCGAAAGCGCCGTGTATCTGCTGCGCCCCGACCAGCACGTCGTCGGTCGCTGGCGCTCGTTTGACCGGGAAGCGGTACGATCCGCTGTCCTCAGAGCTGTCGGGAGGTGAAGGTGGCAGAGCTGATCGTCAATCCAAACATACTGGACCCGGATGATTTTTACGCCGAGCTCCTCGCTGCGCACGAAGGGCGGGCCAAGGCGGAGAGCGACGCGTTCAACGCTCGCCTCATCCTGCTTCTTGCCAACCACGTCGGAGACCGGACGGTTCTCACGCAGGCGCTGGAAGCGGCCGCCCGGGGCAGGAATGTTGATGAGTGAAATCGTCCTCTACGACTACTGGCGCTCGTCGGCGAGCTACAGGGTTCGGATCGCCCTCAACCTTCTCGGTCGCCCGCACAGCTCTGTCTCCGTGAACCTCCTCGACCACTCCCACAGGAGCGAGGCGCACCTCCAGCGCAATCCCCAAGGCCTAGTGCCGGTGCTGGATGTCGACGGAGTCATGTTGACGCAGTCGCTCGCCATTATCGAGTACCTTGCCGAGACGCAACGCTCGAAACTGCTCCCGGCCGATCCCTTGGGAAGGCATCGTGTCCGCGCGCTCTCCCATGCAATCGCCATGGACATCCATCCCATCTGCAACATGGGGGTGGCGGCCCACGTGATGAAGATCACAGGGGCCGGCGAGGAGGCGCGTGGCGCGTGGATGCGGAAGTTCATAGGCGAGGGACTGCATGCATTCGAGCGGATGCTGGACCACCCGTTAACCGCTGCCTACTGTCATGGAGACGGTCCGACGATGGCCGACGTATGCCTCGTGCCACAAGTTTACAACGCCGAGCGGTGGGGCGTGGAGCTTGCCAGTATGCCTCGGGTGTCGGCGATTGCCGAACGATGCCGTGCACTGCCGGCGTTCGCTGCCGCTCACCCGGACGCCGTGAAACCAGCTTGACCCAACGAGAAGTCGAAACGCCATGAATCCACTCAAGCCATTGTGGACGCCCACGTCCTATGCCCTCGAGAACAGCCCGATGGCGGTGTTCAGGAAACGCTGCAGTGAGAGATCCGGGCGCGTATTTGACGGCTATGACGACTTCCACGCCTGGTCCGTCAGCAACATGCCCGAGTTCTGGTCCGAGGTCTGGGATGAATGCGAGGTCATCGGCGAAAGAGGAGCCGAGGTTCTGGTGGACGGCCATGACATCCGGCGGGCCCGCTTCTTTCCCGGAGCAAAACTCAACTTCGCGGAGAACCTCCTCCGCAAGCGGGGAGCCGGACCCGCCTTGATCTTCCGTGGCGAGGACAGGGTCAGCTACAGCGTCACTTGGGACGAGCTGCATGGGTTGGTGTCGAGAATGCAGCAGGCGCTGAGCGCCCTGGGCGTCGGCCGCGGCGACAGGGTCGTGGCAATGCTCCCGAACCTGCCCGAGACCATCGCTCTGATGCTCGCCACGGTCTCGCTGGGTGGGGTCTGGGCTTCATGCTCGCCGGACTTCGGCGTGAGCGGGGTCCTCGACCGGTTCGCACAGGTGGCGCCGAAGCTGTTCCTTGCGTGCGACGGCTACTGGTACAACGGAAAGAAACAGGCCGTCGGCGACAAGGTCAGGGAAGTGGCGGCCAGTCTGGCAGTTCCCGTCGTCATCGTGCCTTATGCCGGCGACCCCGAGACCTTGGCGGCGTCCATCGACGGAGCGGTCACGCTCCCGCGCCTCATCGGCGAAATCGAACCAAGGGCCGTGGATTTCGACAGGGTGCCGTTCTCCCACCCCCTCTGCATACTCTTCTCATCGGGCACGACAGGCGCGCCGAAATGCATCGTGCATTCCGTCGGCGGCACGCTGCTGCAACACCTCAAGGAGCACAGGTTCCACTGCGGACTGGGCGACGGGGAGCGGCTGTTCTATTTCACCACATGCGGGTGGATGATGTGGAACTGGCTGGCCAGCGGGCTCGCGCTTGGCGCTACGCTTTGCCTATACGACGGATCGCCGTTCTATCCGGGCCCGGGCGTGCTCTTCGACTATGCCGCGCAGGAACGGTTTTCCGTCTTCGGCACCTCGGCCAAGTACATCGACGCGGTGCGGAAGAGCGGCTGCAGGCCGGGCGAAACGCATGACCTCTCGGCCATGCGTCTCATGGCGTCCACCGGGTCGCCGCTGTCGCCGGAAGGCTTCGCATTCGTCTACCAAGCGATCAAAGGGGACGTTCAACTCGCCTCGATATCCGGTGGCACGGACATCGTGTCCTGCTTCGTCCTCGGCAATCCGCTGAAGCCGGTCTGGTCGGGGGAGATCCAGGGGCCAGGCCTCGGTATGGCCGTCGATGTGTGGGACGACACTGGATACCCCGTCCGCCAGAGGAAGGGAGAACTCGTCTGCACGAAGGCGTTCCCATCGATGCCGATCATGTTCTGGAACGATCCGGGCGGCGAGAAGTACGGCGCGGCCTACTTCGGCCGCTTCAACAACGTCTGGTGCCACGGGGATTTCGCGGAGTGGACCGAGCACGACGGTATCGTGATACACGGTCGCTCGGACGCCACGCTCAATCCGGGAGGTGTCCGCATTGGAACAGCGGAGATCTACAACCAGGTCGAGCGGATGGACGAGGTCGTCGAGGCCCTTTGCATTGGCCAGGAGTGGGACGGCGACGTTCGCATCGTCCTTTTCGTCCGCCTGGCGGAAGGCATTCACCTCGATGCAGATCTTGAACAGGCGATCAGGACACGCATCAGGACAGGGGCTTCGCCACGGCATGTCCCGGCGAAGATATTAGCAGTGGTGGACATTCCCCGCACTAAATCCGGAAAGATCGTCGAATTGGCCGTCCGGGAAACGGTGCACGGGAGACCAGTCAAGAACAAGGATGCGTTGGCAAACCCCGAAGCGCTGTCGCTGTACGAGAATCTGGCAGCGCTGCGCACCTGATCGGTCCGTCTCCATCCTGATGCAAGCTGCATGAAACGGTCGGTGCTCGTCTTCGGCAGGTCCGTTCGTCGTTGCGCTATTCCTCCTCAGGCCAAGGCAAGCGACTGCCGGACGGTGCCAAAAAGCGAGCACCGGTAGATTGACATTCACTAAACTTAGGTCAAAATAAATAACCATCGGTGATAATATTGAACCATAATGCCGATTGTCGATCCATCCTACAGGGGAATTAGATGTCAAAAGTGCAAGCTAATCAGGACAGAGGACTACGAGGAGGCACGCTGGGAGCGGCTGCCGTCACGCTAATGGTGATCTCCGCAGTAGCTCCTCTGACGAATATGGCGGGAATCCTTCCCGTCGCCATTCTCTTCGGCAACGGCACCGCGATCGTGCCCGCATTCATGCTCATGATGCTGCTCGTGCTCGTGTTCTCTGTCGGATACGTCGCCATGGCGCGCCATGTGCCTAACTCCGGCGCCTTCTACACGCTGATCACCCGCGGCCTCGGCCGTCCGCTCGGAGGAGCTGCCGCGCTGGTTGCCCTGCTCGGCTACAATTGCATGCAGATCGGCATGTCGGGAATGTTCGGTCCGGTAACAGCGGATCTCGTGAAGACATCCACCGGAATAGATCTCCCATGGTGGTTCTACAGCATTGGAGCGTCGCTGCTGATCGGCGTTTTGGCGTACCGGAGAGTGGACTTCTCAGCGAAGGTGCTCGGGCTGCTGGTACTCGCAGAATTTGCAGTCGTGCTGATCCTGGATTTGTTGATCGTGTATCAAGGCGTCCCGAGCGGATTCAGCCTTGCACCGCTGTCTTTGGCCGGAATGCCCAGCGGCGCCGCTCTCGGCGTGACCTTCGTCTTCGCATTCGGCTGCTACATCGGGATGGAGGCGACGACGATCTACAGCGCTGAGGCAAGAGAGCCGCGCAAGACCATTCCTCGGGCGACTTATGCGTCCGTGCTGCTCATCGGTGCGTTCTATTCCGTATCCGCGATCTGGATCGTCGAGGCGGCAGGTACGGAAACAATCGTCGCCACCCTTCAGCAGCTCTCCGATCCCGTTCAGTTTGTCTTCAATATAGCTGACCAGTTCGCCGGCAGGTGGCTCGCCGACTCCATGCGCCTCCTGTTCGTGACGAGCGTCTTCGCCTGCCTGCTGGCCTTCCACAATCACGTCGCGCGCTACTTCTACTTTCTTGGGAAGGAAGGGATGCTGTCGGAATGGCTGGGCAAAACTCATCCCCTCTACCAGAGCCCCTACCGCGGGACCATTGTGCAAACCGTGATAGCCTTGGCCGTCATCGGCACCTTCGCCGCGCTGGGCATGGATCCCCTGATGACTCTGTTTGCATGGATTGCCAACATCGCCGTGATCTGCGTTATCGCCTTGATGACGCTGGTCTGCGTCGCGGTGATCGTCTTCTTCGCCAAAAACCCCGAACTGGAGCCCGGGCAGCCGATGAAGACCAAGATCCTGCCCGCCCTTTCCACCGTCGGCTTTGGCCTGGTCGGGTATTTCGGTGTTTCCGGGTTTGACATTCTGACGGGTGCTTCCGGCGCGATGGCGGTCATCCTTCCCTCGCTCATCCTCGTTGCTGCGGCGGTAGGAGCGATGAGGACAGCAATGCGGCCGGAGGCAATAGATGCATTGAGCGCCGACGCAGCTTGACCTTACGACCCTCATCGAGCGCAAAGGCCCGCACAATGCGGGCCTTCTCTTGCAAGGTGCGTCCCGCGCCCAACGGAGCTTCGGATCGGAGGCGGGATCGGGACTCGGTCCGCAACGGCCGGCTGCCCTGAGGATAACAAATCCTCACGAACGGAGACCGGGGAAGCTCACAGTTCCGCTAGTAGCACATGCCGGCTGCCTCAGCACCCGCAACGGCTGTCACGGCCGACGCGAGCCGAGCCCGCTCTGTACCCATTGCAAACATCGCTGGCCCAGAGCTTGAGTTTTTAAGCGAAGTCTTGACAATCCCCTAAAATCGGCAAAAATAGAACTGCTGGTGACAATAATAAACCATCTTCCATCAAACCCCGACAAGGGAACGGACATGAACGATACACAAAGGCTCCTAGCGCGCCGGGAGAAGCTCCTGGGGAAAAACACGTCGATCTTCTATGAGAATCCGGTCCATCTCGTCCGGGGCGAGGGCGTCTGGCTCTGGGATGCCGATGGTAAAAAATATCTCGATTGCTACAACAACGTACCGCATGTCGGGCATTGTCACCCGCACGTAGTCGAGGCCATCTGCAGGCAAGCGGCAACCCTCAACACGCATACTCGTTACCTGCACGAGGGCATCCTGGATTACTTGGATCGGCTGCTTACACACTTCGACAGCTCGCTTAACGCCGCCATCCTCACCTGCACCGGTAGCGAGGCCAACGACATCGCGCTTCGGATGGCGCAAGCCGTCACTGGAAAGACCGGGGTCATAGCGACGAACTTCACCTATCACGGCAACACTGCCGCGGTGTCGCAGTTGTCGACACGCATGCCTCCGGTAGGTGGCTATGGGGGCCACGTCAGACATGTTCCCGCGCCCGACAGTTACAGGCCGCTGGCCGGCGAGTCCGGTGAACCCTTTGCGAAAGCGTTTAGGTCAGAAGTGGAAAAGGCGATCCAGTCTCTGGAAGAAAGCGGCCACGGGTTCTCCGCGCTGATAATCGATCCGTTTTTCGCCAACGAAGGGTTTCCTGATCTGCCCGAGAACTTTCTCGCCGGGACGGTCGAGGCTGTCAGAAGAGCTGGCGGGCTGATCATCGCCGATGAAGTCCAGCCTGGCTTCGGCCGCACCGGGAAATACATGTGGGGACATCAACATGCGGGAATAGTTCCGGACATCGTCACCATGGGCAAGCCGATGGGGAACGGACATCCAATTGCGGGCGTGGTGGCCGGCTCCGAAACCCTCAACGCGTTCCGCAGGGCCTTTAGATACTTCAATACGTTCGGCGGCAATCCCGTTTCGTGCGCCGCGGGGATGGCGGTTTTGGATGTTCTCGAAAACGAGAAGCTGATGGAGAACGCCAGGACGGTCGGCAGATACGCGAAGGACGGACTCTGCAGGCTCGCCGAGAAACACTCCATCATTGGCAACGTACGGGGCAGCGGACTGTTTTTCGGCGCGGAGCTCGTCCTGGATCGGGACGAGAAGACGCCAGCACCGGAAATCGCGACCCGCGTAATCAACGAGATGCGCGCGCGCGGTGTACTCATGGGTAAACTCGGCATCCATCAGTGCTCGACGAAGATCCGGCCACCGATGCCGTTCTCGAAAGAAAACGCAGATCTCTTGCTCAGCACACTCGACGACGTGCTATCGGCGGTCTGACATGGGAGATATCGCTGAACCATACTTGGAAGCGCTCACACGGAGAGCGAAGTCGGCGCTCGAGCACTGGGATCTCGCAGACCAGGATCCAGAGCTCTTGAAGTACAGGGAGAACGCCGTTTTCAAGATTAGGCTGAATGACGGCCAACCCGCCGTTCTGCGGCTCCACCGGCCCGGGTACACCAGCGGCGCGGCGCTCTCGTCCGAGCTTCAGTGGGTGAAGGCCCTCAAGCGCGGAGGTATCGAAGTCCCTGAACCAATCCCGACCTCAGGCGGCAGGGAGTACGTTACCATCACGGCAGGTGAGGGGTTCCCTGAGCAGAATGCTGATATTGTTTCCTGGCTTGCGGGAAGACCCCTCGGCGTCTCGGGCGTTCCGCTGGACTATGGTGACGAAGAGCTTACGCGTATCTTCACGTTGGTCGGCCGTACCATGGCCCGGCTCCATAATGTAACGGACGGCTGGAACCGCGCCCAGACCTTCGAACGGCCATCGTGGGACGTCGACGGTCTCCTTGGCGAGCGACCGTTGTGGGGCAGGTTCTGGGACCTTGACCCGCTTTCGGCGGATGACAGGCGAAAGCTGGAGTCATTGCGGCAGACGTTGAGGGCGGAACTACAATGTATAGGTCCGCACCAATTGGACTTCGGCCTCGTTCACGGTGACCTCGTTCGGGAAAACATACTGGTAACCCCCCGGTCGGTTCAGTTTATTGACTTCGACGATTCCGGCTTCGGCTGGCGTCTGTTCGATATTGCGACCACCTTGTTGCGAAACCGCAGGGAGCCGAGATATCCGGCGATCAAGAACGCCCTCCTGACTGGATACCGCCAAGCCCGTGAATTGTCCGACGTGTCGGAATCGTTCCTGCCACTCTTCCTCCTGCTTCGAAGCCTCACATACGTCGGCTGGATCGGCGAACGGCCGGAAATCTCCGACAGCGCCGAGCGCTTAGCGAGATACTTGAAGGACGTGTACGAGCTGGCGGACGCATTTCACAGCCGCGGCTCCTGCCGTTGACATTCTTTGCGCGAACCACGGAGGCCGAATGTCTGCAAAATTGGATGAAGGAGCGCCGGTTGCTCTCGTCACCGGCGGAGGCTCCGGGATTGGCGCAGCCATCGCGACCAAGCTCTCGGCGACATACAGGATCGCGATATGCGGCAGGCGGGCCGGAGCGCTGGAGGCGGTCGCTGATCGAACGAATGCCTTGGCGCTGGTCGCCGACATCGGCAAGCCCGATGAGGCGGCCGACGCGGTTGAAAGAACGGTAGCGCATTTCGGACGTTTGGATTCGCTGATCTTGAATGCGGGGATCGTGTTCGCCGCTTCGGTTGCCGAGATGTCGCTCCACGACTGGCAGCGGCAGGTCGACGTCAATCTGACCGCACCGTTCGTCATGTCGCGGGCAGCAATCCCTCACCTGCTTCCGTCCAGAGGTTCGATTGTGGCGATCTCCTCAGTGGCGGGCGCGACCGCGGGGGCAGGGCTTTGCGCATACAGCGCTTCGAAGGCTGGTCTGACATTGTTGACGCAAACGATCGCGCTGGAATACGCGCGCTATGGCCTACGAGCCAACGTGATCGCCCCCGGCTGGGTTCGTACCGAAATGGCCGACATGGAGATGTCCGCACTCATGGGCGGAGGTGAGCCAGAGGAAGGTTACCGGCGGGTCACGCGCCTGATACCGCAGCGCCGGGCAGCGGAGTGCGTCGAGATCGCAAATGTGGCCGCGTTCCTTCTGTCGCCGGAAGCCTCATATATCAACGGAGCGGTTATAAACGTCGATGGCGGCGGAAGCGTCGTAAACACGGGCCTTGTGGAGTTCGACCAGCCTGTTTAGCTGCCCCGGCCCCCGGAGCAGCATCCCGGTGTGCAGGGGCGCGAGGTCGCGTGACGCAGGATAGATGCACTCGGACGTCGGAGTTCAGATCACTTATACTGCCTCCATTTCTTGTTTGGCGGCCACGATGTTCGGATGTGGCTCGGCACCTATGGCGCGCGAGATTTCAATCGAGGCGCCAACAACCAGCTTGGCCGCTTTGAACTGCTGCTCTTTGGTCATCCGCGAGGCGACTCCCGCGATGGCGATTGCTCCAAAGGCTTCGCCACTGTTGGAGAAAATGGGTGCAGCTACGCCACTTGTTTCAACTTCGAACGAACCCGGAGAGAATGCGAAACCTCGATGTCTGATCTCCTCGACCTGCTTGCGTAACTCGGCCTTCTCCACGATCGTGTGTTCGGTGTAGCGCTCGAAATCCAAGCTCTCCAGGATTTCCTCCCGCACGGAGGGCGGTGCGAAGGCAATGAACGCCAGGCCAGATGCAGAAGCATGAAATGGCAGGAGCTGAGACGGATTCACCCATACACGGGTCGCCCTCTTCGGCTCGGTAACGGCGATAGTTATCATGGCATTGTCAGCCGCGAGGGTTGCATGCGCGGTTTCTTCCATCTCCTCTGAGATTCGATCCAATACCGGATTAATGAATGAGAGAAGTGGGAAGCTAGCTTCGCGTACCCGGGCCAGCCGCAGGACCGCAATGCCCAGTCTATATTTTTTCGTCTGTGAGTGCTGCTCGACAAAGCCGTTGCGGATCAGCGCGACGAGAATTCGCAAGGTCGTAGCCTTGTCGATTTTGGCTCTTCTCGCAAGCTCGCTGAGGCCCCATTCGGGTTCCTGTACCGTGAAAAACGACAGCAAATAAAGCGCCCTGTCGACGCTCTTCATCATCGGAATTGTCTCTGCAGCTTCTTTTTTCGACGACACGAGTTACTCCGCCTCCACGCCAATTTGCCAGCACTCGCCAAGCGCTTGATTTTGATCTTCGATTTACAATAGTGAACCGGGTCCCGTGCCGTCAAGCCGACCGGACCTGAGTGCGAGGCTAGTGACCACCAGTGACGAGCTTTGTTGAATGGAGCGAGCAAGACCGGTTGGTCTGCCAAAGAAATCGGCGGCATTGGTATGATGGGCGTCAGGTAGCACGCCTGGGCTGGGTTTCCGACCTGCCCGCGCTGCTCTCGGATCCAGCGCGGGCATAGAAGCTCACTAGAATGTTTCGTATTTTTCCGGAATTAGGTAGCAAATGCCACAAGATTCCGGGCGCAAAAATTGTTACCTCTAGCTCTGTCGAGGGGTTGGATTGTATGGTGTCGGTCGTCGAGGAGTTGAAGGGCAAACTGGCTGAGCTGGAAGCCAGGCTTGAGGAGATCAAGGCAGAGGCGCTCGTCTTGGAAGCGCAGAAGGCCGCATTCGCGACCGTGATCAAGGTCTTCGATCCCAACGCGACGTCCGAGCTTCCTCAGGTGCCCAAGAAGAAGGATCGATCAACCCCTGGCCGCCGCGTGACCGACCTCCTCAGAGGCCGTGATGTCCGCCGCGGCGTTCTCGAACTCCTCCGAGATGCGGAAGAGCCGATCCTGGCGGGCGACCTCTCGAAACAATTTGCCGAACGTGAGGGTTTCGGAGCCGAGATCGACGGGATTGGCCCCAACCTAGCTGGAAGGTTCTCCGGCCTGCTCGAAAGGATGGAGCAGGCTGGACTTGTGCGATCATCGGGAGCTCCCGACGGACGGCGGCGTCTCTGGGAGATCGCCAGGTAACGCAGGGGTCAAAGGAGAGTTTCGTTGATCATGCTTGCCCCCTTTCGATCAGGCCGCCCTGGAGGAGGTGCTTCGTCGGAAAACTCGGCTTAGCCATTTCATCCTCCTTCTTCTAAGCCAATGCTGCCTATCGGCCAGGCCAGCGTCAACGCGGCAGCGCTTCGGTCACCGCAGGTACCGTTGCTTCTCAACCGTCGTGTCCTCGGTCCACACCTGGTCCTCGATGCGGTCTGCCGCTCCTTGCCAGTAGCCGCAGAGGTTATCCGACGTCGTGCGGTGGGTGACTGTGCTCAGCACGTCGGCGAGCTGCCAGCGCAGCCCCATGTATCGGGTGTCCTCCTTCCAGGCGACCATCGCCATGTACCAGTCGAGGTATTTCACCGAGAAGCGGTGGTGGATGCCGACATAGGCGCGCTGGGCGCGGGCGAAGAAGCCCTCGATCGCGTTGGTGTTTGTCCCGTCTTGCGTCTGGTAGGCCAGGCTGTGGTTCACGCGCTGCAGCACCGCCAACCCGACAAGGTCGTCGTAGGAGCCATGTTCATCGGCGGCCAGAATCGAGCGCGGTTCCACATGGTCGCGAACGGCCGCCCAGGCGTCCTTCGCGTTCTCGTCGCGGACAACGCGGGTGAGAGTTCGGTTCGGTGCGTCCTTGTTGTGTTCTCGCAGCGACAGCACGCATAGGCGCTTGCCGTTCTGGTTCTCCTTCAGGCGGCGGTCAATCCGATCCTCCTTGCGGTTCTCGGGCTTGATGTGGCCGCCGACGTACTTGCCGTCGATCTGCACCGAACCCCAGAGTTTCATCTTCGCCCGGCGCTTTCCGATCGCCTCCCTGATCTTCGCCAGCAGAACCCAAGCGGTTTTGTATTCGACGCCGAGCTTGCGCGTCAGATGCAGGGCCGCGAGGCCTTTGACGGCCGTCACCTCTTCCCAGATCGCCATCAGGAGCTTCTTGAAGGAGAGCTTGCGGGAGTGGAAGACGGTGCCGGACGTCACCGAGAACTCTCGCATGCACTCGCTCTCCGAACAGCGGTATCGGCGTCGGCGAATGCCGTACGGTTCGGTGTTCCCGCACTTTGGGCAGAACGGCTGGCCGCCGTTCGCGGACCAGCGGAACGAGCAGAACAGGCCATAGGCCTCGTCCTCGCCAAGCCCCCAAACGGCCGACGGATCGACGTTCCGTGCGTTCTTCGTCAACAGGAAGTGCTGACCAAACTCTTTGTTGGGGTCAGGCCAGAGACAACGATCGTATTTCCAACCTCCGAGCCTCTTCTTCGAAGGGGTCGTAGGCGTTGGGAGCCAGGATCGGAATGTTGGTGCGGAGCATGATCACCTCGGGACAACGAACAATGCTGATACGCCGCCTCGGAAGGCGTCGGGATCAGCGGGCTATTCGTGTCGCTCTCGTAATCATGCTGGTCCCATATCAGGGGCCGCATGCGAAGTCGATCGACCGGCTTCGATATGGTTAACGGTGGTTCGCGGAACTCAACGGCATCATTTCGAGACCGTCACAAAGAATGCGGCAGGCAATCATTCATAGAAAGCTCCAGCTTGTAACAAAAAAGCGGCGAGCTTCCATGGGTTGGCTTCGCTCTGTGGCGCACTGTCTTTTAGCCACGCACTCATGGCCTCAAGGTAGCTCGCAAGGTCGGTGTTTTCCCATCGGACAGCGCCATTCTCGAAATCGGTTCGTATCGACGCCAGGTACTCTAGGAAACTTTGCTGATCGATTACGTTTTCAATATTCATCAATTCGTCACCTCGTTTCATCCCAAATAGCACGAGATCGCTGGGGAGGTCAGCGAGGACCTGCCGTCTTGCAATAAATCAATCTCAGGTAGTGCAAGGCGATGGGATGCGTTCTTTGTGGCATTTGCTACCTAATTCCGTATTTTTCGATGAGGAGGATTGGTCTTCAGGTTTTCGCTTCCTCCCACTTTTATTGCTTTACGTGTCGATGTGTCAGCCGCGCATGAGTGCGCCCGATGGGTCATAGAACGGCTGGAGTTGCACTTTGATCGGATACATCGTTCCTGCGATCTGAACCTGGAATTCGGTCCGCTCGAGCCAGTCTTTCGATACGCCGTCTCCTCGATGCAGACTGGCAAGCCCGACCATTTTGCCCAACCTGAAACCCCATCCTCCTGAGGTCACATGTCCCACAAGTTCGCCCTCGCTCCAGATTGGCTCATTGTGAATGAGGTAAGGGCCGTCAGCACGGGAAGCCCCGACAACTTCAATCGCCACCGTCCGGAATTTCGTGACTGCGCCCCGGGCCTTTTGCGCTTCGAGCACTTGTCGACCAAGGAAGTCGTCTTTGCGCAGGTCTACCGCAAAACCAAGACCGGTCTCGTACGGAGTGTCGTCCTCGCCGATATCGTGACCAAAATGACGGAAGCCTTTCTCGAGGCGGCAACTGTTCATGGCGAACATCCCCATATGCCTGAGACCACGCGGGCGTCCCGCTGAGATCAGAGCGTCATAAACACCAGCGGTGAATTCGGTGGGCATGAGCAGTTCATAGCCAAGCTCTCCAACGAACGAGCGCCTAATTGCCCGTACGCGGGCGTACGCCAAGTCGATCTCGCGAGCAGCACCGAACGGAAAGGCTTCATTGCCGAAGTCGTCCGTGGACAGGGCGGACAGGATTTCGCGCGACTTCGGACCGTGAATTGTAAGCAGCGAGAATGAGGATGTTGCGTCAAAGATCTCGAATCTCCACGCCGGATCCGCATGCATCTCGATCCACGCCCTGTCGCGTATTTGGCTTGGATGTCCCGTAACGACCAGAAACTTCTGCGGAGCGGTCCTCGTTACGGTGACGTCGGCTTCTATGCCACCGCGCGGGTTCAGAAATTGGGTATAGACTGACGTCCCGACCGCGACATCCATCTGGGCTCCACATACTTTGTTCAGAGCCCTGACCGCATCGGGCCCCTGTACCAGAAGCTTAGCGTACATCGACTGGTCAATGAAGACGGCCGCGTCACGTGCGGCAAGGCATTCCTCGGCTATCAACGGTGACCAGTACTGCTCACCCATCGATGGCCTGTCCTGCCATCCATTCCCCGAGCGGTCATAGTACATCGGAATTTCCCAGCCGATGCGCTCAGCGAAGACAGCGTTCTCTGCTTTGAGTCGATCGTGAAGCGGGACCCGTCTAACACCCCGGGCGGTTTCGATTTGACGACCTGGCCAATGGATTCCGTAATGAAACCCGACGGCTTCGCCGACGCGGTCGGCATTGTATGCGGCATTCGACTGGAATGGGTGGGCGCGGGACGCGAGCATGGAACTCATGCTGCGGCTTGGATAGCCGTCAATGAGCCACTCCGACATTGTGAGCCCAATTCCGCCCGAATTCAGAATTCCATTGGAATTCATTCCGGCTGCGATAAACAGCCCCGGCATTTCTGGTGCAGGTCCGATGTAGGGGCGACCATCCGGGGTGAAGCTCTCCGGCCCATTGAAAAACGTTTTGATCCCGAATTCAGCCAATGCGGGCATCCGCGCGAAAATTGTTTCGAGCATGGGTTCCGTGTGGTCCATGTCGAACGGGAGCTCATCGAATTCGAAGCTATCCGGAATACCATCCTTAGCCCATGGCTTCCCATTGGCCTCGAAGCCGCCGATCAATAGCTTGCCCGCGTCCTCTTTCCAATAGGTGCGTTCCTCGGCAATAACCAGGCAAGGGAGGGTGCGCGGGAGGTCCGCAATCGGCTCGGTAACGAGATAAAAATGCTCGGCCGCGTGGAGCGGAACGGTGACGCCATGCGCCTTGGCGAAGCGGCTGGTCCACATGCCGCCGGCAAGCAGCACTTTTTCGGTGGCGATAACTCCCTTGTCCGTTTCGACCCCGGTGACGCGGCCGTTCTTAGTAAGTATCTTTGTGGCTGACGTGTTCTCGAAGATGAGCGCGCCGTTCTGCTTTGCTCCTTTCGCCATGGCCTGCGTCACATCGAGCGGGTTCACTTGCCCGTTCGAAGGTACAAAGAACCCGCCTAGCACGCCCTCATAGTCCACGAGTGGCCAGGTTTTTTCGAGTTCAGGGACTGAAAGTATGTGGCTTTCAATCGCCATCCTCCCGGCGTGATCATGATTTCTGAGTAATTGTTCCAAGCGGATTGGCGAAAGCGCGAGATGCAATGTACCGTTTTGCTTATATCCCGTTGCCTGGCCGGTCTCGCCTTCAAGCTCTGTGAACAGACGCGCGGTGTACTTCGATAAGGCGGTTTGCGCTCCGGATTCCCGAAGTTGCCCGACGATGCCGGCCGCGTGCCACGTCGTACCACTCGCCAGTTGCTTTCGCTCGACAAGAACTGCCCCCGAAACACCCCGCTTTGCCAGATGATAGAGCGTTGAGACACCGATGATGCCGCCACCGATGACTACAACCGGTGCTGACGAGGGGAGAGTTTTGTTTGAAGTCGCGCTGGCTGACATCAGTGTTGAATCCATTTTGTTTGAGATCGAGATCTTGCCCATCGGATGGTGTCATGCGCCCTGTTGACCGTGCTGCCGAGTTGGGTGTGCGTGTCCCCGAATGCTCGCCGCGTGTGGTTCAATATAATCACCATCAGTTCAAAAAAAGCTTGCATCAAATTCGGGGCGCTGTCAAGTAATCGCCAGCGGGTCCCCGCGCCGTCGGCCTTCGATCGTCCACCGGCATGAGAACCTGTGTTTCTTCGGCCCAGATATCCGCGATGATGCCGCGCACTTGCCGTGCGACGTCTGTGCCCAAAGCTCTTTGCGGCGTTGCTCCAGCCACTCGTTAAGTACCTCCAGCGATGGAAAGCGCGGCATCATGGGGCTACCACAGCCGATGACGAGCCTCCTGGACGCTCCTCGCCAATAAGAACCTTCATAGCCCAAGCTCAGCAGGTCGGCGGAGCTTGAGCGTCCGATTCTGTTTGCGTTAGATCGGGCGGCAGCAGTCTAGGTGCTTGACGTAAGTGAAGCCACAAATGCATTGAGATGCCGCTGGGCGGTTCGACGTGCGGAGATTGGCTCGCGCATGACTTTCGTCATCTCGACAAAAGCATCAACGAGTTTACACCGTCCAATCCCATCGTCGTCGATCGCATCGAGCACCTTTCCGGTCTCGACTCCGTGGGGGAATTTTGCGGAAATGGCAGTAATCCCAGGCGCCCTGAATGCATTCGGCGTCAGCATAATGCCGTCGTCATCGACGGCAATGCTCAGTCCATCAAGGCTTTGCTTCCGACCGAAATTGTGCAACTGCAATGTAAACAGCAGGACAGCGCCTTGCACGATTGACGTCAACTCGCCGAGTTCGGGCGGAGCGATGAACTCTACAGTATGCCTCGTTTGTAAAATGCGCATGGATCGAAGGGACAGCGGTTCAGGCCAGATGGTGCGAAACACCAGCAAGAACGGGGGCGATTGGCTGCTCAGCAACGCGCCCCGTTCCGCTGGGTCCGTCGGATTGTGCGGCGAGCGGCCGCGCGTCATTCTTCTGCGGCAAAACGAGAAGTCCACCAGGTGGCGAGCGTGTATTCCATGATCTTGACCGCTTCGTTGAAGATCTGCTCGTTCTCTCCGGGGACCTTTTCGACTTCATAGGCGCCGTCCCATCGGAAACCGGATTTGGACAGCAGTTGACCGATATCGTGTTTCGGATCGGGAAGGTCATCCTCCGGCGAGAGATATCGGAGGACACGCCGTCCCTCGAGGAGAGCCTCGAAACAGTGCTTGCCGAGTTCTTCGCGTTCCTCCAGATGGCGTAGCATGCCCTTGGGTCCGCCTCTCACGTCATCGAGGTCAGTCATTGTCGCCAAGGCCTCCTCGATCTGCTCGAGCATTTCATCGTAGTAGCCAAGCAGTTCGGACCGTCGCTCCAACGCGACGGATGTCCCGCATCCTTCGACGACATAGCGCCATTCGCTCGCCTGGATGGCTTGCTGGATTTCCTCGATCGGAAGTCCACGCTCCGCATGCAGGTCGACGGCCTGTCGAAAACCATCGTCGTCACCGCTTTTTGATAGCGCGCGAAGCGCGGAGATACGATCCGGGTCATAGCTATTCGGCATCTGTCACCTCCGGCTGCGAGATCCTGTTCCGTTCAGTGGATCGAAGCTTGACCAGAGCTTCCCTCCGTCGCTGTTCATGGTCGGCGGACCAGATTTCCGTGACCATGTCGCCGCCATTCCATTCGAACCCTGCCGTTTCCAGGCAGCGCTCAATTGGGCCGTCCGGTGGCGCTTCGCCCGGCAGGAGGTATCGCGCTACGCGCACCCCAACGAGCTCGGCCGCGCGTGCAAGGCGCGCGACCTTTGTGCGAACCCGTACCTGGGCGAATTGGTCTGAAAGGTCGGGCGCTTCCATGTCCTGCACCCGCAGCTCTTTCGCAGCGACCTCAAGGTCGCGAACGGCGTCCTGGAATTCCGTCTCCAGCGCCTCAATGCGTGCCAAGGAAAGGTCCCGGCCCGAATTCGTCACCAGAAAGCGCCATCCCGTTCCACGGATGGCCTCCCTCAGTTCGCTCAGCGGATGACCCGCAGCAACATGCGCCTTGATTTCATCGAATCCCTCGTTCCTCAAAAGAACAGCGATGAGGCGGTTGGTCCGTTCTTGATCCATACGTCGTCCCCTTAGAATGCATAGCGTGGAGCGATGCGGGCGTGGACACGCTCCATCGCTTCTTCGAAACGGTTGCCATTCGAAAAGTCGCGCCACCCCCGGCCGCTGAGAACCTCGAGGAATGCATCGCGGTGAAGGCGGATGATGATCGCAAGGTGGCGTGCCTCGAAATCAGTCCAGCCGGGCAGGGTGTCACACCAGATGGTCCCTGCGATCAAAAGGTCGTCGGGTTCTCCTTCGTCGAAGATCGTCAGTTCACGGGGACGGATTCGCATCACACCGGTCAGCGACCGGCGCGGCGCAGCGCGAAGCCACGCGAGAAGATCGGAGGCGATCTCCTCAGCTGTACCCGTGAAGGCCCATTCCCCTACCGGCGGCTTATTGTCGTTCGCGAAATCACGATCCACCGGCATCATGATGCCCTCGCGTGTTCGGCAACAAACTTCTTGATTGCCGGCCCGAGGCGCTGCATGGCCAAGCTGCCAAGCTTCAGCGAATTTGCCGAAGCTCGCCGAACGAGCTTGTTGTCGCGATCGCTTGTGAGGGGCAGCTCGATCTTGAGGAATTTCGCCACGGGTCCGCGACGGACGTCGTTCGGCACCAGGATACTGGTCTGGACGAGCGCGAGCAGATTGGCCATGCCATTTTCATTCACGCACAGGAGCACGTCGACCCCGCTGTCGAGGACGCCGAGCGACTTTGCGGGCGGTTCGTCACGCCAGGCGCCTCCACAGACGCGATAGGCACGACGGGCGCCACGAGCGCGGTTGTCGTATGCGAGAAGGGGGCGGCTTTCGACGCGAAGGCCGCGGGTTGAAGACTTGTTGGGCATGTTATTCTCCATCGGATGAGGCGAATCTGAGAGGATCACCGCCCGACCGAAGTCGGGCGAAGAGATGGCGAGGGCTCGGTGCACGTGCGAGTCAGGTTTTTGAACTTTAGGCGACAGTCAGCTCACGGGCGGTGCTAAGGATGCGAGCTACCTCGGCCTCATGCTGGCGCCACTTCTGAACCAACGGCGCGAGACCGCCGGCGAGCTTCGTGACGTCGTCGCAGCGAACGACGCCGTCATTTCCAATGTATGTGCCCGGTACCAACTCCGCGCCGAACACAATTTCGGAAACCATCTGGATCATCTCGTGGCCTGATGCAGGCACGATTGCGCGGTCGACTGTCGACGGATGTTCGATCTCCGTGGTCGGAGACGCGGCAGCGCTCTTCTTGGGCAGATACTTTTTGATCGTCTGGATAGCGAAGCCGTACTCGCGGTGAATGCGGTTGTAGCTTGGCGGAACCCCTTCTTTCACCTCGATCTCGTGTGCGATGGCTCGAATCTTAGCGCCGAGTGCTTCACCGCTAAGACGGGGTTCGCCGTTCTTGGCGGACGCACAGGGTCGTTCGGTTGCTTCAGACGGGTCGATCGCGAGAGCGGCTTGGATAGCGGCCATATCAGGTTCCTTTGGTGAGGGAGGGGGAGCAAGCGGGGCGGAGTCGGTGCGCGAAGGAGCCACGTCTCCGGTAAGTTTTACCTTGGCGCGATCGCATGCGGCGCGCAGATGAGTCCGCGAAATCGGCAACATCGTCAGAGCGCGATCAACGCTGATGCCCGCGTCCCTCAAGGCATGGAGGAGGGGAAGCGGAAGGCGAGGCCTTTTGGAAGTTTTCGCCTTCTTTGAGTCCTCGTCGTAGAGTTGAGCGAGCTGGGAAGCCCGAATGAACTTCTTGTTGCTCAACTCAGTCCACGCGGGTTGGTCCTGCGAGATTAGTGCAGCGGCAGGTGTTTCCGCCTCCGGAGCGTTGACGGTGCAATGAGGATTGGCGTCGCCAGCGGTTGCTGCATCGCCGTGCGTGTGGAGGGCGTCCATAGCCGCGACGTCCTCGCGGTAGATGCTTGTCGCCGTGTACGCATCGATGAGCCCGGGTCCGTGTCCGTCGTTCTTGTGGGAAGACTCCGCAGGTTTCAGTGCGGGTTCCGTGGTCACGCTCGTTTTGGCATCAATCATGTCGTAGGCATCCATCGTTCGTTTCGATGGGGCCAATTATCCGGGGAAAGCCGCAGTCTAAAATCGCAGATAACCGACGGCGGATTAAGTAATAGGAATAAAGTGATTTTCTTCGGATCAGGATCGCTGTCGAAGGAAATAAGACTGAATAAGACAAAGGCTTATGATCGAAGCTGCTAGGAATTTATTAACGATATCGATTTTTTCAGGATTAGTCTTTTCGACCGATAAACGGGCTCCAGAATGCGGAGTGTCCAAGTGCCCGAAGATATACAACGAAGCGGTTCGCCGGTCATCGACCCTGAAGACCTTTTTAAGGGAATGGAAGAACTCCGACGCGAAATGCCTTGCAGTGAGACTGAACAACCCCTCGACGTCGCCAGGATCGAGAAAGAAGTCGCTGATGGGCTTCTCGATCCGGGTGAGGCCGATGAACTTCTGGTGGACAGATTCTTACCGCCGTTCTCGCGGAACCCCAGATCGCCTGACATCTGGAGCAGCAATGCCCCACTGTGGTCATTGGAAATGGTTGCAGCATGGATCATTTGGGGAGACCGCGCATTAACGCTACGGCATTTTCACGGCTCCTTCGAAGGAGCAAAGATGTGGGTGAGCAACGCTGAATTATTGCCGTTTCTCCGACCCAGGCCGCCGGGGCATAAGCTTTACGAATTTCAGCGGACAACGGTGATGAGGAGCTTCATTGGGTACGATGGGAAGCACCATTCGTTTACTCCGTTCGCGTCCTGGATGCCGGGGCTAATAGCCCACCTCGTTACCTCCAGAATCAAGGCGGTCGCCTGTGAAACTGAGCCCGACAGAGAGCGCGTTGATGTGCCGAGAAAGGACTGGGAAACCGCCGAATTTGATGTGGATGAAACGGGAAGTACCGTTCTAAGGGTAGCCGGCAGAGTCAAATTTACGCATTTGCTCTTCTTGGCGTCTGAAGTCTTGCAAATATATCCCGCCCAAAGAAAGCCAGATGGCTTGCGAAAATGGAAGCTCAAACCGCCCCTCGAGGAACTCAGCGAGAAAGAGCTACGGATGTACGAAATCATCCGAAGGATGTTTAAAGATGGTGTCCCGATCGGTGAAGCGTCTACCCGAAACAAGAAGCTGGAGGCACGAGCCGACGCCTTGGGGATTGGGAAGTGGGAAAGACACACCTCTTTTGCTCGATTTATCGACCGAGTATTAGAGAAGGTCTGCGAGGAACCTAGTGGTGGCCCGGGAAGGCCGCGAAAGAACGGATAAGCGTGAGAACTATGACGAGCTTCAGAGGAAATCTTTCGCGCAGAGGAAATCTTTCGCGCAACAAGCTTGTACTTTGCGCCCCGCGGTCGGAACCAGAAAGCACTCCAGATCACCGTCATTTTGTATGGAAATCGTGAATTATCGGCTTCAGAGCGCCCTGCCGTCGTTCGCCACCACGCCTTGGGCGCGCCGATGTCAAGCCTCTGCCGCAGTCGCTGTCATGAAAGCCGATATGGCCGCTCCAGTTCGGCGGATCGAGCACGGCAATTCGCGCGAAAACGTGTCGTGACGCGTGCAGCACGCTCCAGCGCCGTGATCTCTCGCAGGTCATCCTGATAGGTAACCGATGTTCTGCTCCCACGTTGCTCTGGCAGCCCTGATCTGTGATCGCCTATCCATGGACGAGCAACAGGAGTTTCTCCATGGAGACTACAATTGAGTTTCTCACGACCAGGAAGTCTGGACGTGATGTGCATCGGCATTGGCCGGACGAAGTCAAGGCGCAGATCGTTTCGGAAAGTCTTCGGCCAGGCGCGATGGTCAATGAGGTCGCAGAGCGCCACGGCTTGAAGCCGAACCACCTGTCCACATGGAGAACGATGGCGCGGCAGGGCAAGCTGGTTCTGCCTGCACCCGAGGATGCGGTGGAGTTCGCTGCGGTGATCGTTGATCCACCCGTTTCGGAGCCGCCGATCAAGAAAGCCAGCCGTCCCGAGATCATCGTCGGTGCTGTCACGATACGTTTGGAAGAAGGCGCGTCCGCCACCCGGATCGCCGCTGTCGCACGTGCCCTTGCGGTTCCGGCATGATCTTTCCATCGAACCGCGTCCGGATCATGGTGGCGACCAAGCCGGTCGACTTCCGCAAGGGGCATGACGGATTGGCGGCGCTTGTCAAAAACGAGCTGCACAAGGACCCATTTACAGGGACCGTCTTCGTATTTCGGTCACGCAAGGTGGACCGGTTGAAGCTAATCTACTGGGATGGCAGCGGTCTGGTGATGGCTTACAAGCGGCTGGAGGAGCACACGTTCACTTGGCCAGATATCCGGGACGGCTTGATGACCCTGGGACCTGCCCAGTTCGAGGCGTTGTTTGCGGGGCTCGACTGGCGTCGGGTCCGTTCCATTGAGGCGAGAGCGCCTAACGCCATCGAATAGGTGCGTCACGATGACTCGGGCGGCAAATTTTGACGGAGAGCGGAGCCGCAATTTGATAGCCTTCCACCATGTTGGACGCCGCCGATTTGCCGGACGATATTGCTGCCCTGAAGGCGATGCTGATCGCGGCGCAAGCGCGTGAAGTCCGCAAGGATGATCGGATCGAACGGCTGGAGAAGTTGGTCGCCGCTTTCAAGCAGGCAGCCTTTGGCCGCAAATCCGAGAAGGCCGATCCCGAGCAGTTCGATCTCGCACTGGAGGACTTGGAAACGGCCATTGCGGCCGTCCATGCCGAAGACGAGGCCGATAGCCCTTCGGGTAAACCGCACCCCAAACCACGCGCTGCCAATCGCGGCTCTCTTCCCGCCCACCTTCCTCGTGTCGAGGAGATTATCGAGCCGGGAAGCCTGATCTGCCCCTGTGGCGGCGGCCTGCATTGCATCGGCGAGGACGTGTCCGAGCGGCTGGATGTCGTTCCGGCGCAGTACCGTGTCATCGTCACCCGCCGTCCCAAATATGCCTGCCGTTCCTGCTCCGACGGCGTCTCCCAGGTTCCGGCACCTGCTCGACTGATCCACGCCGGATTGCCGACTGAGGCGACTATCGCGCATGTCCTGGTGTCGAAGTACGCCGATCATCTGCCGCTCTACCGCCAGGCCCAGATTATGAGCCGACAGGGCATCGATCTCGACCGCTCCACGCTCGCCGATTGGGTCGGCCGGGCAGCGTTCGAACTGCGTCCGGTCTTCGACGCTCTGATCGCAGACCTGAAGCGGTCGACGAAGCTGTTCATGGACGAGACCCGAGCACCGGTTCTCGATCCCGGCTCCCGCAAAACCAAAACCGGATACTTTTGGGCGTTGGCCCGCGATGACCGACCTTGGGGCGGAGGTGCGCCGCCAGGTGTCGCCTTCACCTATGCACCCAGTCGCGGCGGGCTACATGCCGAACGAATATTGCAAGGGTTCACTGGCATCCTTCAGGTGGATGGCTACGCTGGATATAACCGGCTGATTGCCCCGGATCGCGTCGGCCCGGACATCCGGCTTGCCTATTGTTGGGCCCATGCCCGTCGCAAGCTGGTCGAGATCACGCGCACCGGGTCAGCGCCAATTGCCGAGGAAGGCGTGAGGCGGATCGGCGAACTCTATCGGATCGAGGCGGAGCTGCGCGGCCTTCCCGCCGAAGCTCGGCTTGCAGGAAGGCAGGAGCGATCCGCGCCTTTGATAGCCGACATGCGGTCCTGGCTCACTCAGCATCGTGTCGCTGGTAAGTCGCCGCTTGGCGAAGCGCTTGCCTACATCGCAAAATACTGGGATGGCCTTTGCCGCTTCCTGGCCGATGGTTGCATCGAGATCGACAACAACAGCGTCGAGAGAACAATTCGGCCGATTGCCCTTAACCGCAAGAACGCGCTTTTTGCCGGGCATGATGCCGGAGCGGAGAACTGGGCAACCATCGCCTCACTCATCGAGACGTGCAAGCTCAACGCCGTTGATCCGTTTGCATATTTGACCAACACGCTCACCGCCATTGTCAACGGCCATAAGCAGCGTCAGATCGAGAGTATCCTACCGTGGAATCATCCGGCTGGGTAATATGTGCCAAAGGCTTCCGTCGGCCCTTTGCGGACTTCTCGGGACCCGCTAAACGTGCCGCTAGAACAGCGAGGGCGCGATGGTCAGAGGCAGAAAGCAGAAACGAGGCGATATCGTTAGGATCGACATTGGAAACGGAAAGCAATTTCACGCCGTCGCCCTAACACATCCGCTGTTCGCTTTTCTCGACGGTGTTTCCGAACGTGAAGAACCGGTTCAAGACGTGCGAGATCGAGCGGTTCTCTTCAAGCTATGGGTGATGGACAGCGCTGCGAAGTCCGGGCGATGGCCCATCGTTGGAAAGGTTGATCCACCCACGGTGTCCGCGTTGGACGGCGCGGTGTTTTTCAAGCAGGACCGGATTTCGGGCAGAATTTCAGCGTATGATGCCATCGGGAATGCCGAGTCTCCGCTCAGCTTTGAAGAGGCGGACCGCCTAGAATGCGCTGCTGTTTGGAGCCCAGAGCATGTCGAAGACAGGCTTCGTGATCATCTGAATGGCATCTCGAACAAGTGGTGGGCATCAATGCGGCCCCGAAAATAGCGCTGATCGAACTTGTCGGAACGCCCTATGTTGCGGCGAAGCGCCGTCGCACCTTCACGACGGCAGTCTTCGAAACGGCAGAAGCTTCAAGGTGGGAGCGAGACAGCGCTTACCCTGATAGCCGCCAACGAGTCCTCGATATCGTGCAACACGCCGGCCATGATCGCTCCATTTGGGGACCATGGCGGGATGGCGTGTGTGAAGCCCGGCGGATCAGTGGCCGCCAAAGCACGAAGAAACGCGTGCGTGGACTTGGGCCATCGTCTCGATAAATCGGCTGTCCCGCTCGAAATCAACCCGCGGCCGTGCAGCACCTCGAGAAACGCATAGCGATGCGCACGGATGAAGTGCGTGAGATGCCGAGCAGAGACGAACGTCCAGAACGACAGTGTGTCGCATCATACCGAGTCGTCGACGAATCCCATGGGGGCGTCGCCGGCTAAGTCCTCGAGGATCGCAGCGATCCCCGACGGATGTCGATCACCTCCTCCAGCAACCTCCCTGACGTAGCACGAAACCAGCGCAGCAGGTTGCCGTTGACGTTCGCGATGTTGTCGTACTTCGGCATCGTACTCACCGACCTCAGTGCATGCAGCAGTGCAGCGGCTGCGAATCCATCGCCTTGCAGACGAGGAAAGCGTGGGTCAGCATGCGCTCGATCTCTTTCGTGACCTCGGCGACAGCGGGCCAGGCCAAAACGTTTGCTGCCGTCACCAAGCGGCGATGGATGGAAGCGATCGTCTCCACGAGACCATACTCGTAAAGATATTTACGCAGTTCGGATGTCGAGATACAGGACGGCAGAGAGACCGTGATGCCGTCCTCCATAGTCATCGCCGGCGGGCCGCCAGCTACGCGAATTGCAGCCTTCGCGATCACCATGTGCACACCGGCGTAGCGGAACACGTCCTGGGAATCCACATCATCAATGGACTGCTCCAGACCATCGAAGATACCGCGATGTGCGGCCATGTGTTCCAGGTTTGCCTGTTTTTCGGGGTAGGTTTGGTTGGGCATTTTGAACTCCAGTTCAGGTTGATCTGGAGTGTCGTTCGCGCTGTCTCTAAAAGAATATGGCTGTCTCTAATAAATCTTTAGCGCGCCTTGGCCGGGTCCTCGACGTTCTCGCCGCTGTCTCAACTTTCTGGTTACTCCGCGCCGTAGGTCCGGCAGCGCGAAGTGCGAGTTAACACTCTGGAACACTTATGTCCGGAGTCCGAGCTGGAGTCAAGCAAGATGCTGTAATCACTCATTTTAATTAAAATTGATCCTACTGCTGCAGGCTTCCGCCAGCGGCGCCGTTAACAGTGCATTCGGCGGAGAATGCGCTCCCGCTCCTCAATCTCATCGAGCGTGTCCCTTCGAGTTCGGCCGTCTTCATACCGCGCTCGCTCGAGCAGATCGCGGACCTCGGCTTCAAGCTGATCCGCGAGCCGCTTGTCGGCGAAACGAAAAGCATTAGATGTCCCGGGCATACACGAAATCTCCGAATTCTTTGATCCCATAAGCTTGAACGCAATTCCTGGCGGCGGAAAGCTGACGCTGGCGTGTGTCGTGGATCGCCTTGTAATGCGACGTTTCATGGGACTATCATCGAACTGGACAAGGTTGGTGTCTTCCAGATCGGCCACCGTCGCCAGAACGGTTTTCAGCCCGCGCAAATACACGAGGGCTTCCTGGCGATCCGCTCCGTCGGCGACCTTGGGAAGATGCTCCTCGAGAGCATCGTGTACTACGTTGAACAGCTTCATGCCTCTCTCCTCCTGTCGCCGCGGGAAACGGCCCCTACCGGAATGATGTGCTGCCGGCGGAATAGAGCCAGGTCAGCCCGGCCAACGTCGCGCGGGTGGCAGGTACCGAAGGACAGCGAGCGCTTCTTCGCCGTAGTCCTCGTCTCGTGCCGACCGTGGACGATCTCGCCAGTCCCGCCAGCCAAAGGAATTCGTAGCTCCCGCCACAAGATCCATCACGGTAGGTGCCGGATCGGTGTTCGAGGGGCCACGAAACTGGCGGAGGAAGCCGTCACGGACTTCGATCGTCCCTATAGGCTTGCCGTCCTGGTCCCGGACGGAGAAAAACTGGACGCGAGGATCATCGAGCAGCTCGTCGTATCCACCGGAGCCGATGCAGTGGCGCATGCGGATGCCCTCCTTGCGGAGTGCGGCACGCGACAGCAGTTGAACGAGGGTATGCCCGGCGCCGAGGTCGTAGACGAACGTTTCGTCTTCCGGACCAAGGACGATGTCCCGAACGTTACGCTTGCGTAGGCCCTTTGTGGCTTCATGCACGAGGCGTTCCAGGTTGCCGCACTTGATGAGCTTTTTCGGAAAGCCGTTGTCGTCGACATTCGCGAGCCACGGATGCGCGTCCGAGACCGCAGTGATCAGCCAGTCGCATACATGCCAGGCGTCTACGGAATGCCACTGCATCCACAAGCCCGCCCGTCGGCTCCACTTACGATAGATGTGTCCGTCACCCTTCTCGGGCCAGCCGTCGATCCGGTGCCATTCCGGGTCGGCGTGGTCACCTGGGGTGGGCATCCACTGTGGATCAATGGAATCCTGTTTGCGCCAGTCAAGCCAGAAGATTCGGCCAAGCGAGCAGCCAATCAGGTTGCGGATCGGCAGGAAAACGCGGTCGGGAATGTCCAACTCGCACGATAGATGGAAGACGGCCTCGCGGTATTCCGGGTGATCGTATTTGTTGCCCATGTCTCGGTGCCTCCCTTGTCGGGAGAGCGTTCGCCGTCGGCGTGCAAGCAACAAAGATGACGCCCCAGTGGCCGCCAATATCAGACGGGTCGGCACGGGGGAGGAGAGGGAGGCTGGCGAGCGGCAATACGGTCAAGGAGGGGCGCCCTATGTCCGGGGCTGCGAACGTCGGCGATGGCGGCCCCGGTCAGCGCCCGGTGTATCTCGGCCCAAGCGCTGTTGATGTCGATCCACGCCTGGGTAATCGTCATCGCGAAGCCGCGTTCCGCGCTGAGCTTGTTCCAGCTTTGCTCCCGAGACCGCATCGATGCCCAGGATAACGCCGCTGGCGAGGGAGCACACACAGACAGGGGGATATCCCTGTGCTTGCAGACGCGGATGATCTCGCGAGCGACCCGATCCTTGTCGACCCCCATAGCTGCGAAGCTGAGTAGATCCGCCTGGTGTTTGACGCGGCCGTCGGTCGCGGCCTGCTGGAGAACTGCGAGCCATTTCTCCGCGGCCGACGCCTCGAGCGGCTGCACATAGGCGAAGATGCCGGGCTGGTTGGGGATCACAGTCGGCAGCTCCTGGCGAGCGACGTCTTGCGGGAGGGCGAACGGCCCATGTGCGACCGAGAGATCGAGATGGGTATTCCCCTCGATCGTGCCGCACACGGCTTCAAGTCTTATCCTGATGACGGGGTCGCCGTGGCCCCGGTCAATCTCCTCGATGCCGTTCTTGCTTAGCTCAATGCCCTCCTTGGGCAGGATGGCGGCAATGCGCTGGATGCCGCGCTGTATTTCCTGCTCGGAGTAGTGGCGAACAACCGCGATGTCTCCGCCTTCCGTCGGGCGCATGTGCTGCGGATAGAGCAGTCCACCCTTGACCATGAATGGTGCCGGGCCGAAGCCGACTTGCCAGTGCGCCAGAACACGCTCGGCGACATAGCGTGATGCTGACTTATTGACGTCCATGTGCCTGCTTCGGCACGTCTGCTTGAGGCGGTCCCCGAGCGCGACTTCTACAGCTGTCAGGGGCTTGAAATCTTGCGGCATGTTGATGTCTCCCTTTGAGGAGACGGTGGTCTTCGGCAACGCAAGGGACAAAACGGCGTGTTTTTGCGGATTCCCGATTCTGAAACAGGAAGTAATGGGGGGAAACGGGGGAACGAGGGCTAGCGCTGCCAGCCTGGAGTCTGGCAATAGCGACGTCGCTTGATGAGCCGAGCCGAGAGAGCCGACCAGCACTGCTGCCTGTCGAGACCCCGGACGTCGACCAGGTGATCCAGTGCGGAATCGAAGATCGAATTCAATACAGCGCTCGTCTTAGTTGTCCGATCACCGTCTGCCTTGACCCGGCGCAGTTCGGACTTCAGGGCAGCCGAAATGGCCTCGTCGACCGCCACCGGCTGCGGCTTTCCGGCAGCCGAGCGCCGTTGCCGCGTCCGCTGCGCAGACGTCCGCTGCCGCTCCGTCGTTTTGAAGGAATCGCTTGCCATGCCTCACATCTCCCGAAACGGCGTTTGAAACCTGATGAAACGGCGTTTCGGCGCAAGGGACAAAAAGGATGCGATTTAATTTGAGAACGGGACATCGGTGTCCCATTCATGATTTGAGATCACTTGCGGGCGATGTGCAGCAACTTTGGCTTGAGCCGACCTGACCGCGCTCTGGCCTGGATGGTCATCGGCGCGCCGACCTGGTCGTGATACACCCTGCCCAGGTAGTTCATGACGGCGTCTGCACCAGGACCGCCCGTCGCGAGGATCAGCAGCGCCGCATCCGCGAGGGCCTCCCGAGCCGAGGACGAGTCGAATTTCATGCTCCCCAACGACTCGCGTACCTTGAGCCTCGCACGGCGCTCGGCTTGCTTCTGCGCTTTGTACGCCCGGAACTCGTCGTCGGACATGTCCGCTATGCCGACCGTCGGCCGCTTCGAGATGGATTTCGTCACCACCAGCGTCTCGATCACAGGCTCTTCGCCGAGTAGCTCCTTGAGCAGTCCCAACTCATCCTCGACTCTATCGATCGGCTCTTCGATCTCGATCACATCGGTCGTTCTCATCTCATCCCCCGTTCTATATATAGAAGCATGTTTTGGTTTCCTCACGTAGAAGTCTCCCTGCCGGCGAAATTCAGCGCAATACATTTCTACAGATAGAATGCATTGTTCTTTTCTACATGTAGAATACGATTTAAAAACATCGCGGCGCACTAGGAGGCTCCGCCGCTTCGCCCCTTGGATATCCGAGGCTCCCCGAAACGGAATCCGATGTCCCTGGGCCTCCAAACGAAACCAATCCCATGGAGTTCAGAACCCGAAGGTACGATGTCAGCTATCCCAGTTCGCTCCGCGTATCTGATGACACAGACATTTCTGCTTGCTCCAGGCTCCGCCGAAGGGCAGGATAAACAAGGAAGAGCGAAGCGACCCGCGTTTAAATATAGCGGAGCCCAAGAAACCTCAGGCTAAAATCCTGAACCCCGGTTTCACATTTGCTATCTCAAGGCTCCAATTCTTCAAAATGCAGCGCCCAGGGAATACCGTATAGTTGACTTAGATTATACCACCTCTCCCAGTTGGCAAAGAATCTCGATACGCCAAAGAAATTCGCCGCTTTTGGAAAAAATGAACGTTGGTCTCTTGTGCGATGTTGCACCGAAAAGCACACTTCTATGTGTCAGGGAGACAGAAGGCGTGCATCAGCCAGCCACAACGATCGAAGAAATGGAAACGGCCCCGAAGCGCCGTCGGCACAAGATGCACGGCAAGCGGGGGGCGGTGTTCGTTCATGAACGCGAAGATGGTTCGGAAAAGGGCTACGTATGGCAAGCCACCGGCGACGACATTATTCGCGGTCATCAGCGCGGCGGTCTCAAGTGCGGCGATCTGTCGGCAGAGGCGGTCTTCGATAACGAAAAAACGTCCCCGCGCATCGAAATCCCTCGGGTCGTCATCGAGACGATGCAGATTGAATCGAGCCATCTTCGTGCAGGCGACATCGCGGCTTTCTGGAGACTATTCGCCGAGGCGCGGAAGCAGGGCATCTCGCGCGAAACGCATTCGATCAAGCTGGGCGACATCGTGAAATACCTCGGCCTCAACAGCCTCCATCGCGCCAAGCAGGCGCTGGCTCGGCTTTCGACGGCTGCAATGACGCTCCGCCTTAATCAAATCGGCGCTCGCGGTACGATCCGCATGCAGATGATCGAACTGCTGCACGACACCGACGATTTGGCGGCGCTGCGCGGCCATGACGAGATGTTCTTTCGCCTTCCCGAAGCTTTGAAGCTGGCCGTCATGGAAAGCCGCGACTACGCCTGGGTCGACCTTAACGCGATGTCGCGGTTCAAATCGAAGTTCACAGTCCGACTTTACCTCAAGCTCTGCCTGGAGGCGGGCAAACACCGCTTGTATCGGTCAGTTCCCGAGATGACCAAGTCCGAGTTCCGGGCATTCGTCGGGATGCCGACGAAGACGCAGGCGTCCGTTCTCGACAGCACCCTTCAACTCGTCTGCAGCGATCTGTCGGCGATCAGCGGCGTCCGTCGGCGGTTTCCGATCTCGATCACGTTCGAGGACGGGAAGCTGGTGATCGTTGTCGGCCGCGCTACGAAGAAGCTCCGTGAAGTGAAGCCTGCTTGGATCAGAGCGGAGATGGCAGCGAAGCAGACCGCGA
Source organism: Sinorhizobium sp. BJ1 (assembly GCF_002531555.1). Classification (NCBI taxonomy): domain Bacteria; kingdom Pseudomonadati; phylum Pseudomonadota; class Alphaproteobacteria; order Hyphomicrobiales; family Rhizobiaceae; genus Sinorhizobium; species Sinorhizobium sp. BJ1. The sequence goes on from NZ_NWTH01000016.1 coordinate 105,840, forward strand.
CAGTCGGCGCGATGCCTGCGGAGAAGCGGAAGTACTACCCGGCGCTGACGCGGTTCCGTCAGGCAGAGACCAGCATCGGCGCGCCGGCGATCAGGATTTTCGGCCTGTGGTCTGCCGACCTTCACGGTGCGAAGTCGTATCCCGAGGAGCATATCGTCGGTATGACCGGCCGCGAGTTCCTCGACCTGATCGGGAAGGTCGGCGCAGACGCGGTTCTGGAGTTCTGGGCGGCCAAGCGCGACTTCGAAGTGCTCGGAGTCGCAGGCAAGTGGCGAGATGCCGAGGTCGTCGAACACACGACGACCGTGAGAATTCCGGTCAAGGCGCCCAAGATTGACATCCACGATCTGATCTACGGGCGTACCGTTCTCGCCGACGATCCTCTGCCGCCCAAGCCGTCGACGTTCGCCGAGGTCGATGACGACGAGATCGATTTCTAACCGATCGCGCGCCGTTAACCACCCGATCGCATCGGCGATTTAGTAGAAACGAACTCCCGGATGCCGCGTTGACAGCCGCAACCGTACGCGGCATGGTTGCAAATATGTTGACCGAGAGAGCTGAGTCGAGACCATGAACACCCTGCGGATAGCCCGGATAGCTGCCTGACACCCCACCCCGGGGACAGCGCTTTCCATTTTTTCGCAGGAGTTATCATGACCCGCCAAACTCGCGTCGACTTCGAGCGCACGCTCGCCCGCCTTCACGTACACCGCATTCTGGATAGCCTCGGTCATCAGCCACGCGGCATCCACGTAGTCATCGTGCCGGAGACGACAAACGCGATCGCCTGGCAGGACGCCGCTGTTCTTGCCGTCCGCGATATCCGTGTCTGTCGAGGACTTACTCCGGGCAGCGGCGACAGAATCGACATGGATTTCTCCGTCGAGGACGTTGTGGACGGAGAGGACGCTATCACTCCCAATTACGACGTCTATCCAGCACTGCTGCGCTGGGACAAGGGTATCGATAGCGGCCTCGACAGTGCTGCTTGCAGCGTCTTCTTCGCCGACGTCAAGGAAGAGACGGAGCATGCTTCGCTCACGCTCGCAGACAGCGTGATCCGTGCTGGGCTGGACATCGATCTCGTGATCCTGGCAGCTGCGCAATGCGGCCGCCAGATCACGGCAGACGATGCGATCCTGCTCGCCGAAATGCCCTGGCGTCGCCGTCGCATCGCTATCGCCTCGACCCGTGTAATCCCGGAGACCTACCAGCTGCACTTGCAAGCGGTGGCGGCCGAAGAGGAACAGAAAGCACAGGAAGCCAAGGAGAAGGCGGCAGACAAGAAGGACAAGAAGCCGTCGGAACGCACGGTTCCCGACGTGCGCCCCTTGTGCGAAATGCATGGGTACGGCGCTGCCCAGGAGTGGGGCCTCGAGCTTGCGCGGGATATCGAAGACTGGCGCAATGGCTCGATCTCCTGGGCCGACGTTGACAACGGTATCCTCCTGAGCGGTCCGCCGGGGTGCGGGAAGACGACGTTTGCGGCCTCGCTTGCGAAGAGCCTCGACGCCCATCTCGTCATCGGCAGCTATTCTGCGTGGATCGCCAACGGAGAAGGCCATCAGGGCGACCTCATCCGTTCGATGCGAAATGCGTTCGCCGAGGCCCGGGAGCATGCACCGTCCGTGATTTTGATCGATGAAATCGACAACTTCATCGCCCGCGGTTCCATCGGTCACGGCCGGTCGGACGAGTGGATGCGCGGCGTCGTCAATTCTCTCCTCGAGTGCCTCGACGGAGCCATCGAGCGCGCGGGCGTGATCGTGGTCGGCGCGACGAATGACGCCTCGGGCATCGACGTGGCCCTCCGTCGCCCGGGACGTCTGGATCGTCACATTGAAATCCCGCTCCCCGACGCCGGCGCCCGTCAGGCAATCCTGCGCCAGCACCTCGCCGTCGGAGAGGAATTCCCCCTGGGGCTCTTCGGCCAGAAGACTCAGGGTATGTCAGGCGCTGACCTGGAGCGCCTGGCTCGCGACGCCCGTCGACTTGCTCGCCGCGAGCGCCGGGAACTGCGGCATCATCACATCGCCGCTTCACTGCCGCGCCGAGAACGTCGTTCCGATGATGATATCCGGCACATCGCAGTGCACGAAATCGGTCATGCCGTTGTCGCGGCCGCCCTCGGCGCGACGGTGCATGAAGTCTTCGTAACCCGGGATCGTGATCCCAAAGCGGGGATGGAGATCGCCGGGGCGGCCGTTGTACAGCCGCGTGCCGGGCATCGTGACTATCAGTGGTATGCCGACCGTGTGGCACACCTCCTTGGAGGCTTGGCAGCGGAGAGGCTGGTCCACGGCAACCATTCCGACGGCGTCATCGCCGATCTCGCCGAAGCGACAAATCTCCTCACTTACGCGCTGTCGAGCGTCGGCATGGGGCAAACGCTCGGGTCGGACGGACACCGCGATCCGCAGTCGATGGTCCAGGCTCGCCAATTCGATCCCCTTCTCCGTCGGCGTGTCGAGGAAGTGCTTCAAGAGCAGGCGGAGCGCGCCCGCGGTATTCTCGAGCGCAATCGCGCTGCGTTTGACGAACTCGTTGAGGTTCTCATCCCTCGCAGCCGGCTCGACGGGGAAGAGGTCCACGAGGCGCTCGAGGCCTACGCGCAACCGCAGCTGACGCTTGCAATCTAAGGGGGGTCGGATGTTCGTGAACAAGTACTACATCGCCGACACGCACTTCTCCCACGAGCGCATCATCAGGATGTGCGCTCGGCCGTTCGCATCGATCGACGAACACGACGCGGCCATCGTCGCCAATTGGAACTCCGTCGTCCGCGACCAGGACATTGTCTACCACCTCGGCGATTTTGCCTTCCAGCTCGGCATCAACAGCGAGCGCATCCGGTCGCTGTTCTTCCGCCTCAAGGGCCGCAAGCACCTGATCATCGGCAATCATGAACTAGACAAGCGCGGCGACCTGCATCCGACCTTGGCGGCTCTCGACTGGGCCGCACGCCCGGAGCATGCGCTACGCACCCGAGACGGCGGTCGCGATGTCTACCTGGCTCACTATGCCGCACGGGTATGGCCGAGTCAGCAGTACGGCGCTGTGCATTTCTACGGACATTCGCACGGAAAGCTCCCCGGACAGGGGCTGTCTCGGGATGTCGGGATCGACTTGCCCGACGTCGACTACACGCCGCGCTCGTTCGCCGAGCTGACGAAAGGGATGATCGCATGACTGCTGCAGAACTCAACGACATGTACGGACCGGTCACTTCGCCGAGTGCGCGGGTTGCCGTGCCAAAGGCATGGATGCCAGCAATCCACGACGCGCTGCGTGCCTTCGGGGAGTTACCGACAGAGGTCCGATCTTTTGCCATCATCACCGGGATTGCCGAGTCGGATGGACAGCTCCAGGTCAAAATCGCCGCTGCGCCGGAGTATATGCCGGAGAACGGTATGCAGCGCATCGCAGAGATCATCGAAAAGGCGCAGGCCGCAGTCCGGGCGAGTATGCACTGATGCGTCTTGAGAACGACATCGCAATCCGCCGCGCGGTTGCCGACATTTTTCCCGACGACGTCGCGCTCGGCATCGGCGACGGCTGGCACCGGATCGTTGGGCGGGCGCTGTCGGAAATCCGGGAAACCGCTGGCGATGCTGGTGTCCACATCGAAGTCACTCATGTCGAGAACAGGCGTGGCAACCTGGTCATCGCACCGATGCCCTCGCGCGACGCATTCCCACGGCAGTCGCCGACGCCATCTCAGAAGTTTGGCTACACGCATCAGACCGAGCCGGGATGACCTGCGAGCAGTGCGGCGCACTCGGATTCTTGATCAACGGCGACGAGCCTCGCGTCCAGTGCGCTCGATGCGAGTCGGAGCAGGCGGCACGGGATGCGGTTTGCCAGGGATTCCGCGGGCACATCGCCGAGGCATGCAGATACTACATCGGAGTCTGCTTGGAGCACGGCAGCTTGCTTCCTGTCGAGAATGTCGTCATTCAAGTCGCTCCGATGGATGAGACCGGGCATCGGTTTTTCTTGGACGAGGTCCATGAACGGCTCTGTTGGTGGCGGGCAGGTTCTTGGATCGAAGGCGTGGACGAAGCGCTGCGGACCCGATTCCGAAAGATGGATTTCCACCGCGTCCAGGCGACGGCCGAAGCATGGTCCATCGCGCGGGCACTGTTCCCCGAGGACTTCCGGGAGGCGGACGCACGCAACGCGCTTATCGAAGATCAACGCACGCGGCGGGCTGGCGAAATCCGCTCGGCGGCCTTGGCGTATGTTCGGGCGTGCGCGCGGGAGCGCCAGGTCGTCGATACCGAGGCGTTTGGACAGCGGCGTTGGCCGCGGGATAGTGAAGCGCAGGATCATGATCGACGCGCTGCGCGATGACGTCGCCAGCGGCGTGCCGGTCGTGGACGTCTGGCAGCGTTTCGAGGTGAGCGGCTTCATCGCCCGGGCGCTCGCCCGGGCAGCGAGCTACGGCGATCTGTATCGCATTCTCCGCGACAACGGCATGCCGATCGGATTCCGACCGACCGACGTCGCGAGATGGGCCGCAGAGGGCAAAATCTCGAAAGCGGAGGTCGGCGAGATTTTCGGACTCCAGGACTCCGAGATCGACCCCTTTATCCGCTGCATGGACTTTTGCCGGCGAAAACTAGCGCCGGCGGGGTCGAGGAACAACATGTCAGTACCGGAGGGAGACATCATGGGAAGACAAAGACGAAGTCAAAGGAACGTTGGAACGCTGGAACAGATCGCGTGATCCTCGAACTCCGTGGGGAGGGCAAGACAAACGGGGAAATCGCCGAGGTCCTCGGCCGCATGGCGTCATCGATCCAGACGCGGGCGAGCAAGCTAAACTGCGGCACCCGGGATCAGCGGAGCATGGCAGCCAGCTCACCGCCGACTTCAGCGTCTATGGACGAAGGAAGAAGATCAGAAGCTGATGAAACTGCGCAAGGAGGGCCACAATCTCGCGGAGGTCGGCTGAAGGCTCGGGCGATCCACTGGATCGGTGAACGGCCGCTTCGACTCGCTTTCGAAGAACGGTAACCGCGCTCCCTATTCCGACAAGAGGAGGGCTAAGGCCTCCATACGCTGTCATGCTTTTTTCATGTCCGACGTTTCCGGCAGCAGGCATTGCAATCCGTGCCGGGAGTGGTTGGCCGAGGCGGCCTGACCCTCATCTGACCCCGGTCAAAGTCAGACCTCGTGATTCCGCTCGTGCGGTCTTCGATTTTTGTGGAGATGTCAGCATTTTTTGCTTGCTGACCCTATGCTGACCCTGACCCCGCCTTACCTCGCAGGGTCAGGTGGTTCTGTCTTGTTAAGTCTTTGAAGAATTTGGTTGTAGGTGGTGAGCGCGCAGGGATTCGAACCCTGGACCTACTGATTAAAAGTCAGTTGCTCTACCGGCTGAGCTACGCGCTCCCGTGCCCGGCTTGTGAAGCCTGGCGGAGTGGGCGGACATATGCACGCGAGCTTCGCGCCGGTCAACCGAAAAATTGCGCCAGACCAGGATTCTAGACCCTCTCTGGGATAAGGGAAGTCGCAGGCCGCTGCTCCCAGGAGCGAAGCCCGCACCAGCATCCTCCGGCACCCCCGGCCGACCATGCCGGTGCGGCAAAATGATCGCCGAAAGGTGATTGGTGTCGCTGTATACATGCGAGTAAGAAAGCCATCAGCCGAGTGCCGGAGTTCTGAATTTGTCGATTGCCGATGTCTCCATCTGGACCGCCGTTCTTGCAGGCGCTCTTTCCTTTCTCTCCCCCTGCGTCCTGCCGCTCGTCCCACCCTATCTCTGCTACATGGCCGGCGTTTCGGTCGATCAGTTCCGCGGCGGAGATGCTGCGGCGGTCGGCAATACGCGACGGGCGGTCCTGCCAGCGGCATTGTTCTTCACGCTCGGCTTTGCGACGGTCTTCGTGGCGCTCGGGGCAGGGGCGTCGTCGATCGGCCTCCTGCTGAGGCAGTATATCGATCTGCTGTCGCGTATCGGCGGCATCATCATCATCATCATGGGGCTGCATTTCCTCGGCGTCCTTCGCATCGGGCTACTTGCCCGCGAGGCGCGCTTTCATGGGGGCGGCAAGCCGGCGACGCTGTCGGGCGCCTATATCATGGGGCTTGCCTTCGCCTTCGGCTGGACACCCTGCATCGGCCCGGTGCTCGGCACCATCCTTGGCGTCGCCGCGGCGCGCGAGACCGTCGGCGACGGGGCGATGCTGCTGGCGATCTATTCGCTCGGCCTTGCCGTGCCGTTCTGGATCGCCGCCGGCTTTTCCGAGGCCTTCATGCGCTTCCTCATGCGTTTCCGCCGCCATCTCGGTCTGGTCGAGAAGCTGATGGGCGCGCTTCTCGTGCTCGCCGGCCTTGCCTTCGTCTTAGGCTTCATCAGCTCGGTTGCAATCTGGTTCCAGCAGACCTTCCCGATCCTGTCGCAAATCGGCTAAGCAAGGCCGGAAGCCGGACCGGGGGAGAAGATGACGGACATTGCAGGCCTGGTGCTGCCCTTTTTCGGGCTCATCTTTCTCGGTTACCTGACGGCGCGCTTCGTCGAGCACCCCGGCGAGGCGATGGGTTGGCTGAACACCTTCATCGTCTATCTGGCGCTGCCGGCGCTCTTCTTCAAACTGGTGTCGCGCACGCCCGTCGAAGAGCTGACTCGCGCCGACTTCATTCTCACCAGCGTCGGGACGACCTATGTCGTCTTCGTGTTGATCTTTTCGATCGGCCTGTTCCTGCGCCGGAGCACGGTCGCCGAGGCGACGATCCAGGGTTTTGCCGGGGTCTATGGCAATATCGGCTATATGGGACCCGGTCTGGCGCTGCTCGCTTTCGGAGAGGCCGCCGCCGTGCCGGTGGCGCTGATCTTCTGCTTCGAGAATGCCGCGCATTTCACCGTTGCCCCGGCGATGATGGCGCTTGCCGGCGGGCGCAAGCAGAAGCCGCTGTTCCTTGCCCTCGGTATTGTCAGCCGGATCGCCCTTCACCCGTTCATCCTGTCGACCTTCACCGGCGTGGCGGCCGCCTTCCTGGCGCTCGAGCCGCCGACGCCGCTGCAGAGACTGATCGATTACCTCGCGCAGGCCGCCGCGCCCTGTGCGCTGTTTGCCATGGGCGTAACCCTGGCGCTCCGTCCGCTGAAGCGTATTCCCGTCGAGATCGGCTACATCGTTCCGGCGAAGCTCGTGCTGCATCCGGTGCTCATGTATCTGGCGCTGAGCCTGGTCGGCACCTACGACCCCGTATGGATGCAGACGGCGGTGCTGCTTGCCGCCTTGCCGACTGCCACCAACGTCTTCGTGATCGGCCATCAATATGGCATCTGGCAGGAGCGTGCCTCCGCGACGATCCTGATCACCACGCTGATCTCGGTCGCGACGGTGACCGGCCTGCTCTATCTCATGCGATCAAGCGCGCTGCCGGCCGATCTTTTCCCGTAGGCTTTCCTTGAGCGACCGCAGCACGCTGCCTGGATGGATGCCTTCGCGCATCAGCAGGCCCCGCAGCGGACCCGCGGAGGCGATGAATTGCAGGCCCACCGCCCGCAGCGCCTGAATGGGCAGGAAATCCGAGAGCAGCGACCGGTTGAGCAGGTCGACGCTTGCGGTTCGGCTGACGATGTCCATGCGGCGGCGGCCGTCGAAACGATCCCCTGTATCTGCCGCCAGATGCCCGCCGGTCGGGCGGCCGACGAGTTCAACGAGCGTCATCACGTCACGCAGGCTGAGATTGAGCCCCTGCGCACCGATCGGCGGAAAAGCATGGGCCGCTTCGCCGACAAGCGCGGCGCGTCCTTTGCCGAAGCGGCGGGCGGTCATGCCGGATAGGGGAAAGGACTGCGGCGTCCCTTCGGCCGTGACCTTCCCGAGAATCGACTGCATTCGGTCCTCGATGGTGCGCGACAGAACCTCCGTCGGAAGTTTCAGCGTCTCCTCCGCGTCGCGCGGCCTTTGGACCCAAACGAGGCTGGAGCGGTTGCCCGGCAGGGGGACCTGCGTGAACGGACCGCTTTCCGTATGGAACTCCGTCGAAACCTCCTGGTGGGGCAGCTCGTGGCCGAAGTTCAGCACGACCGCCGTTTGCGGATAGGACCAGGAGAACGTTTCGATCCCGGCTGCCTCGCGCACGACAGACCGTCGGCCATCGGCGCCGACGATGAGATCCGCGGTGATCGTTCGCCCGTCCTCCAGACCCACCCGCACCTCGACTTCGCCGAAGTCGAAGGTCATGGCCGGGGCGGTGATCCGCTCGAGCGTCGGCAGGCTCGCTTCGTGCTTTTCGAGGATTTCGAGGAAGGGGGCATTCGGAATATTATAGCCGAAGGCGTCGAGACTCACCTCGGCAGCGCGGAAATTGACCGGTGGCGCTCGCAGAAGCCGCTTGGTGCCATCGATGATGTGAATAGCGACCAGCGGCGCCGTCAGCGGCTCGACCTCGTCCCAGAGAGCGAGCGCCTTGAGGTACTCGATCGATTGGTCCATGAGGGCCGTGGTGCGTCCGTCGGCGATGACCGGCCTCGGCCCGATGAGCGCGACGCGGTGGCCATCGCGGGCTAGCGCGATCGCCGCGAGCGAGCCGGCAAGTCCCGCGCCGATGATGGCAATGTCATGATGTTGCATGGCCGGCACCTTCCGGGGCGGTTGTCCGCCTCCAACTCACTTTCTTGGGTTTGTTGTACCCGCTTAGCCCATTGAAATAAATGGGCTGAATCGGCGCAGACGCATTTGTCGCGTGTCCACAGGACAATTACGCTTGAAGGTTGACGGAGGTGAATTTTGCTGGCGATGCCTCGCAATCGGTGCATATTAACCGCCGAAGGGCCGTCACTCGCGGGTCAGCGGCGGTCCGGCGATGGCGCGAAAGACGAAACGAAGGGATGGGGCGGCATTCGCAGATGAAATTCTTCAACTATAAGCCCGTTCCCTATGCCGAAATCCGCGCCTTTTCGGTGCATATTCTCACGGCATCCGGCTCGTTCCTGGCGTTTCTCGGCGTGGTGGCGGCGGCCGAACACCGTTTCGTCGACATGTTCTGGTGGCTGGGGCTGGCGCTGCTCGTCGACGGTATCGACGGCCCGATCGCGCGCAAGGTTCAGGTCAAGGAAGTGCTGCCGAACTGGTCGGGCGATACGCTCGACAATGTCATCGACTACGTGACCTACGTGCTCTTGCCTGCCTTCGCGCTCTACCAGAGCGGCATGATCGGCGAACCCTGGTCCTTCGTGGCGGCCGGCGCCATCGTCGTGTCGAGCGCCATCTACTATGCCGATATGGGGATGAAGACGGATGAGTATTTCTTCTCGGGTTTCCCGGTCGTCTGGAACATGGTCGTCTTCACGCTGTTTGTCATCCAGGCGAGTGAAGTGACTGCATCAATTGTTGTTTTCCTTTCTGTCGTGCTGACGTTCCTGCCGATCAACTTCCTGCATCCGGTGCGCGTGAAAAGGTTGAGGCCCCTCAATCTCGGCGTCTTTCTGGTCTGGTCGGTGCTGGGCATGTACGCCTTGCTTCTGCATTTCGAGACGCCGCCCTGGGTGTTCCTCGGCGTGGTGGCAACGGGGATCTATCTCTATGTCATCGGTTTTGTTCTGCAGCTTTTTCCCAATCTCGGGCGCACTTAGGAGTTGCTCATGCCACAGGCGATCGTCGTTCGCGAACTCGGCGGACCGGAAGTTTTGAAGATGGAGGGCGTGACGCTCGCGGCGCCCGGACCCGGCGAGGTGCAGATCCGGCAAGTCGCCATCGGCCTCAACTTCATCGACGTCTATTTCCGAACCGGTCTTTACAAATCGGCAACCGGTCTGCCCTTCGTTCCGGGCAAGGAGGGTGCCGGCATCGTGACCGCTGTCGGAGACGGCGTCAGCATGTTTTCCGTCGGTGATCGTGTCGCCTATGCTTCCGCCGACGGCGCCTATGCAAGCGAACGCAACGTCGATGCCTCGCAGCTCGTCAAGGTTCCGGATGGGATCAGCCTCGAAACGGCGGCGGCGATGATGCTGAAGGGGATGACCGCGCAATATCTGCTCAATCAGACCTTCAAGGTCGGACCCGAGACGACCTTGCTCTTTCATGCGGCCGCCGGCGGCGTCGGGCTGATTGCCGGACAATGGGCGAAGGCCCTTGGCGCGACGGTCATCGGCACGGCCGGGTCGCAGGAGAAGATCGATCTGGCGCTCGCCCACGGCTACGACCATGTCATCAACTACCGAACGGAGAATTTCGTCTCCCGCGTCAGGGAATTGACGGGCGGACGAGGCGTCGACGTCGTCTATGACTCGGTCGGTCGCGACACCTATCCGGCTTCGCTCGACTGCCTGAAGCCGCGCGGTCTTTGGGTGAGTTTCGGCAATTCTTCCGGGCCGGTGGATGCGTTCAATATCGGCATCCTGGCGCAGAAAGGGGCGCTCTACGCGACCCGCCCGACGCTTTTCACCTATGTCGCGACCCGGCCGGCGCTGGAGGCGTGTGCAAATTCCCTGTTTGATGTTGTGCAAAGCAACAAAGTGCGTATCAATATCCATCAGACCTATCCGCTCGCCGAGGCCGGCCGAGCGCATACGGATCTCGAAACAAGAAAAACGAGTGGAACGACACTGCTGATTCCCTGATCGACGCCTCAAGGCGCCAGGGGATTTGAAAGAGGGAAAAAGAGGGCAGCGTGCCTGTTAAGGGACAAATTGCGAGCGGTCCGTTGCTGGCCGTGAGCAACCTGACGAAATTGTTCGGCTCGTTCGCAGCCTGCAATGCGATCAATCTGCACATAGAACCCGGAGAAATTCACGCCCTCCTCGGCGAGAACGGGGCGGGGAAATCGACCCTGGTGAAGATGCTGTTCGGCGTGCTTGCGCCGACCGCCGGAGAGATCCTGTGGATGGGCGACACTGTCCGCATCTCCAGTCCCGGCGACGCGCGCAAGCTCGGCATCGGCATGGTCTTCCAGCATTTCTCTCTCTTCGAGGCTTTGACCGTCGCCGAAAACATCGCGCTTTCGATGGATCGCAGCATTTCGCTTGCCCGCGTTGCCGAAGAGGCTTCGCGGCTGTCGCGCCTCTACGGCTTGCCGCTCGATCCAAATGCGCATGTCGCCGATCTTTCCGTCGGAGAACGGCAGCGCATCGAGATCGTGCGCGCTCTGCTGCAGAATCCGCAGCTGATCATCCTCGACGAGCCGACCTCGGTGCTGACCCCGCAGGAGGCCGACCGATTGTTCGAAACGCTGTTGAAGCTGAAGGCGGAGGGGCGCTCCGTCCTCTATATCAGCCATCGGCTCGAGGAAGTGCAGCGCCTTTGCGACCGCGCCACGGTTCTGAGGCACGGCAAGGTCACCGGCGCCTGCGATCCGCGCGTCGAGACGCCGGCTTCGCTGGCGCGCATGATGGTCGGCAACGACGTGGCCGTGGTGACGCCCGAAGGCACGAACACCAAGGGCGACGTGCAACTCGAAGCGCGCCATCTTTTGGTTGCGGCGCGCACGCCGTTCGCGGTTTCCCTGAAGGGCGTCTGTCTCAAGGTGAGAGGCGGTGAGGTGTTGGCGATTGCCGGCGTTGCCGGCAATGGCCAAAGCGAGCTCTTCGACGCGCTTTCGGGCGAGTATCCGGTGGCCGACGATAATGCCGTGCAAATTCGCCAGAAGCCGGTCGGAAGCAAGAACATCAATGCTCGCCGCCTGATGGGCGCCGGCTTCGTGCCGGAGGAGCGGCATGGGCATGCCGCGGTCGCCGCACTCTCCCTTTCCGACAATCTGGTCCTGGCGCGCAATCAATCGGACCGGCGCGCTTTTCTCGGTGGCGGCTTCTTGAAGATCATCCGCCAGGGGGCGGTCAAAGCGGCAGCCAAACGAATTTCCGAGGCGATGGACGTGCGCAAGAGCGGCGAGGACCCGCCGGCTGGTTCCCTTTCGGGCGGCAATCTGCAGAAGTTCATCGTTGGCCGCGAACTCGACCGGCAGCCGGCCGTGCTTATCGTCAACCAGCCTACCTGGGGCGTCGACGCCGGGGCGGCGAGCCGGATCCGCCAGGCGCTCGTCGATCTCGCCAAGGCTGGCTCCGCCGTGCTGGTGATCAGCCAGGACCTCGATGAGATATTCGAGGTGGCGACCGAGATCGCCGTGATCAGCGAGGGGCGGCTTTCCGATCCCTATCCCGCCCGCGAACTCTCGCGCGAGAAGATCGGCCTGCTGATGGGGGGCATGCACGGCACCACGGAAGCTGCGGGAGCGGCACATGCGCATTGAGCTCGAAAAGCGCCCGAAGATCTCGGCGCTGTTTTCCATCCTGTCGCCGTTCATCGCCTTTGCGCTGACCATCGTCTTCGGCGGCATCATGTTCGCGCTGCTCGGCAAGAACCCGATAGCGGCCCTCTACAGTTTCTTTGTCGAGCCGCTGAGCGAGGTGTGGTCGCTGCACGAGCTGGCGATCAAGGCCGCACCGCTGATCATGATCGGCGTCGGCCTCTCCGTCTGCTTCCGCTCCAACAACTGGAATATCGGTGCGGAAGGCCAGTTCATCATGGGGGCGATCACCGGCTCGATCCTGCCAGTCATCTTCTACGACTGGCAATCGCCGCTGGTGCTGCCGCTGATGCTGGTGCTTGGGATGATCGGTGGCGCGCTTTTCGCGGCGATTCCGGCCTTTCTCAAGGCCCATATGAACACCAACGAGATCCTGACCAGCCTGATGTTGGTCTATGTTGCCCAGCTCTTTCTCGACTGGCTGGTGCGCGGCCCCTGGCGCAACCCTAAGGGTATGAACTTTCCGGAAACCCGGACGTTCGGCGCCGACGCCATCCTTCCAGAAATGCTCGCCTCGGGGCGCACGCATTGGGGATTCGCCTTCGCGATCATCGCGGCGATCCTGGTCTGGTTCATGATGCGCTACACGCTGCGCGGCTTCGAGATCACCGTCCTCGGCCAGTCCGAGCGGGCAGGGCGCTTTGCCGGCTTCTCGTCGCGCAAGATGATCTGGTTCTCGATGCTGTTCTCGGGCGCGCTTGCGGGCCTTGCCGGCATTTCGGAAGTGAGCGGTGCGATCCAGCAGCTCAGGCCTGTCATCTCGCCCGGCTACGGCTTCACGGCGATCATCGTCGCGTTCCTGGGGCGCCTCAATCCGCTCGGCATAATCGCTGCCGGTCTGGTCCTGGCGCTCACCTATCTCGGCGGCGAGGCGGCGCAGCTTTCGATCGGCGTGTCCGAAAAGATGACGCGCGTCTTCCAGGGGCTGCTGCTGTTTTTCGTGCTGTCCTGCGACACGCTCATTCATTATCGGATCCGACTGGTCAGGGAGAGATTCGCGGCGCTCAAGACGGATGAGGCGCGCTGATGGGTATCGTCGAAGCAATCCTCCTGAGTGTCATCACGGCCGCGACGCCGCTCGTCCTTGCCGCAGCCGGCGAGCTTGTCGCCGAGCGGTCGGGCGTGCTGAATCTCGGCGTCGAGGGCATGATGATCATGGGGGCGGTCTGCGCCTTCGCTGCCACGCAGCTGACCGGTTCGCCCTACCTCGGCGTGCTCGCGGGTATCGCCGCCGGCGCGTTGTTCTCGCTGCTGTTCGGTTTTCTGACGCTGACGCTCGTCGCCAACCAGGTGGCGACCGGCCTCGCGCTGACGCTGTTGGGCCTTGGCGTTTCCGGCATGCTGGGTGAGAGTTTCCTCGGAATGCAGGGCATCAAGCTGCAACCGATCGCCGTTCCGCTTCTGTCGCAAGTTCCGTTTGTCGGGCCGCTCATCTTCCGGCAGGACGCGATCTTCTATCTGTCGATCGCGATCGTCGCGGGAATCCATTGGTTTCTGTTCAGAACGCGTTCGGGGCTGAAGCTGCGCGCCGTCGGCGACAGTCACGGTTCCGCCCATGCCCTGGGCGTCGACGTCATCCGAACCCGCTACCTGGCGGTGCTTTTTGGCGGCGCCTGCGCAGGACTTGCCGGCGCGCAGCTTTCGCTGGTCTATACGCCGCAATGGGTCGAGAACATGTCGGCCGGCCGCGGCTGGATCGCGCTTGCCCTGGTGGTCTTCGCATCCTGGCGTCCCTGGCGGGTGGTTGCCGGCGGCTATCTGTTCGGGGCCGTTTCGATCAGCCAGCTTCACGCCCAGGCCTTCGGCATCGGTATACCCTCGCAGTTTCTTTCGTCGCTTCCCTATCTGGCGACAATCGTCGTACTCATTCTGATATCGCACAACCGGCGGATGACCCTGATCAACACGCCGGCATCGCTCGGCAAACCGTTTGTGCCGGACCGGTGAACAACAACCAGACGGAATACTCGAACCGACAGAGGTCAAAAATGAAAAAACTACTCCTCGCCCTCGCAACCACGACTGCGGTGCTCGGCTTTGCATCAGTCGCAAGCGCCCAGGAAAAGGCCAAGATTTGCTTCGTCTACGTGGGCTCGAAGACCGATGGCGGCTGGACGCAGGCGCATGACATCGGTCGCCAGCAGGTCGAAAAGGAACTGGGAGACAAGGTCGAGACGCAGTTCCTCGAAAACGTGCCGGAAGGGCCGGATGCGGAGCGCGCCATCGAGCGCCTGGCGCGTTCGGGCTGCGGTCTGATCTACACCACGTCCTTCGGATTCATGGACGCAACGGTCAAGATCGCCCAGAAATTCCCGGACGTGAAGTTCGAGCACGCCACCGGCTACAAGACCGCACCGAACGTCGCGACCTATAACAGCCGCTTCTATGAGGGCCGCTACATCCAGGGCCAGATCGCCGCCAAGATGTCGCAAAAGGGCGTTGCCGGCTACATCGCCTCCTTCCCGATTCCGGAAGTGGTGATGGGCATCAACGCCTTCGTCATCGGCGCCCGCTCGGTCAATCCGGACTTCAAGATCAAGGTCGTATGGGCGAACACCTGGTTCGACCCGGGCAAGGAGGCGGATGCCGCCAAGGCGCTCATCGACCAAGGCGTCGACATTCTCACCCAGCACACCGACACGACCGCTCCGATGCAGGTTGCGGCCGAACGCGGCATCAAGGCCTTCGGTCAGGCATCCGACATGATCGCCGCCGGTCCGAAGACCCAGCTGACGGCGATCGTCGACACCTGGGGCGCCTATTACGTCAAGCGCACCCAGGCCTTCCTCAACGGCAAGTGGGAGACGACGTCGAGCTGGGACGGCCTGAAGGACGGCATCCTGACGATGGCGCCCTACACGAACATGCCCGATGACGTGAAGGCGATGGCGGAAGCGACGGAAGCGAAGATCAAGTCCGGCGAACTGAAGCCGTTCACCGGTCCGCTCAACAAGCAGGACGGCACGGCATGGCTCAAGGAAGGCGAATCTTCCGATGACGCCACGCTCCTCGGCATGAACTTCTATGTCGAAGGCGTCGACGACAAACTGCCGCAATAAAGCGGGAAGGGCATCGGCCTTTGAAGTCTCTGCAAACCCCACGCAAAGGCGTGGGGTTTTGTCCTTTACGGTATCGGCAATGCGGCACGGGAACCGCGTCCGATGGGCGCCGGGAAGCCTACGTCGGACTATCGGGAATCGTATATTCGATCTACTGTTATGTGAGCTTCTGCTCTCGGAACGAGAAGCAGGGCGACGACATGAAAAACAGCGCCTGCCGCGGCAAGGAGGCACTCTTGGAGGGGGACGGGGTGAACAAGAGCCTGCTTGATACGGTCATTATCCAGGACACCGAAGCGAACGAGCCATGCGCAGGTCGTGGATCAACTCGGCAAGGCGATCGTTTCGGGAGAATTTCCGGTCGGCAGCATTCTTCCCGGCGACCCTGAACTGGCACTCCGGTTCCGTGTGTCGCGCACTGTTTTGCGCGAGGCGATGAAAACGCTTGCGGCGAAGGGCATGATTGTCCCCCGTGCCCGCATCGGAACGCGCGTGACACCCAGGAAAGAGTGGAATCTCTTCGACGCCGATATTCTGACCTGGCATTTCGCATGTGGGGTGGACGAGGATTTCCTTTATCATCTGAGCGAGGTGCGGCTCGCATTCGAGACGCACGCGGCTGCTTTGGCCGCGCGCAACGCGACCGATGCGGAAATTGCCACCATGATGCGGCTTGCGGTTGCCATGGGCGACGCAAGTCACACGGCTGAAACGCTGGCAGTGGCCGACCTGAAGTTCCATCTCTCCGTTCTCGAAGCATCCGGAAATCCGTTCCTCAGAACGGTCGGCGGTCTGATCGAGGCGGCCTTGGTCGGCGTGTTCAAATTGAGTTCGCCGACTGACGAAAAGGGCGGCATAGACGAGGTGGCTCGCAACCACATCCGCATCGTCGAGGAGATCGGCAGGAGGGATGAGGTTGGCGCGCGGCAAGCGATGGAATACGTCATCAAATACGGGCGTGATCGAATCCAGAAAGCCTTCCATCCGGAGCAGAGCGGCAAGAACTGACGGCGCGGCTGCGCTGTACAACCGCTGCTACGTCCGCGGAAGCCGCAGATCGCCAGACTGGCCTTGCCCGCACAGCCGCCGTGGCCTATCTGAGAGAACAGTCGTTTCTCATCTGCCGACTTCCCAAGAGCGGTGAACGGAGCCTATGTCCGAGCTTTTTGTCATTCTTCTTCTGCTTCTGGTCAACGCTTTCTTTGCGCTCTCGGAAATGGCGATCGTTTCGGCAAGCAAACCCTTGCTGCGTCAGATGGTCAAGCAGGGAAACCTTCGCGCCGAATATGCTCTGCGGCTTGCCGAGGAGCCTGGCAAGTTCCTGTCCACAGTCCAGGTCGGCATTACGCTCGTCGGCATCCTGGCCGGCGCCTATGGCGGCGCGACCATCGCGGCGAAGCTTGCACCGGTCCTGGACGAGATTGCCTGGATAAACCCCTATGGCAATACGGTTGCCGTGGCCCTTGTCGTCACGCTCATCACCTTCCTGTCGGTCGTGATCGGCGAGCTCATCCCGAAGCAGCTGGCGCTCAGGAACTCGGAAGGCCTGGCGATTTTTGTTGCACGGCCGATGACCTTGCTTTCGCGGATAGTCGCGCCGGTTGTCTATCTTTTCGAGACTGCCGCTCGCCTGGCGATGCGCCTGATGGGCATGCAGGCCGAGGATCCCGATCACGTCACCGAAGAGGAAGTGCATGCGATCATGGCCGAAGGCGTGGAGAGCGGCGCGATCGAGAAGAGCGAACACGAGATGCTGCGGCGCATCATCCGGCTCGGCGACAGGAACGTCAAATCGATCATGACACACCGCACGGAGGTGAGCTTTATCGACGTCAATGACAGCCTGGAGACGATCGGTCGCAAGATTCGGCAGTTCGGCCATTCCCGTTATCCGGTCATCGAGGGCCCGGCCGGCGACGTGATCGGAGCGGTGCTGGCAAAGGAAATCCTCAACGCCACGATCGCCGCGCCGTTCGATATCCGCAACTATGTCCGCGAGATTCTGACGCTGCCGGAGACAGCCTCGTGCCTCAAGGCTCTCGAAGCCTTCAAGGCGTCGAGCGTCAACATGGCGATGATCGTCGACGAGTACGGCAGCACGGAAGGCATCATAACGACCGCCGACATCCTGGAGGCGATCGTCGGTGTCATCCCGTCGAACTACGACGATATCGAGCACGCCCATATTCGTGCACGCGAGGATGGCAGCTATCTCGTCGATGGTCGGACGCCGATCGATGAAATTCATCTTCAGATCGGCATCGAAGGCATCGATATGGATGGCGATTTCGAGACGATCGCGGGTTTCCTGGTGCAGCAGTTGCGCAAGACTCCGGAGGAAGGCGATTGCGCCGAGGCGCACGGATATCGCTTCGAAGTGCTCGACATGGACGGCCGCCGCATCGACAAGATCCTTGTCAGCCGCCGCGCCGAAGAACATTCGGCCTGATGGAAGGAAAAGACCGGGCGACGCCTCAGCCCGCACGAGCGTTACGACAAATGCTCGTTGCGGCCAGTCTCAGGCCGGATCCCGAAGCTTGAGAACGGTGCAGTGGTCTCCAGGCGCCGCGGCCGGCGTTTGTGGCGGGCGAACGATCAGGCCGTCCGACTGCGCGAAGACCTTGGTCATCGACGAGTCCTGGCGCGGGAAGGGGTGCGCCAGCAGCGAGCCGTCCGGCTCGCGGGAGAGGCGCGCCCGAACATAGTCCTGGCGGCGGTCGTTGGCAGGCAACGGCGCGGCGAGCTTCGCCGAGATTAGCCGCGAACGGTGCGGAAGATGTGCAAGCTTACGCGTCAACGGCTCCAGGAAGAGCAGGGCGCAGACGAGACTCGAGACCGGATTGCCGGGCAGTCCGAGCACCGTCATGCCGGCGAGATCTCCGACCATCAGCGGCTTTCCCGGACGCATGGCAATACGCCAGAAATCGAGCGTCATACCGCAGCCGAGGAGCGTCGATTGCACGAGATCATGGTCGCCGACCGAGGCTCCCCCGAGCGTGACGAGCACGTCGGCTTGAGCGGCCTGCGCCTTTGCGACCGCAGCGGCAATCGCAGACTGGTCGTCACGAACGATGCCGAGATCCAGTATGTCCGCGCCATTTTCGCGAGCGATCGCCGCAACACCAAAACTGTTCGAGGCGATGATCTGGTCGGCCCCGGGCAAACTGCCGGGCGGCAGCAATTCGTCACCCGTGGCGAGAATTGCGATCTTTGGACGGAGGAAGACCGGCAGGCTCGCTTGGTTCATACTGGCGGCCAGCGTCAGCCGGCCGGCATCGAGGACGCTTCCGGCATGGAGTGTGATCTCACCCTCTTCGAAGTCCTGTCCCGACAATCGGATATGGCGGCCCTTCGCCGGCGCGAAAAGGGTGCGAATCCGATTGCCCTCAAGGCGCTCGATATCTTCCTGCAGAATGACGGTATCGGCGCCGTCCGCGAGCGGCGCGCCGGTGAAGATGCGTACCGCTTCGCCTGGCCCAACTCGGCCTCGAAATCCGCGTCCCGCCGCCGATTGCCCGATCACCGTCAGTTCGGCGCCGACATCGGCGATGTCCTCGTGGCGGACGGCATAGCCATCCATGGCGGAATTGTCGAAAGGTGGGTGCGTGAGCAGAGCTCCGGTGTCCTCGGCAAGCACGCGGCCGAGGCAATCATGCAGCGCAAGCCGCTCCGTGCTCAGCCGCGGCCGGGCCAGGGCAAGTACCCTTTCGAGGGCCTCTTCGACCGGGAGCAGCGACATCAGCCCTGGTCTCCATCCCGGCGATAGTCGCCGGATCGCCCGCCCGATTTGCTGACGAGGCGAATGCCGCCGATCTCCATCTCGCGGTCGGCGGCCTTTGCCATGTCGTATATCGTCAGACAGGCTATGCTCACCGCCGTCAACGCCTCCATTTCGACGCCCGTCCTCCCCTTGAGCTTCGCCATTGCCTCGACGCGCAGACCTGGCAAGGCATCGTCCGGCGCGATATCAACGGAGATCTTGGTCAGCATCAGCGGGTGGCAGAGCGGAATGAGGCTCGACGTCTGCTTGGCAGCCATGATGCCGGCGAGCCGGGCCGTGCCGATGACATCGCCTTTCTTGGCGTTGCCTTCGAGGATCAGGGCCAGCGTCTCCGGTTGCATCCGGACAAAGCCTTCGGCGACGGCGACACGCACCGTCTCCGCCTTGTCGCCAACGTCGACCATATGGGCTTCGCCGGCACTGTCGATATGGGTGAGGCGCGGGCCGCTCATCACTCGGCTGCCAGAGCGCTTCCGGAACCGGTCAACAGCGCGCGCGTTGCCGCCCCCACGTCGTCTTTTCTCATCAGGCTTTCGCCGACGAGAAATGTCATGATGCCGCTCTTTTCGAGGCGCTTGCAGTCCTCATGCGTGAAGATTCCGCTTTCGCCGACCAGCAGGCGATCGGCCGGGACCATCGGCGCGAGCTGTTCCGAAACGGCAAGATCGACCGCGAACGTCCTCAAGTTGCGGTTGTTGATGCCGATGAGGGGAGACGACAGCCGCAGCGCTCGCTCCATTTCCTCCGCGTCATGCACCTCGACGAGCACATCCATGCCGAGCGCAAACGCCGCGTCTTCGAGACGGTGTGCATCGTCGTCGGTGAGCGATGCCATGATCAGCAGAATGCAGTCTGCGCCCCAGGCGCGCGCTTCGAAGACCTGGTAGGTATCGAACATGAAGTCCTTGCGCAGCGCCGGCAGCGAACAGGCGGCCCGCGCCGCCGTCAGAAATTCGGGGGCGCCCTGAAAACTAGGCGTATCCGTCAGGACCGAAAGGCAGGCAGCCCCGCCCGCCGCATAGGCTTTCGCCAGCCCAGGCGGATCGAAATCCGGGCGAATCAATCCCTTCGATGGACTGGCCTTCTTGATTTCGGCGATCAGACCGAATTCGCCTTTCTGGCGGCGCGCCGCAAGCGCGGCGTGAAAGCCGCGCGGCGATGACTGATCGGCGATCCGCGCCCTCAGCGCGTCGAGTGGAACGCGCGATTTCGCGGCGGCGATCTCCTCACGCTTGTAGGCCTCGATCTTGCGCAGAATGTCCGTCATGTCTTCTCCTCAGGCGGCGTTGGAGACGGTGATCAGCCGCTGCAGGGCGGTCTTGGCAGCGCCGCTCGAAAGCGCTTGGCGCGCGACCTCCATGCCTTCGACGAGATCCTTGGCGCGTCCGGCTATCATCAACGAAGCGGCAGCGTTCGCAAGGGAAATGTCCCGGTAGGCATTCTCCTCGCCATCGAGCACCGCCTGCAATGCCGCCGCATTATGCGCCCCGTCGCCTCCCTTCAAGGCATCGAGCGTGGTGCCCGCCAGACCGAAGTCTGCCGGCGTCAGCTCGAAACTGCGGATCTTTCCGTCCTTCAGCTCGGCAACTTTGGTCACGCCCGTCGTGGTGATCTCGTCCAGTCCCTCGCCGTGTACGACCCAGATGCTCTCGGAGCCGAGATCGCGCAGGACTTCCGCGAGCGGATCGACCCACTGCGGCGCGTAGACGCCGACGAGCTGCCGTTTGACGCCGGCCGGATTGGAGAGGGGGCCGAGGAGATTGAAGATGGTTCTCGTGCCGAGTTCGACCCGCGTCGGACCCACATGGCGCATCGCCGAATGGTGCTGCTGGGCGAACATGAAGCCGACGCCAGCCTCGCGGATGCAGCGGGCGATTGTGTCCGGTCCGATATCGAGCTTGACGCCAAGGCAGGAGAGCGCATCGGCCGTCCCGGACTTCGAGCTCAGAGCCCGATTGCCGTGCTTGGCGACCGGCACTCCGGCGCCGGCGACGATCAGCGATGCCAGCGTCGAGATATTGTAGGTGCCGGCACCGTCGCCGCCCGTTCCGACGATGTCGATCGCGTCCTGAGGCGCTTCGACCGGCAGCATACGCGCCCGCATCGCGCTGACGGCGCCGACGATCTCGTCGACGGTCTCGCCGCGCACCCGCAGCGCCATGAGGAAACCGCCGATCTGCGACGGTGTGGCGGCTCCGGACATGATGATCTCGAAGGCCGCTCGCGCGTCTTCGCGGCTCAGTGCCTCGCGTGCGGCCACTTTTGCGACGAACGGCTTCAAATCACTCATGCGTTGTTCCTCGTCCGTCAGCGTTGCGCCAATGCCTGCTCGGCAAGCGTCTGGTTGATCGATACGCCATAGACCGACTGCAGCGTTGCGACCATCTGATCGAGTATGTCGTCGCCGCTCGCGCGGGCGATCGCTTCGATCTGGCGGCTGTCGTTGTCGAGCGCATTGGCGGGCGCACTGTCGTCGAGTCCCGTCACCTGCATGAGAATCTGACCCTCGCCGCCCATGCCCGCCGCATTGGCGACATGTCCGTTCGGGCCGCCGAAGGCTGCCGCGATGGCGGCCTGGCTCAAGGCCGCGTCCTGGGTGGAGCGGCTCAATCTGGTCTTCGTTTCGACGACAAGGCCGAGTTCGGTGGCAATGTCCGCGAGCTTCGCGCCCTTCTTGAGCCGATTCTTCAGTTCGGCCGCCTTGGCGGCCAGCGCCACCCGCTGCTGCTCGGCCGTCCAGTCGGCAGCCACTTCGTCGCGAACCTCGTCGAGCGTGCGATCGCGGGCAGGGATCACCTCCTCGAGGTCGAACCAGGCGTAGCCGTCGCGTCCGATATGGACGGCGAGGGTCTCGAGGCCGACCTCGGCCTTGAATACGTCCTGGAGAAGAGTGCGTTGCTCCGGCAGCCCGGTCACGTCGTCACCGTTCTGGTCCTTGCCAGTCGCATCGATCGCGTCGACTGTGGCGAGCTTGAGCTTCAATTGGTCGGCGACCTCCTTCACGGTCGCACCAGCAGCCCGTTCGTCCTCGATCTTGTCATGCAGGCCGACGAGCTGATCACGCGCCACAGACAGCGCGATCTCCTTGCGCAACTCCTCCTTGACTTCATCGAAACTGCGAACGGCTTCCTGGCGGATATTGGTCACGCGCAGGATGACGGGGCCGAAGGCGCCTTCGACGACGGGCGTCACGCCGCCGTCATTGGCGACGGCGAAGGCCGCTTCAGCCACTTTCTGGTCGGGCATCTGCTCCTTGGTGAAATCACCGAGGAGAACGTCCGTAGCGTTCTTGCCTTCGGCCTTGATAAGATCGTCGAAGGAGGTGCCGGCGGCAAGTTTTGCGCTTGCAGCGTCGGCCGCTTCGCGGGACGGAAAGGCGAGTTGCTCGATCGTTCTCGTTGCCGGCGTGCGGAAGCTTCCCTTCCGCTTTTCATAGTCGGCGCGCAGCTCTTCCTCGGTAACCGCGTCGGTCGCCATCAGATCCTCGGGTTCGAGTTTGATGTAGCTGAACTTCCGATATTCCGGAGCGCGATAGTTCGTCTTGTGGCTTTCGAACCAGGGAGCGAGCACATCGTCGCCCGGCGCCTTGACCGGATCGATATTTGCGTTCGAGAGCATCAGGTATTCGACGGTGCGGGTCTCATGCCGGTATTTGCCGACGGCATCGACGAGGATCGTCGGTGCCGCAAACCCGTCCGAGAGCGCATCGACGATTTGCGAGCGAACCGCCACCTGGCTGCGGTTCTTGATGTAGTCCTGCTCGGTCAACCCGGCATTGCGCAGCACGCTCGAGAAGGTCATCCGATCGAATTGGCCGTTCGCGCCGTGAAAGGCGGGGTCCTCGCCGATGAGTCTGGCGAGGCGGTCTTCTGAGAGGCCGAGATTCATGTCTTCAGCGAGCTGATCGAGGGTGGCGCCTGCGACGAGCTGTGAATAGACCTGCTGCTCAACGCCGAAGGCGCGGGCCTGCTGTCG
Organism: Sinorhizobium sp. BJ1; assembly: GCF_002531555.1. Lineage (NCBI taxonomy): Bacteria > Pseudomonadati > Pseudomonadota > Alphaproteobacteria > Hyphomicrobiales > Rhizobiaceae > Sinorhizobium > Sinorhizobium sp. BJ1. The sequence continues at coordinate 128,919 of NZ_NWTH01000016.1, forward strand.
TGTGAGTGGCGTTCCAAGCTGCCGCGAAAGCAGGCTCAGCTGACGCTCGAAGGCAAGGCGGTAGTCGCTCGTGGAGACCTTCACGTCGCCGACCGTCACCACCGCATCGGATGTCCCGGTAACCATCAAGGTCTGACCGCCCCACACCATGAATGAGAGGATGAGAATGGCCAGGAGGCCTTTGACGATCCGCGTCTGGGCGGCGTTTCTCAGGGAGTCGAGCATGGGGGGCAGAAACCTCGTTGCAGTACAGCGGCATTACGGCGAATGATGTCGTTCCTTAGAACAATCCAAATGGGAATTGAAGGCCGATCCGTCGTAAATCGCGATGCCGCGAAGCGGAGGCCCGGGAGATAGACGGCCCGGCGAATTTCGGAGCGCCGTCTGGCGCTTGCGCAAAGGCATCCATCTACGACAAATTGGGGATCGACGCGAACAAGAAAGCGGATGTCGGATTCGTTAGCCGGCAATTGAAATCAATCTGCAAAATTGTCAGCTTCAGGCTGGTCTCTCTATGGTCAACGAGGGGGATTCGTGTCTTCGATATGTCAGAAACTTGAAGCCCGGCGGCCGTTGCGGATGTCCATGCCATGCAATCCACCATCGTAATGGTCAATCTTTTCGGGGCTGTCGCACTGCTCCTGTTCGGTCTTTCGCTGGTCAAGGAGGGAGTGACGCGCGCCTTCGGATCGAGGCTGCGTGCCGGTCTGGCACGCGGAACGAGCGGCTCGCTGCGGGCATTCGCGACGGGCTTGGTTGCGACGCTCGCCCTACAGAGCTCCACGGCCACCGCCCTTATGACGTCATCCTTCGTGGAGAAGGGCCTCGTGAAGTCGCGGATGGCGCAGATCGTGCTGCTCGGTGCCAATTTAGGCACGGCCATGACGGCATGGATCGTTGCGATCGGCATCGGCTGGCTGGCGCCGTTGTTCATTCTCGCCGGCGTGATGATGCACCGAATGAGCCAGTCGAGCGCGCGCCAGGGTGGCGGATTCGCTCTGGTCGGTGTCGGCCTGATGCTTCTGTCTCTCGAGCTGCTCGGCACGGCAACGGAGCCGATGCGTGAGTCCGAGGCTCTGGGAGCCTTTCTGGGCATGCTCGACAACGCCTTGCCGGTCGCCATGCTCATTTCGGCTGGCCTGGCCTTCGCCTCGTCTTCGAGCTTGGCGATCGTCATGCTGGTGCTGTCCCTATCGTCCGCTGGCGTGCTTTCGGCCGGTTTGACCGTCGCGTTGGTGCTGGGAGCCAATCTGGGCGGCGCGATCCCACCGGTGATCGCTACACTCGCTGCGGCTCCTGGCGCTCGGCGTGTGACGCTCGGCAACCTGATTGTGCGCGGTATCGGATGTCTGATCGCGCTTCCGCTTGCCGGTATCAACGCAGAGATGCTGCAGAGCTTACCGCTGCCGCGACAGAACCTGCCGGTCGATGTTCACCTTCTTTTCAATCTGGTCGTCGCGCTGATCGCCTGGCCTTTTGCAGGATTGCTGTCGCGGATGATGAGCCGCCTGATCCCGGACGAAGAGGTAAGCGAGACGGGTCCGCGCTATCTTGATGTCGCGGCGCTCGATACGCCTGTCATGGCGCTCTCCGGCGCGACACGGGAGGTGCTTCGGGTCGGAGACCTCATCGAGGCGATGCTCATCCGGGCATCGTCCGCATTCAACAAGAATGACCTGAGTGAACTCGGCGACATCGGAAAGATGGAAAGACAGGTCGATCTGCTGCAGCAGGAAGTGAAGATTTTCCTGTCACGGCTCGGACGTCACGGGCTGAACGAAGAAGACGGACGCCGCTCGATCGTCATCATCGACTATGCGATCAATCTCGAGCACATGGGCGACATCATCGAGAAGGGCCTTTGCGAGCAGATCCGCAAGAAGGTGGCCAACGGTCTGAAATTTTCCGACGAAGGCTATCAGGAACTGAAGAACCTGTTCGATCTGACCCTCGACAATCTGCGTATTGCCCAGACGATCTTCGTCTCGCGCAATGCGGACCTTGCCCGTCACCTCATCGAGGTCAAGGTCGATGTACGTCACATGGAGAAACGCTCGTCGGAACGGCATCTCGAGCGCCTTCGCGACGGCCTGCTTGAAAGCCTGCAGACGAGTTCGCTGCATCTCGACATGCTCAGAGATCTGAAGCGCGTCAACGCGCACATCGCGTCTGTCGCCTATCCAATCGTCGAAGAGAGCGGCCTTTTGACGGAGAGCAGGCTACGGCCGCAGGCATGATGTCGACGATTACCTGACGCCACGTGGAAGGCGCGGCGGGACTTCCCCGAGATAGAGGAGCCACCATCGCTTTTTAACCGGGTTAACGGGACGTGATTGTGCGATATATGCTTTTCGCAATAATTTGCTGACAGCACGCGTCGAATCGGGCGACGGGCACGCAATTACCCGAAGAATACCAAGGAGAGCAGAGTATGGAACGGACTTGCCTGGCGATCATCCTGGCGGCGGGCGAAAGCACGCGGATGAAATCGGCCACGTCGAAGGTGCTGCATCCGGTGGCAGGCAGGCCGATGATTGCCCATGTCGTCGACGCCCTGGCAAATGCATCCATCTCCGACGTTGCCCTGGTCGTCGGCCGGGACGCGGAGGCCGTTTCGGCTGCCGCGACGACGGGCTCTGCAAAGGTTTCCTCCTTCCTGCAAAAGGAACGGTTGGGAACGGCGCATGCCGTCCTTGCGGCGCGTGAGGCGATCGAAAAGGGCTATGACGACGTTCTCGTCGTCTTCGGCGATACGCCGCTCATCACCGCCGCACCTCTGAAGGCGGCGCGCGAGCAGTTGGCCGAGGGCAATGATGTTGTTGTTATCGGCTTCGAAACCGCGGATCCGACCGGCTACGGCCGTCTGATCGTCAAGGATGGGGAGTTGCTTGCGATTCGCGAGCACAAGGACGCTTCGGAAGAGGAGCGCCGCATCACCTATTGTAACGGCGGGCTGATGGCGATCAGCGGCAGCAAGGCGCTCGATCTCCTCGGCCGCATCGGCAATGCCAACGCCAAGGGCGAATACTATCTTACCGACCTCGTCGAGATCGTCCGATCGTTCGGCGGCCGGGCGATTGCCGTCAAGGCGCCGGAGGAGGAACTGACCGGGTGCAACACGCGAGCCGAACTCGCCTATATCGAGCGTCTTTGGCAGCAACGTCGTCGCCAGGAACTGATGCTGGCCGGCGTATCGATGATCGCGCCCGAAACGGTCTTCCTTGCCTGGGACACTGAGCTCGCCCAGGATGTCCTGGTGGAGCCGAATGTGGTCTTCGGCCCCGGGGTGCGTGTCGAGAGCGGCGCCATCATCCACGCTTTCTCGCATGTCGAAGGCGCTTATGTCCGCGCGGGCGCGACGGTCGGCCCCTTCGCCCGTCTTCGTCCGGGCGCCGATCTCGGTCCGAAATCGAAGGTCGGCAATTTCTGCGAGGTGAAGAAGGCGGAGATCGGCGCCGGCGCCAAGGTGAACCACCTTACTTATATCGGCGATGCCTTCGTCGGAGCCGGCTCGAACATCGGCGCGGGCACCATCACGTGCAACTATGATGGCGTGAACAAGCACGTCACGCGGATCGGCGAAAATACCTTCATCGGCTCGAACTCGTCGCTCGTCGCTCCCGTGGCGATCGGCGACGGGGCGCTCGTCGCCTCCGGCAGCGTGATTACCGAGGACGTCCCGGCCGATGCCGTGGCTTTCGGCCGGGCACGGCAGGAGATCAAGCCTGGCCGGGCTCCCATATTGCGGGAGCGCTACGAGGCCGAAAAAGCGGCCAAAAAGAAGGTCAAAGCTGCCGAATAGTCTCGTTAATCATTGAAACTGAAAGTGAAATCGCAGCGGATTGCTTCGCGCGATAATTTCGCTACCAAGGCTTCGACATTGGCGACGGGGTCGCTGCATTTGATCTGACACGCCACAACCGGCGTGCGACGGAACGGAGAATGACATGTGCGGGATTGTGGGTATCGTCGGGCAGCAGCCGGTCTCGGAGCGGCTGGTCGATGCGTTGAAGCGCCTGGAATACCGGGGATACGATTCGGCCGGCGTCGCAACAATCGAGGGTGGAGCGCTTGACCGCCGCCGCGCCGAGGGCAAGCTCGTCAATCTCGAGACGAGGCTGAAAGAGGAGCCCCTGGCCGGCACCATCGGCATCGCCCACACGCGCTGGGCGACCCACGGAGCTCCAACCGAACGCAATGCCCATCCGCATTTCACTGATGGCGTCGCCGTCGTTCACAACGGCATCATCGAGAATTTTGCCGAGTTGAAGGACGAGCTTTCGGAGTCGGGTGCCGAATTCCAGACGGAGACCGATACCGAGGTCGTCGCCCAGCTCCTGGCGAGATTTCGCCGCGACGGCCTGGGACGGCGCGAGGCGATGCATGCGATGCTGAAGCGGGTGAGGGGCGCCTATGCACTCGCTATTCTTTTCGAAGACGATCCATCGACGATCATGGCGGCCCGCAACGGCCCGCCGCTGGCGATCGGTCATGGCAACGGCGAGATGTTCCTCGGCTCCGATGCCATCGCCCTGGCGCCCTTCACCAATGAAATCACCTATCTGATCGACGGCGACTGGGCGGTGATCGGCAAGACCGGCGTCCATATCTTCGACATGGACGGCAACGTCGTCACGCGGCCGCGCCAGGTGTCCACGGCCGCCGCCTTTATGGTCGACAAGGGCAACCATCGCCATTTCATGGAGAAGGAAATATACGAGCAGCCGGAGGTCATCTCCCACGCGCTCAGCCATTACATCAACTTCATCGATAATCGGGTGCTGCCGGTTTCCGACGATATCGACTTCGCCAAGGTGCCAAGCCTGGCGATCTCCGCTTGCGGAACGGCTTACCTGGCCGGCCTGATCGGCAAATACTGGTTCGAGCGCTATGCGCGCCTGCCGGTCGAAATCGATGTCGCTTCCGAGTTCCGCTACCGCGAGATCCCGCTGTCGCCGCAGTCGGCCGCTCTCTTCATCTCGCAGTCGGGCGAGACCGCCGATACGCTTGCCTCGCTGCGCTACTGCAAGGAGCACGGCTTGAAGATCGGCGCCGTCGTCAACACGCGCGAATCGACCATCGCGCGGGAGTCCGACGCCGTCTTCCCGATCCTCGCCGGACCCGAAATCGGTGTCGCCTCGACCAAGGCCTTCACCTGCCAGCTCGCCGTCCTGGCTGCCCTCGCGGTCAGTGCGGGCAGGGCGCGCGGCACCGTCAGCGAGCAGGAAGAACAGGCGCTGGTGAGAAGCCTTGCGGAAATGCCGCGCCTCATGGGGCAGGTGCTCAACAGCATCCATCCGAAGATCGAATTCCTGTCGCGCGAATTGTCGAAATGCCGTGACGTGCTTTATCTCGGCCGTGGCACGAGTTTCCCACTCGCCATGGAAGGCGCCCTGAAGCTCAAGGAGATTTCCTACATCCACGCGGAAGGCTATGCGGCCGGCGAACTGAAGCACGGGCCGATCGCGCTGATCGACGAGAACATGCCCGTCATCGTCATTGCGCCGCATGACCGCTTCTTCGACAAGACCGTCTCAAACATGCAGGAGGTGGCGGCGCGCGGCGGACGGATCATCCTGATCACCGACGAGAAGGGTGCTGCCGCATCGAAGCTCGACACGATGCACACGCTCGTGCTGCCGAATGTCGACGAGATCGTCGCGCCGATGATCTTCTCGCTGCCGGTCCAACTGCTCGCCTATCACACGGCGGTCTTCATGGGGACGGACGTCGATCAGCCGCGCAACCTGGCCAAATCGGTCACCGTGGAATGATCATCCGACCGGAAACCGATCGCGATCACGCGGCGATCCACGACGTGACGGCAGCGGCCTTCGCGGGACAGCCCTATGGCGATCAGACCGAGCCGCTGATCATCGACCGCCTGCGCGCCGAGGGCGCGTTGACGCTGTCCCTCGTCGCCGAGGAGCGTGGTGAGGTCATCGGCCACGTCGCATTCTCGCCCGTGACGATCACGCCCTTTGCGTCCGGCTGGTATGGGCTCGGTCCTCTGTCCGTGCGGCCGGATCGGCAAGGACGTGGTACGGGTAGCGCGCTCGTCCGACAAGGGCTGGATATGCTTCGAAATTTCGGTGCTTCCGGCTGCGTCTTGGCGGGAAATCCGGCTTTCTATGGTAGGTTTGGTTTCCGAAACGATCCCGCTCTTGTCTTTCCGGGTTGTGCGCCGCAATATTTTATGACGCTGGCCTTGTCCGAGGCGAAGGTTTCCGGCACGGTCAGCTACCATCCGGCATTCGGGCCGGTCTGAGGGTTTTGGTGGCATCAGCATGACGGAAGGTTCCAGAGGCGGCATGATCGCAGCTCGGTTACGCAACTACTTCCTCACGGGCCTGATCATCTGCGCGCCCGTGGCAATAACGGTCTGGCTGGTTCGCTCTTTCATCGAATGGGCCGACAGCTGGGTGAAGCCCTATCTGCCAAGCTTCTACAATCCGGATAACTACCTGCCGGTGGCAATTCCCGGCTTCGGCCTCCTCGTCGCCATCCTCGTGATCACCCTCGTCGGTTTCCTGACGGCGAACCTCGTTGGCCGCTCGATCATCAATTTCGGCGAGTCGCTGCTCGACCGCATGCCGCTCGTGCGGACGATCTACAAGTCGCTGAAGCAGATTTTTCAGACGGTGCTGCAGGATCAATCCTCCTCCTTCAAGAAGGCCGGGCTGATCGAATATCCCAGTCCCGGGCTTTGGTCGCTGGTCTTCATCGCGACCGACGTGAAGGGCGAGATCGCTGCCAAGTTCGACGAGCGCGGCATGGATATGGTGGCCGTGTTCCTGCCGCCGACGCCATTGCCGACCGCCGGCTTCCTGCTGTTCGTGCCGCGCGACAAGATTGTCCCGCTGCAGATGAGTGCCGAGGATGCGGCCAAGCTCCTGATTTCCGGCGGTCTCGTCACGCCAGACCATAAGCCGCTCGCCAACGCACCGCCACGGACCATCACGCAGCAGAAAAGGGCGTGACGCCCCTTCGCCCAATCCCAAATGTCAACCGGCGCGCAGGAAGCGGATCGCTTCGTCTCGCCGGTGGAGATAGAGCAGTGTCCTTAAAGCCTGTCCGCGCTCCGTCGTCAGGTCCGGGTCGCGCTCGATGAGATAGGCGGCGTCCTTCCGGGCGATCTCCAGAAGATCCCCATGCGCCTCGAGGCTGGCGATGCGAAATCCGGGCGTGCCGGATTGCCGCGTTCCGAGCAATTCGCCTTCGCCGCGCAGCTTCAGGTCCTCTTCGGCGATCACGAAGCCGTCCTCGGTATCGCGCAGGATCGAAAGGCGCGCGTGTCCCGCATCGCTCAGCGGTCCCTTGTAAAGCAGGATGCAGGTCGAAGCCTCGTCGCCGCGCCCGACGCGGCCGCGCAACTGGTGCAGCTGCGCAAGCCCGAAACGCTCCGCATGCTCGATCACCATGATCGTCGCATCGGGAACATCGACCCCGACCTCCACCACCGTCGTCGCCACCAGCACGCGAATCTCGCCATTCTTGAAGGCGAGCATGACAGCGTCCTTTTCCGGCCCTGCCATGCGGCCATGAACGAGTCCGACGTCCTTGCCGAAGCGTTGTACAAGGCTTTGGTACCGCTCGTCGGCGGACATGATATCCGTCTCCTCGGATTCCTCGACCAGCGGGCAGATCCAATAGGCCTTCTTGCCCTGGCTGAGTGCCGAATAGAGCCTGTCGACGATTTCGTCGGTGCGCTCGGTCGGGATAGTGACGGTTTGGATCGGCTTGCGCCCCGCGGGCTTCTCCGTCAGCTTCGAGACGTCCATGTCCCCAAACGCCGCCAGCACCAGCGTGCGCGGGATCGGCGTCGCCGTCATCACCAGCATGTGCGGGGAAATGCCCTTGGCCGTCAGCCGCAGCCGCTGGTGAACGCCGAAGCGATGCTGCTCATCGACAACGGCCAGCACGAGTTGCCGGTAACTGACGGCGTCCTGGAAGAGCGCGTGCGTGCCGATGACCATCTGGGTCTCGCCGGAGGCGATGCGCTCGACGATTGCGTCGCGTTCCTTGCCCTTCGTCCTGCCGGTCAAGACGTCGATCGTGAGGCCTGCCGGCGCCGCCATCTTCGCAAGCGTCGCATGGTGCTGCCGTGCGAGAATTTCCGTCGGCGCCATCAGCACGGCTTGGCCGCCGGATTCGACAGCCGCAAGCATCGCCATCAGCGCAACGGCGGTCTTGCCGGAACCGACATCGCCCTGCAACAGACGCAGCATGCGCTCGCTGCCGGACATGTCGGCAAGGATGTCCCCGACGGCGCCTGACTGGCTGGCCGTGAGAGAGAAGGGCAGGGCGGCGATGACCGGTCGACTCAACTTCCCTGTCGCGTGAACCGGGACTCCGGCAACTTTGCGTAAGCGCTGGCGCACCAGGGACAGCGATAGCTGGCCGGCCAGAAACTCGTCATAGGCGAGCCGCCGGCGCGCCGGTGCCTGCGGAGCGATATCGGTTTCGTCGCGCGGATGATGAAGGCGATGAAAACAGTCTTTCGCGCTCTCGAAGCCCTGCTGGCGCAGCAATGTCTCGTCCATCCACTCGGGCAGATCGGGAACCCGCGCCACCGCCGCTTCGATCGATTTGCGCAGCGGCCGCGGCGAGAGGCCGGCGGTCAGCCCGTAGACCGGTTCCACGAGCGGCAGGCTTTCGGCTTCGGCCGCTCGGACCATATAGTCCGGATGCACCATCGAGGCGCGTCCGTTGAACCAGTCCACCTTGCCGCTGACAATAACGGTCTCGTCGATCGGCAGGGCCTTCTCCAGCCAGTTTCCCTTGACCCGGAAGAAGGTGAGCGCCAACTCGCCGGTATCGTCGTGTAGGAAGACGCGATAGGGCACGTTCGGTCGGCCGCGCGGTGATGGCTGGTGCCGATCCACGCGGCCAGTAATGGTGACGATCGAGCCCTGCGGCGCATGGGCGATGCCGGGCTGCCGGCGCCGATCGATCAGCGAATGAGGAGCGTGAAACAGGAGATCGATCACGCGGCAGTCGTCGATCGACTCGCGTCCAAGCAGGCGGGCGTAAAGCTCGCCGGTCCTGGGGCCGATGCCAGGCAGGCTATCGAGCGGTGAAAACAGCGGATCGAGCAGGGCAGGGCGCATGGTCATGAAATTGCGACAAGAAATCCGGCATTGGCAAGGCTGACAAGCCGCTTTCCAGCGTTTATAGAGCCCGTGGACACGATCCGCCGTGGCGGCGGGTGGCAGGAAGGACGTTCCATGACCGGCATTTCGCGTACGAGCGCCGATCTTGATCCGCGTCGGCGCCGGATCCTCTTCCGCGCCTGGCATCGCGGTATTCGCGAGATGGACCTGATTCTCGGGCAATTCGCAGAGGCGGAGCTCTCCACGCTTTCCGATGCGGAATTGGATGAGCTCGAAACGATCATGGGCGAGGAAGACAACGACCTGGTTCGCTGGATCACCGGGGAACAGCCGCTGCCGGAGCGCTACGCGACGGACCTGTTTGCGCGCATAGCCGCCTACCGCCCGGATTTCCACCCCGTTCAGCGAGAGGCGGAATGAGTTCGACGATGATCCCTGGTCTTGACGCGAAGAGAATTCTTACGGCGACGCGGGAAGTGACGATCGGGCCCGTACCTTCGGGCGCCGAAGCGCTGATCCTCGCCGATCTGGCGCGGGCCGGCGCGCCGGTCGCCTATGTACTTTCCGACGGCCAGCGGATCGGCGATCTCGAGCAGGTGCTCGGCTTCGTGGCGCCCGACATTCCGGTCCTGACTTTGCCGGGTTGGGACTGTCTGCCCTACGATCGCGTTTCCCCGAGCGCCGATACGTCGGCGCGAAGACTGGCCGCGCTGAGCGCCCTGATCGCGCATCGGCACAAGCCGCACCCGGCGATCGTGCTGGTGACCGTCAATGCGGCCCTGCAGAAGATCTCGCCTCAGGACGTGATCGAAAGCCTCGCCTTCTCGGCCCGGCCCGGCAATCAAGTGCGCATGGACGATCTCGCCGCCCGGCTGGAGCGCAACGGTTTCGAGCGTGTGCCCACCGTGCGCGAGGTCGGCGAGTTTGCCGTGCGCGGCGGCATCCTAGATGTCTATGTGCCGGGAAGTGGCGAGCCGCTGCGTCTCGATTTCTTCGGCGATACGCTGGAGACGATCCGCTCCTTCGATCCGGCCAGCCAGCGCACGACCGGGCAGGTCCGCTCCCTCGATCTCAATCCGATGAGCGAAGTGTCGCTGACGCCCGAGACAATCAGCCATTTCCGCACGCAATATCTCTCCCTCTTCGGAGCCGCGACGCGTGACGACGCGCTTTATCAGGCGGTCTCCGAAGGACGGCGCTATGCCGGCATGGAGCATTGGCTGCCGCTCTTCTACGATCGGCTGGAAACGATCTTCGACTATCTCGAGAGTTTCCGGATCGTCACGGATCACCTGGCGCGCGAGGCGGCGGCGGAGCGCTCGAAGCTCATTCTCGACTACTATGAGGCGCGTCACGCTTCCGCATCACCCGGCAAGTCGCAGATATCCCAGGGCACGCCCTACAAGCCCGTGCCGCCGGAGCTGCTCTATCTCGGTGCGAAAAGCTTTGGCGCCGCGCTGACCGAGCGCAACGCCGTGCGTCTGTCGCCGTTTTCCGAACATGAGGGCGAGGCCCGTCAGGTCCTGACCATCGAAGCTCGGCAGGGCGTCCGCTGGGCGAAGACCGCCGGCGAAGCCGAGAGCGAGAACGACGGCACACGCGCCAATGTCTTCGATCAGGCCGTGAAACACATAGCCGAGAGGCGGGCGAAGGGCGCGAAGGTCGTCATTTCCGGCTGGACGGAGGGTTCGCTCGACCGCCTGCTTCAGGTGCTCGCCGAGCACGGCCTGGCCAACATCCGTCCGGTGAAGGCTCTCGCCGATCTGCGCTCGCTGAAGCCGGGCGAGGCAGCTTCCGCGGTTCTCAGCCTCGAATCAGGCTTCGAGGCCGGCGATCTGGTGGTCATCGGCGAGCAGGATATCCTCGGCGACCGTATGGTGCGCCGCTCGAAGCGCCGCAAGCGCGGCGCCGATTTCATCGCCGAGGTGACGGGCCTCGATGAGGGCAGCTACGTCGTCCATGCCGAACACGGCATCGGCCGCTTCGTCGGCCTGCGCACGATCGAGGCCGCCGGCGCGCCGCATGATTGCCTGGAGCTCGTCTACGCCGATGAGGCGAAGCTCTTTCTGCCGGTGGAAAACATTGAGCTTCTGTCGCGCTACGGGTCGGAGGGGACTGATGCGATCCTCGACAAGCTCGGCGGCGTCGCCTGGCAGGCGCGCAAGGCGAAGCTCAAGAAGCGGCTGCTCGACATGGCGGGCGGCCTCATTCGCATTGCCGCCGAGCGGCACACACGGCACGCGCCGGTCCTTGTCGCGCACGACGGCGTCTATGACGAATTCGCCGCGCGCTTCCCCTATGACGAGACCGAGGATCAGTTGAACTCGATCGAGGCGGTCCGGGACGATCTCGGCGGCGGCAGGCCGATGGATCGCCTCGTCTGCGGCGACGTTGGCTTCGGCAAGACCGAGGTGGCGCTGCGCGCGGCCTTCATCGCGGCGATGAACGGCGTGCAGGTCGCCGTGGTCGTGCCGACGACCTTGTTGTCGCGTCAGCATTTCAAGACGTTTTCGGACCGCTTCCGCGGGCTGCCGATCCGCATCCAGCAAGCCTCCCGCCTCGTCGGCTCGAAGGATCTGGCGCTGACGAAGAAGGAAGTCGCCGAAGGCAAGACGGATATCGTCGTCGGCACCCATGCGCTTCTCGGTTCCTCGATCAACTTCGCCAATCTGGGCCTGCTGATCATCGACGAGGAGCAACACTTCGGCGTCAAGCACAAGGAGCGCTTGAAGGAGCTGAAGACCGACGTTCATGTCCTGACGCTCTCGGCGACCCCCATTCCGCGCACCCTGCAGCTTGCGCTCACCGGCGTTCGCGAATTGTCGCTGATCACTACGCCGCCGGCCGACCGCATGGCGGTGCGCACCTTCATCTCGCCCTTCGACGCTCTGGTCATCCGCGAGACACTGATGCGCGAGCACTATCGCGGCGGCCAGAGCTTTTACGTCTGCCCGCGGCTCAGCGACCTGTCCGAGATCCACGATTTTCTGAAATCCGACGTGCCGGAGCTGAAGGTCGCCGTGGCGCACGGCCAGATGCCGGCAACCGAGCTCGAAGACATCATGAACGCCTTCTATGAGGGCCGTTATGACGTGCTTCTGTCGACGACGATCGTCGAGTCGGGTCTCGACGTGCCGACCGCCAACACGCTGATCGTGCACCGCGCCGATATGTTCGGTCTCGCCCAGCTCTACCAGCTTCGCGGTCGGGTCGGCCGCTCCAAGGTGCGCGCCTTCGCGCTCTTCACCCTTCCGGTCAACAAGACGCTGACGGGCCCGGCGGAGCGGCGCCTCAAGGTGCTGCAGTCGCTCGACACGCTCGGTGCCGGCTTCCAGCTCGCCAGCCACGACCTCGACATTCGCGGCGCCGGCAACCTGCTCGGCGAGGAGCAATCCGGACACATCAAGGAGGTCGGCTTCGAGCTCTACCAGCAGATGCTGGAAGAGGCGGTCGCCGAGCTCAAGGGTGAAGAGGAAATCCACGATTCCGGCTGGTCGCCGCAGATATCGGTCGGCACGCCGGTGATGATACCGGAAGTCTATGTGCCGGATCTCAACTTGAGGCTCGGGCTTTATCGTCGCCTCGGTGAGCTGACCGACCTCAAGGAAATCGACGGCTTCGGCGCCGAACTGATCGACCGTTTCGGCCCGCTGCCGATCGAAGTCCAGCATCTCTTGAAGATCGTCTACATCAAGGCGCTTTGCCGCACGGCCAATGTCGAGAAGCTGGATGCCGGGCCGAAGGGCGTCGTCGTCCAGTTCCGCAACAAGGAGTTTCCCAATCCGGCTGCCCTCGTCGGCCACATCGCCAAACAGGGGACGCTCGCCAAGATTAGGCTCGACCAGAGCATCTTCTTCCAGCGCGAACTCGTCACGCCGGACAAGCGCCTCGCCGGCGCGGCCATGGTGATGACCCAGCTTGCGACACTCGCGAAGGCAGCTTGAAACGTGGCGCCGGGATGCCGGCGCCACGACCCAAAATCGATTGAGCGGATCAGTGGGCTGGGCTGGCCGTCTTCATCTGTGCGATTTCGCGAAGTGCATTCGTCAGCACTTCGACGGATTGCGCTCCCATCACCGCATATTGCTGTTCGATGATGAAGCAGGGAACGCCGGTCACGCCGATCTCCCGGGCCATTTCGATTTCCTGCGTGACGGCGTCCTTGTCCGCATCCGAGGTGAAAAGCGCAGCGATGACGGGTCGGTCGAGGCCCGCCTGTTCGGCGATGTCGAGCAGAACGGCGTGATCGCCGACATTCTTGCCCTCCTCGAAATTCGCCTTGAAAAGCAGCCGTACGGTCTCGGCCTGGGCATCTGCGCCGCTGGTCGATGCCCAGCGGATAAGGCGATGTGCATCGAGCGTGTTCGGGCTGATTTTCACGGCATCGAAATCGAAGGCGATGCCAGCTTCCCGACCGAGGTCTTCCAGCATCTTGTGCGCCCGGTCGACGGCCTCTTGACCGCCGAGCTTTGCCGCAAGATGGCGTTTGTGGTCGACGCCTTCCGGCGGCAGATCGGGATTAAGTTGATAGGGACGCCACTGGATCGCGACATCAACTTCGCCCGCGACATTGGCGATCGCTTGGTCGAGACGGCTCTTGCCGAGATAGCACCACGGGCAGACGACGTCCGAGACGATATCGATATTGACGGTTTCCATGGCGTCGGCCTTTTTCTGTTTTTCTAAAGCAGCGACATAGGCCGACCAGCCGCTTCTTTCAATGCGTTACCAAAAGGGAACTATGGCACCTGCTGTGCGCGCTCATCCCACCAGGTCGGTAGTTGGTAGCCGTAGAGCGGCACGGCCGATGGGCGCCCGATATGCTTCCAGCGGGCAATCCATTGCGCATCCAGATGGTAGAGCGGCACGACATAGGCGTTATTGACCAGCAGCCGATCGTGGGCGCGCACGGCAGCGGTGAAATCTTCGGGGGTGCGCGCCTGCAGGATGTTGTTGATCAGCTTGTCGACGTCCTTGTCGGCAACGCCGGCGAAGTTCTCGCTGCCCTGTCTGTCCCGCGCCTGCGAGCCCCAGCGGCCGACCTGCTCCACGCCCGGCGACAGCGAGGAAGGATAGGACTTTATAATCACGTCGTAATCGAAGGATTGGCTGCGCAGCTGGTATTGAGAATCGTCGACCGTTCGGACGGTTGCGACGATGCCGAGCGGCGCGAGGAAGCGCTGATAGGCAAGCGCGATCTTCTCCTGGCCGGCGTTCTGGCTCATGATCTCGAAGGCAAGCGGCGTGCCCTTGTCATCGACCATCTTGCCGTCCTTGATCGAATAGCCGGCCTCGCGAAGTAGCGTCACCGCCTCGCGCAACACGTTGCGGTCGCGGCCGGAGCCGTCGGTGACCGGCAGCCGATAGGTTCCGTCGAGGATGGCGGGGTTGATTTTCTCTCTCACGTCTCCCAGCAGACCGAGCTCACGGTCGTCGGCGGCGGCGCCCAGGAAGGAGAGCGACGAGTTCTGCCAATAGCTCTGAGTTCGCGCATAGGCACCGTCGAACAGGTTCTTGTTGACCCATTCGAAGTCAAAGACGAGGGCGAGGCCCTGGCGAAGCTTGACGTTGTTGAACATCGGCCTGCGGGTGTTGAAGACGAAGCCGAGCATCCCGGACGGCGTTTTCGGCTTGAAGCTCTCCTTGATGACGTCGCCGGAGCGAACCGCGGGAAAATCATAGGCGCGCGCCCATTTGGTGGCGCTGCCTTCCGGATAGACATCGACCTCGCCCTTTTTGAAGGCTTCGAAAAGGGTGTTCTCCTGGAGGAAATACTCGACGGAAATCTCGTCGTAATTGTCGACGCCGACTTTCGACGGCAGGTCCTTGCCCCAATAGTCGGCATTGCGGCGATAGACGATCCGCTCGCCCGGCCTCACCTCGGCGACGCGATAGGGGCCGGAGCCGAGCGGCGGCTCGAGCGTGGTCCTGTCGAAGCCTTCGACGTTGATGGCGTGCTTCGGCAGCACCGGCGAAAGCGCCAGCAATAGCGGGAACTCGCGGTCGGCATCTTCCTTCAAAGTGAAGCGAACGCTGCGATCGCCGGTCTTCTCCATCTTGGCGACCTTCGACAAACGGTTGCTGAACGGCGCACGTCCCTTGTCGCGCAGCAATTCGAAGGTGAAGATCACGTCCTCGACGGTCACGGGCTGACCGTCGGCCCAGCGCGCCTTGGGATTGAGGTTGAACTGGATGAAGGTGCGGTCGTCGTCCCACTCGACCGATTCCGCAAGCAGTCCGTACATGGTGAAAGGCTCGTCCTGGGAGCGCTGCATCAGCGATTCGTAGACGAGGTTACCGAAACCCGGGTCCCACATTCCCCGCGCGGTCGTACGCATGCTCTTAAGGATGAAGGGGTTGAGGCTGTCGAATGTGCCAACCACTCCATAGGAGATCTTTCCGCCCTTCTTGACGTCCGGTTTGACGTAAGGGAAGTGCTTGAAATCGGCCGGCAGGGCCGGCTCGCCGTGCATGGAGATGGCGTGCACTGGGGCGGCGGCGGCTTCATTGGCCGATATGCTGGTCGCCAGAAGCATGACCAGGCCGGAAAGAACTGCGCGCAACTTCACCTCCCGTAGGATTGGACGGTCCGATTCCCGGCACGTTACCAATGCGCGGGGATATTTCCAACAAGGCAGCCGGGAAGACCCCTATACAGGGCCGCGGTGTCCTCCTCGCGTCTCGTGCGCAATATCCGCTGTCGCCGAGTACAAAAAATGCAAGGAAACACTGGATAAACGGCACGAGCCAATGTAACAGGTGTTTCCGGAATCGGGGCCATTCAAAAGCCTCAATTGGCCAACAGGACAACGGCGGCTGACGATACTCACCAGCGGAACGAACTGTTCCGTGGCCGGTTTTCAGGAGACGGAATCACAATGATCTTCAAGTCGAACTTCACCAAACGTGCGGGAATGGCAGCGCTGGCGCTCTCCGTAGCAGCAGCCGGCGCGCCGGGTATCGCCTCTGCGCAGCAGGGCAAGCCCCCGCAGGGTTGGTTCAAGGTTTGCACGAAGCAGGAGGATAACGACGTCTGCATCGTTCAGAACCTGCTCACCGCTAATAATGGTCAGCTTATCACCGCCGTCGGCCTTATCACCGTCTCCGGCAAGGTCAACCGCAAGGTTGTGCAGGTTTCCGTACCTTCCGCGCGCATGATCCCACCGGGCGTTCAGATGCAGATCGATGGCGGCAAGGGCGTCAAGCTCGACTACGCCATCTGCATGCCCGACAAGTGCGTTGCCGAGGCGCCTCTCTCCGACGCACTCATCGCCAACCTGAAGAAGGGCAATGAAGTCGTCTTCACGTCGGTCAATTTTCAGCGTGCTCCCAACCCGATCAAGATGACGCTGGAAGGCTTTACCGGCATTTTCGACGGCGAGCCGATCGAACAGTCGCAGCTTGAAGAGCGCCAGCGCCTGCTGCAGGAAGAAATGCAGAAGAAGGCGGAAGATGCGCGCAAGAAGCTGGAAGAGGCCCAGAAGGCTGCCAAGCAGCAGTAACTCTTGCGCTTCCGAGACGAAATGCGCCCGGTAGTTCGCCGGGCGTTTTTTATGGGAATCGGAGGCAGTTAAGAAAAGGTGCGAACGGTTCTCCGTCCGCACCTTGCGCATCCATGGGCCGGTCTGACTTCAGCTCGGCACGGAACCGAAGCCGCAATCGTCTAGTGGCGATAATCGGCCCTCGGCTTGTAATGCCCCACATCCGCCTTCTCGAACAAGGCGTCCACCTGCGCGTGGCGGATCGGTTGGTCGCTCTCGTCAGAGACGAGGTTCTGTTCCGAGACATAGGCGACATATTCGCTTTCGTCGTTCTCGGCGAACAGATGATAGAAGGGCTGGTCCTTGCTCGGCCGGATTTCCTGGGGAATTGAGTTCCACCATTCTTCGGTGTTCGCATATTCCGGATCGACGTCGAAGATGACGCCGCGAAACGGAAAGAACCGGTGGCGAACGATCTGCCCGATTTCGAATTTCGCGTTTCTTTGTTTCATGACGCAACACATCCTTTCAGACCAATATTTGGGTTGTCGCATGTGGAACATCAATAGGTGCCCGATCCTGCCGAAAAAGCCTTCCTGCTGTCGCATTTGAGAAAAGGCGGGCTTCGATCGAAGCCCGCCTTTCGCTCTCATCTCGAATGGACCAGCCTTGTCTGACGGACCGGTGGCCTCGCCATCAGACGGAATAGTACATGTCGTACTCGACCGGATGCGGGGTCATCTCGAAGCGCATGACTTCCTGCATCTTGAGCTCGATGAACGAGTCGATCTGGTCGTCGTCGAAGACGCCGCCGGCGGTCAGGAACTTGCGGTCCCTGTCGAGGCTTTCGAGGGCCTCGCGCAAGCTGCCGCAAACCGTCGGGATCTTCTTCAGTTCTTTCGGCGGCAGGTCGTAGAGATCCTTGTCCATCGCCTTGCCGGGATGCAGCTTGTTCTTGATGCCATCGAGGCCGGCCATCAGCATGGCGGCGAAGGCGAGATAGGGGTTGGCGGCCGGATCCGGGAAGCGGACTTCGACGCGCTTCGCCTTGGGGTTGCTGCCGAACGGAATGCGGCAGGAGGCCGAGCGGTTACGGGCCGAATAGGCAAGCAGAACCGGTGCCTCGTAGCCGGGGACGAGACGCTTGTAGGAGTTCGTCGACGGGTTGGTGAACGCGTTCAACGCCTTGGCGTGCTTGATGATGCCGCCGATGAAAAAGAGGCAGGTTTCTGAGAGGCCGGCGTATTCGTCACCGGCGAAAGTCGGCTTGCCGTCCTTCCAGATCGACAGGTGCACATGCATGCCCGAGCCGTTGTCGCCGAAAACCGGCTTCGGCATGAAGGTCGCGGTTTTGCCGTAGGCATTGGCAACCTGATGCACGACATACTTGTAGATCTGCATCTTGTCGGCGTTGCGAACGAGCGCGTCGAACTTGACGCCAAGCTCGTGCTGGGCGGCGGCCACTTCGTGGTGATGCTTCTCGACCGTGACGCCCATTTCGGCAAGCACCGTCAGCATTTCGGAACGCATGTCCTGGCAGCTGTCGACCGGCGGAACCGGGAAGTAGCCGCCCTTGATGCGCGGACGATGACCGAGGTTGCCGGTCTCGTAGTCCGTATCGTCGTTGGAGGGCAGTTCGGCGCTGTCGAGCTTGAAGCCGGTGTTGTACGGGTCGGCCTTGTATTTGACGTCGTCGAAGACGAAGAATTCAGCCTCGGGGCCGACGAAGACGGTGTCGCCAATGCCGGAGGCCTTGAGGTAGGCCTCGGCCTTCTTCGCCGTGCCGCGCGGATCGCGGTTGTAGGCCTCGCCGGAAACCGGATCGAGAATATCGCAGACGATGACCATGGTGGATTGCGCGAAGAACGGATCCATATGGGCCGTTTCCGGATCGGGCATCAGCACCATGTCGGACTCGTTGATCGCCTTCCAGCCGGCAATCGAAGAACCGTCGAACATGACGCCGTCGGCGAACATGTCCTCGTCGACCACAGCAATGTCCATCGTCACGTGCTGCAGTTTGCCCTTCGGGTCGGTAAAGCGCAGATCGACGAACTTGATGTCGTTGTCCTTGATCTGCTTCAGAATTTCACTGGCAGTCGTCATGGTTTGCAAATCCCCGTGTGAGATGACGCAGTTGGAAAATCGGGGCCGAGCGGCCCTCAGGATGGGATGGAGGTATCGGACGGACAGTCAATCAGATGGCGTCGAGGCCGGTTTCGCCGGTGCGGATTCGGATCACTTCCTCCACATTGGACACGAAAATTTTTCCATCGCCGATGCGGCCGGTCTGGGCGGCATTGCGGATGGCCTCGATTACGGCTTCCGCATTCTCGTCCGCCAACACGACTTCGACCTTCACCTTTGGCAGAAAATCGACGACGTATTCGGCGCCCCGGTAGAGCTCCGTGTGTCCCTTTTGCCGTCCGAAGCCCTTGGCTTCCGTGACGGTAATGCCTTGCAAACCGACTTCCTGAAGGGCTTCCTTCACTTCGTCGAGCTTGAAGGGCTTTATGATCGCTTCGATCTTTTTCATGAGAAAATTTCTCTCCGCTTCTCCCTGTAAAGCCGGGTCTCACCCGCTCGCCTTCCAGTATGCATGTAGTGTGCCAATTTTATAGAGGCATGATGCGAGGAGGGGGAATTTTCACCCGCTCAAGTCGAGTCCGCCCGGCACCGGCTCCCGGTTCTGCATGTTCTGCCTATTTTTTATGAAGATTCACCCACTGGAACGCATTATCCCCAAGCGATCGCCGCAGTTTCATGCGCAAAGCCCGTTATTTGAGCGCCATTCATAGGCAAATGATTAAAAAATGATCGTTATGCATTGTTCCCGCGCGCTCTTGTCTAGCGGGCCCGGGCGGGCTTAGATCAGGCCCATGCTCGACGCGCTTGAAAACATGCTGGTGACGCCGACCGAAATGGCGGAGATCGACAGGGGCGCAGCCGATTCCGGCATCGACAGCTTTTCGCTAATGCGCTCGGCGGGGATGGCGGTCTCGGCTGCCGCCCTCCGGCTGTTTCCGGCTGCCTCTCGCTTTGTCGTGCTCTGCGGCCCGGGCAACAATGGCGGCGACGGCTATGTCGCGGCAGAAGCTCTGGCCGAGAGCGGCGCGCAGGTTGTCTTGTACGCGCTGGGAGACCCCGACAAGTTGCGGGGTGACGCGGCCACGGCCCGCAGCGCCTGCCGGCTCGGGATCATGGACCTCGAGGCATATGAACCCACATCTGGCGACATTGTCGTCGATGCGCTGTTCGGGGCAGGTCTCGCGCGCGACCTGCCGGATGCGGCGCAAAAGCTCATCAAGCGGGTCGATGCGAGTGGGATCCCAGTTCTGGCGGTTGATCTGCCTTCCGGCATCGATGGGCGCACCGGCGAGGTGCGCGGCGCCAGTTTCACCGCCGCGCATACGGTCACTTTCATGGCGGCAAAGCCGGGGCATGTCCTGATGCCGGGGCGTGCGTTGCGCGGCACGCTCGAGGTTTTCGATATCGGCATTCCCGCTCGGCTTGTGGCCGCGAGGGCAGGCGAACTGCGGATCAATACGCCGGCCGTCTGGAGGCAATATGCCGACGGTCTCGAGGCTGGCACTCATAAATACAAGCGCGGCCACCTTGCCGTCCTTTCGGGAGGTCCGACGTTTACCGGCGCGGCGCGGCTTTCTGCGGCGGCCGGTCTGGTCGCAGGGGCAGGGCTGGTGACACTCGGCTCCCCACCGGAAGCGGTCGCCGTCAACGCTTCGCACCTGACGGCCGTCATGCTCAAGGAAATCGGCACTGCCGCCGATCTCGCCGGGTGGCTGCAGGACAAGCGGCTGAATACATTCGTGCTTGGTCCGGGTTTCGGCGTCGGCAAGAAGGCGAGGGACTTCGTCCTGATGCTGTGTGATCGGGCCCTGGTTCTCGATGCGGACGGGATGAGTTCCTTTCAGCAGGGCAGGGAAGAGCTGTTTGAAAAGATCGTGAAAAGCAGTGGCCAAGTCGTGATGACGCCGCACGAAGGCGAGTTTGCGCGGCTTTTCCCTGAGATCGCCGCCGATACCTCGTTCTCCAAGATCGAGAAGGCGCAGGCGGCGGCAAGGCTCAGCCATGCGGTGATCGTCTACAAGGGGCCGGATACGGTGGTGGCTGCGCCTTCCGGCCGTGCCGTTGTGAACAGGAATGCGCCGGCCTGGCTTGCCACTGCTGGATCGGGCGATGTGCTGGCCGGGATCATCGGCGCCCATCTGGCGCAAGGCTTGCCCGCCTTCGAAGCGGCCGCCGCTGCGGTCTGGCGCCACGGCGAGGCGGGCGTCCGCGCCGGCCGTACCGCGACGGCCGAAACGCTCGTCGAAAATATTCCGCCGCTCCCTTGAAGCGGCAATAGCGTTAGACTAGCCGCGCGTTCCCTTGGCGATCGGCTCCTGATAGGTGAAGCCCATGTCCCAGGGGAAATAGATCCAGGTATCCTGGCTCACTTCGGTGACGAAGGTGTCGACCATCGGGCGGCCCTTCGGCTTAGAGTATACCGCGGCGAAATGCGCCTTGGGTAGCATGGCACGGACTTCGGCGGCCGTCTTGCCCGTGTCGGTCAGGTCGTCGACGATCAGCACACCTTCGCCGCCGTCTCTGGCGATCTCTGGCGAGATGCCCTTTAGCAGCTTCATCTGCCCCTGCGTGTCGTAGTCGTGATAGGAGGCGATGCAGACGGTTTCGATCATGCGGATGTTGAGTTCCCGGCTGATGATTGCCGCCGGCACTAGGCCGCCCCGGGTGATGCACACCATTGCGCGCCATTCCTGTCCGTTGTCGGCCAGCCGCCAGGCGAGTGCACGCGCGTCGCGGTGGAATTGGTCCCAGGATACGGGGAAGGCTTTTTCGGGAAGAGACATGTGACGCGCTCCGATAACTGGTCGAATAGAAGCGCTCCGGCTGATTGGGAGTGACCCTCGGCGCTTCCGTGTTGGCGAATGCAATACTGGCAAGGAAGCCTGCAGCGCAAGGGCTTGCCTAATGCATGTTGCCCAAAAGTGTGCAGCGGTCTGGGATGACGACATGCATAGACAAGAACCTAAAGCGCGCCGCATGAATACGTTTGAGTGCGACGCGCCTTAGAGTCAGGACCCATAAACTGAGCGAAGGAGTCGCGTGACAGGTTCGAGCCTAGAGCGGCCTTTGTCCGTCGGTCGATGCGGCGGCGAAAACCGCCAACTGGGCGTCGAAAGCACGCTTGTATGCGGGCCGCGCTTCGCCACGGGCGACATAGGCGGAGAGGTTCGGATATTCCTCCAGTATCCCCGATCCTTTCAACCTGCGCAGCACCGTCACCATCAGCAGGTCACCGGCGCTGAACGCACCATCGAGCCATTCGGCATCGCCAAGGCGACTGGAAAGGCCACCCAGCCGTTTCCGGATGCTGTCCTCGAGAGAGCGCAGGCGCTGCTCGTACCAAGGCTCGTCGCGCTCGAGGATCTTGGCGAGGGCCCGGTCGAAGATCGGCGGCTCCACTGTGTTGAGCGCGGCAAACATCCATGTGATCGCGCGCGCCCGAGCATTCGCATCCTCGGGCAGCAGGCCCGCATGGCGCTCCGCGATATGGAACACGATCGCCCCCGACTCGAACAGGGCGAGATCGCCTTCTTCATAGGTCGGAATCTGCCCGAAAGGTTGAAGCGCGAGATGCGCGGGTTCCTTCATCGCTTTGAACGAAAGAAGACGAACCGCGTAAGACTGGCCCACTTCTTCGAGCGCCCAGCGAACGCGCATGTCACGCGCCAGACCCTTGCCGCCATCGGGCGACCGTTCGAAGGCGGTAATAGTAATAGTCATTGTTGTTCTCCATAGCTTGTCTGTCTTGAAGACGACTGGCTAAACGAGATTCCGACTCCCCATGCTCGAGATAGTCCTCGCGGTCAGTTCATCGTGGTTCTAATGCGGCAGGAGGACCTGCCGATGTCTGATCAAGTCTGGTTGCCCGTACTGCAGATGAGGTTGAGCCCGCTGCCGTCAAACTGCGTGCGGACCGAGTCCGAAAGCGAGTTGCATTCAAACCTGTTCACACGGCGCACTTAGGCCTTGGTTTTATGCATGTCGTCATCCCAAAACCGCTGCACACTTTTGGGCGACATGCATTAGCGGCCCTGGCGTAAGCGTGAGATCGCCTCGATCATCGCCACCACCTCGGTCTCGGCCGCGGCAAGCGCCGATTCCTCGCGCCCGCGGATCACGATATCGGTCGAGAAGCTCTTGCCATCGAATTTCGGATAGGAGCCGATGCTCGTTTCGGGATGGCGCTTTTGCACGTCGGTCAAGGGCGTGCCGATATCACCTTCGCCAAAGGGCGAGCGGACCGTTCGCGACAGGATCGGCGTCCCCGCCTGAAGGCTGGGCAATAGGCCGTCGAGCATCGCCTGGAACACTTGCGGCACGCCCGCCATGACATAGACATTGCCGATCTTGAAGCCGGGTGCGGTCGATACCGGATTGGCGATGTGATCCGCCCCGAGCGGCATGCGCGCCATCCGCTTGCGGGCCTCGGTGAACTCCATGCCGCGCCGCTCATACATTGCGCCGAGCAGTTCCATCGCCTTCGGATCGTGGACGCATTCGACCCCGAACGCCTTCGATATCGCGTCGGCGGTGATGTCGTCATGCGTCGGGCCGATGCCGCCGGAGGTGAAGACATGGTCGTAGCGTCCGCGCAGTGCATTGACGGCCTCGACGATTGCCTCTTCATCGTCGGCAACGATCCGTACCTCGCGCAGATCGATGCCGACCATGGTCAGCACGTCGGCCAGGTGGCCGATGTTCTTGTCCTTGGTCCGGCCGGAGAGAAGCTCGTCGCCGATGGCGAGCATGGCAGCGGTGACGATACTGGCACTGTTCATTTGCGCTCCGGAATGGTTCGGATCGTTCAACGCGATCTGCTTACTGTTGAACAAGACTGAAAGGTCTGTCGACCGGTCTCGTTCTGGCAATACATCCGTTTGATAGAACCTGCCGGCCGCGGCGATCAAGCGGAATTGCCAATATGTCGAAACGGCTCGTGCCAAAGGGAAGGTCGTCGTCGCAGTGAAGTGACCTCTGGAGCCAACAGGATCCAGGGATAAATGGGCATCACCACATTAAACGGGATGCCCGTATGACTTGTCGACGATCACCGGCGGCGAGGGCTCGCGCCAGTCGTCCGAGGTGGAACTCGACACTTTCAGGGCGCCCACGTCGCGCGGATAGCCGCCAAGCTGGCGGACTGATCAAATGAGCTAGTCCCCTGCGATTGCGGCCCCACTTTGGAGCCGCCTTTAGAATTGAAATTGTTCGGTAATCTTGGCTATAGGCGAACGCCGCGGAGCGCTCTTCAAAAATGGCACAACTATAGCCAATTTGTGTTAACATCGCGCCGTCCGGGTGGACATGCCACAGGCAAGGAGGAGCAGAACGGCCGTGCCGCAACGGCCAAACCGGGGGCAGGATGTCCCTGGAAATCCACGGGAGTGAAGAATGGCGCGGATCACTTATTCGATCGTTCAACACGACGGAGGCTGGGCCTATAAGGCCGCCGACGCGTATTCAGAGTCCTTTCCCAGTCGCGAGATGGCGCTGGCGGCCGCGAAAACTGCGGCGGCGGAACAGCAAGTCGGCGGCGACGATGAGGAAATCAGCTTCCAGGATGAGCAGGGAAACTGGCATTTCGAACACGCCGATGGAGGAGATCGACCTGAAGCAACCGTCGAGGATGGCTGAGAGTGTCGTAGGGGCATTTGCCTGCGGACCTATGTTTCGCCCCTAAAAGCCAGGCCGTCCACGGACGCAAGCGACAGCGCGACGGAGGATATCTATGCACTACAGCGTTCAGATCTTCACCTGGACCGCTCGGGAGGGCGTACACCAGGTCGGATCGGTCATTGAAGTCGATGCACCCAATCCGAAGGCGGCTGCAGTATCGCTGCTCGGGTTACGGCTCGAAGACGACGGCGAGTCGTCGAAACTGGCAGTCCGGGTCTGGCGCGGCGAAGACGCCCAGAAGGCCGATTGCGATTGTTTCTTTTATCACTGAGACGACCGCGCACGGCTTGTTTCCGTGAATGAAAAGGCAAGCCTCGGCATTCGCGTGTATGGCGAATGTGGGAAGCGATGTGCTGCGGATTCACGTCGAGAATGGATGTGTCTCAGCGCTGTTTTCGCGCAAGCATGCCTATCCAACCCGCCCGGTGCCCAGGCATGTCCCGGGCGCGCAGTTCCGCCTGGCGCGCTTCGATCGCGCTTGCGAAGGCATCCTTCATGGCGTCGATGACGCGCCGCTTCTCGGCGAGATCCTCGCTGTCGATCGAAACCTGCTGCGTCATGCCGGCCTCCTTTGTGCGAGGGAATTTTCGATGAACGAGCGTCCGGCGATCAGGAGCACGAGCTCGTCCCTAGTGCCGGCCTGGTACTCTTCGATCAGCATTCGGCCATATCGCTGCGCCTGTGCGCTATTGCGCGACCACCGATATTCGTCACACAACCGGTCGTAGACGCGCTGAAGCGCGTCGAGGTCTTCCGGCAACAAAGCTGTGCTGCTGGACGCTCGCAATGGACGCACGCCGATCCCCTCTGCCATCGAATGTTAGGACAGTCTTGCGGTCAATACATTGCCAGCAACACGCAAGGATTGAACCCCTGGCGAATCAGGGGTTCGTGTGATTTTCTTTGTCAAGGGGGCGTGATGGGAGAGGGATGGCTACCCTCATAGTGCGGCACGGACAACCTGCGTAGGGCGGCTCGACTTTTCGGACTTTGCGAGCGACACTCGCCTGGGCAACGGTCTCTGAACAAACACTAGAGCACGTCCGTTGAAGACGGAGTCGGGCTGAGGATTCCCTTCTTGTGAGTTCGG
>NZ_NWTH01000017.1:0-144048 GCF_002531555.1 Sinorhizobium sp. BJ1
CCGAACTCACAAGAAGGGAATCCTCAGCCCGACTCCGTCTTCAACGGACGTGCTCTAGTGTCTCGGCAGCTCGCAGATCACCCGAAATGGTACGGCACGAGCTTTCGCCTCGGAGGGCGGCGAACAGCTGAGCCTTATCTCCAAGTCTCTCAGCAAGCGTTCGGGCACGCGAAAACGCGTTCAGAACCTCCGGATCGCCCCAACCTTTGGCGGGGATCAGGGCCGAGCCCATGGCGGTTTGCAGTGAAAGCTGCTGCCTCAAACGGTCCTCGGAAGCAGGCAGGGAAGCAACCAGCTCAAGCCCTTTTGCGAAATGGGCCGCGGCCTCGTGGTGGGAGAAACTCCTCAGCGCCCGTTGCCCGGACTTTAACCACCACGGCACGGCCTGCGAAGCCCGGCCTGCGAGTGTGTAGTGCTGCGCCACAGTCTCCGGCTCGGTCTCGGCGATATCGGCGAACTCGGCTTCTAGGGCCGCCGCGATCCTACCGTGTATGTGCTGGCGCCGGCTCTTCAGCAGGCTGTGGTAGGCGGTGTCGCGCACCAGCGCGTGCTTGAACGTATAGGTCGCCTCCGGTGCTGGGCCGCTGCGAAACACGAGCTCAGCCTGTTCAAGCTGCTGCAGCGCGTCGTTGAGCTGATCTTGGCTTACATCGCTAATGGCGACTAGGAGCCGATGGTTGAAGACGCGGCCGATGCAGGCGCTGATCTGAGCCGTCTCCTTCACCGCCGCCAGCCGGTCGAGCCGCGCCATCAACGAATCTTGCAGCGTCGAGGGGATCGCAAGAGAAGGCAGCGGCCCATTCAACACATACCGGTCGCCGGCCTCGACCAGCAGGCCGGAATCGACGACTGTCCTCGTCAGTTCCTCGACAAACAGCGGCACGCCTTCGGTATTGGCCAAGATTCGGTCCGCAATCTCCGACGGGAGCTTCTTCCCACCCGCCACTCGCTCAACGATCGCCGCGCTCTGGTCCTCTTCCAACCGTCTGAGCGGCAGCACGGTAACGTGCGAAAGAGCCTCCAAGCGCGGAGCAAACTCCGGCCGCGCCGTGACAATAAGCAGAGCCGGCAATTCCGCGAGGTGCTCGATCAACATTCCCAACCACTCTGCCGTCGTCGGATCGATCCAGTGGGCATCCTCGATGAGTACAAGGACCGGACTGCTCACTGCCGCAGTCTCGACTAGCCGCACCAACGCAGCGAGGGTGCGTGCCCTCATTGTTGGTGCCGGCAGTTTCAACGGCAAATACCGCCCTGGCGCATCGATCGATAGCAGCGCCGCCAGCAGCGGCAGCGTCTCCTCGACGTTCGTACCGACCCTGCCGAGTAGCGTCTTGAGCTTGTCAAGCCTTCTGTCTGCGCTGTCATCGCTGACAAATCCCGCAGCCCTTTCGAGCTGCGCGATGAGAGGATGGAGCGCGCTATTGACGTGATAGGGCGAGCAGAAAAAGCGCAGCTCGGCATGCGGCTCGGGTCCGAGCTGCTCTGCAAGTGCTACGATCAGACGCGACTTGCCGATTCCCGCCTCGCCGGAGAGCAGCACGGCCTGTCCCTCTCCCGACGTTGCGCGATGCCAGAGCTTGAGCAGGAAGGCCAATTCTGCTTCCCGCCCGACCAGCGGCATAAGCACACTGTGCCGCGCTGCGAAACGGCTCTCGGCGGCCGCCTCGCCGATTATACGCCAGGAGCGCACGGAGGTGGCGAATCCTTTGAGTTGGCGGTTTCCCAAATCGGCTGCCACGAACAAGCCGTCGACCAGCCGCTGCGTGGCCTCGGCGACCACCACAGAGCCTGGCTCAGCGAGCGCCTGCAGCCGCGCCGCAAGGTTGGGCGTGTCTCCTAAGACCGCCTCCTCTTGTGCAGTGCCTTCGCCGATCAGGTCGCCGACGACTACCAACCCTGTAGCTATTCCGACGCGCGCTGAAAGTGCCTTGCCGTCGGCCGCAGTCAGGCCAGCCGTGGCGGAAGCCGCGGCGAGCCCGGCGCGAACAGCTCGCTCCGCGTCGTCCTCGTGCGCACGCGGCCAGCCGAAATACGCGAGCACGCCGTCGCCCATCAGCTTGGCGACCCTGCCGTCGTAGCGCGCGATCTCGCGCGACACCGCCCTCTGATAGCCGAAGATGACTTCGCGCATGTCCTCTGGGTCGAGCCGCTGCGACAGCTCAGTCGAGCTGACGAGATCAACGAACATGATGGTCAGCTGCCGCCGCTCAGCACGCGGCGACGGTGGCTCGGCGCTGGGCGAAGCCGACACGCGCCCCTCGGCCGGGGTTGCATCCAACTCTGCCCGTTGGTCGGCGGACGGAAGCTCCTCTGGCTTCATGGCGAGTGCGGCAATGGCATTGAGTAGCTTGCGACGGTGTCCGACGGGAGTGACCCCGATCGCAATCAGGTCCTCGGCAGTCAGGCTCGAAAGGACCGCGAGGTCGATGTCATTGTCGCGGAAGGCCGGCGCGTACTGGCTCAGCCCTAAGCTCGTTAGCCATGCCGCGATATCCACGCGCCTTCTCCCAGGCCAGCTCCGCTTGCAATTATACTCCAAATGAGAAGCAGGGTCGTTCTTAGTTTTCAATGTGAACCAGCAAGGTCATTGTAGGTCGACGACCGAGCCAGGGCACGCCGATCCGCCTCATTGTCGGCACAGAAAGCTTGCTCTGTGCGAAAACGCGCAAGCTCGGCCTGCGTCGAGATGTGAATGAATGCGCAATGCTGTGGATCGACCTGCGAGATCGCGGCATGCAGCGCGGACGGCCTGCGCCACCATGACATAAGGCCTGCGAACATCGTCTGGCGTCGCATTCCACCAAAGAGCTGAGCATGCGGGCGCCTGCACGTAATCGATCCCGACGGGGTACCTCATTGCGTTGGCCGGAGAGTAGGTCTGCTTTCCCCGGCTCGCCAGACCTTCTTCCAGGAATTGGGAACGTCAGGGTTCGGGAACTCGCGGACCTTGATTGAACGACCGGAATGGGGCGCACAGCGGTCGTCCGCGAAGTGTGGTGGGAATGACTGGACCGGGCTCAAACTCGCGGTTCATCGTGCGGGACGGCAACGACGGCAATGGGTCCGAGAGAGGGCTTGGCGAACCTCCACGAATGTCCCCCTTCTGTGCTCAAAAAATCGCGGCGAGGGGGTACCGACGCGCGGGTTCAAAGCGTCCAACGCCTCAAGCCGGCCTGTCGACTGCTTCCATCCTCGTGAAAGCCCATCTCCTCATGCTGCTTTGGGGCGTCAGCCCTCGAGAGACGCCGGTGGTCGGCGTCGACCCTCCTTCGATAACAGGGTCAGTTGTCGACTGCGTCGGTCTGTTTGCGCCGACGATCGCGCCGGCATCAGGCGCGAGGAGATTGGCTCGTCGCGCGCACGCAACAAGGGCGGTGCGAGCGACCTCGGCATCAATCTCGCCCGCAAGTGCCGCTTTGCAGGCGTTGAGCGCGATGGAGTGAGCCGGATTCCGCTTTGACGGCGGCCACTCGTTCAGCCAGGTGTAGGCCTCGCTGACGCCGTGGATCTCGGCCGGAAATCCGAGACCCACGAAGATTGATACCGGATGTCGAAAGCGACCGTGCTCCATCGTTCTCCTCCATTCACACGACGTCAACTCTATGGGTGGCGAAGCGCCCGGCAACTTTCATGCCCTGACCTCCTGACGCTGGAAGACGACGTAGGCCACGGTGAACAGCAGGATCATCGCAGCGACCATCCCCGAGAGCTGCGGCCAGACGACCAGGATGCTTTCCAAGGTAGGTAGTGGCGCACCGGCGAGCGCGCCTTGGACCTGATTGAAAAACAAGGGGCCGGTCGATCGCGCCGCGGGGTTCAGCAGCATCCCAGTGATTTCGCCGTAAAGCGTCTGAGGGGAGAGCCTGCTGACGGCCTGCTGCGTTTCGAACTGCGTGACCACAGTCATCGGATCGAGCGGATCAATGGGGGCCAGCGCGCTTGCAAGCAGCGGCGCGATCATGTCCCAGAACACCGCGAGCACCAGCCAGACCGAGAGGGCGGCCAACGCCGAGGTCGCCGGCGAGCGGATCAAAGTCGAGAAGGCGATCGCCAGCGCCAGCCAGACACCCGCATAGGCAAGTGTCGCCGCCAGATAGGCGACACCCCGTACGATGTCGGCGGCCGACGGAGGCAGACCGAGGAACAGTATGCCGAGACCTGTCATGAGCAGCCAGAGCGTCAGCAGCGCGATTGCGATGACAAGCAAGCCACCCAGGAACTTTCCGAACAGCACCGCATCGCGGTAGATTGGCTGCGCCAGGAGACGGCTCATTGTCCGCCGGGCGTATTCGCCGTTGATCGCGTCGAAACCCAGCGCAATGGCCACCAATGGCAACAGAAAGCCAAGCAAGGCGGCGAAGGATGGGAGTGGTTCGCGCGCCTCTGTCAACAGCTTCAGGAACAGGAAAGGATCCTCGGCCGTGGTTTCGGTGATGCGCCCAATCGCGCCATAGACGGCGCCGATTGCGGTGAGCAGCACGAGCAGCATGATCAGATGCATGCGTGCGCTGGTCATATGATCGGCGGCCTCCTTGAACGCGATCGTTGCTGTGCCTTTGAAGGGTGAGCCTTCACGCGTCATGGACAACCTCCTGGAAATACCGATTATAGGCTTGGTCGAGCCGCGCGCGGCGTAGGTCCAAATTCCTCAGGGAACCACCAGCACCGACGACAAGGCGGGCGAGTTCCGGGCGAACATCGCGTTCGGCTTCGACCAGCCAATGGCCCTGGCGACCCGGCACGATCGACTTCACACCCTCGGCCGACGTGCCTAGTGCGGAAAGGTCGACGCCATCGGCCTCGACATCGATGATGAATGCGCCTCCACCGATCTTGTCGGCGAGCTCTTCGATGGTGCCGAGGAAACCGATCCGGCCGCTGCTGAACAACGCGATGCGATCGCAGACCGTTTGCACCACGTTGAGCATGTGCGACGACAGCAGGATCGTCATGCCGTCGCGGCTCAGCGCCCGGATCAGGTCGAGCAATTCCTGGGTGGACTGTGGATCGAGGCCGGAGGTCGGCTCGTCCAGGATGGCGACGGAACACTTGCGCATCAGAAGTTCGGCCAAGCCGAGCCGCTGACGCATGCCACGGGAGTAGGTGCCGACATGGCGGTCTGCCACCTCCGCCAACCGCACCTTGTTGAGCGCTGCGGCAATGCTTTCCCTTGCAAGCTCGGCAGACATGCCGGCAAGGCGAGCGGTATAGGCGAGGTTTTCTCTTCCCGACATGTTGTCGTAAAATCCGACGGCGTCCGGCAGATAGCCGACCTCTCGCTTTACCTCGAGCGGCTGGTGCAGCGGGTCCTTACCGAGAATGTGCACGCTCCCCTCGGTTGGCTCGGTCAAGCCCAGCAGCATCAGGATCGTGGTCGTCTTGCCTGCACCGTTTGGTCCGAGCAAGCCGACGACTTCTCCGGCACGAACCGAAAAATCGAGTCCGGCAACAGCCACGGCGGAGCCGTAGCGCTTCATCAGTCCCCTTGCCTCTATGATCGTCGTGCTCATCGCCGTCCATACCTCATCACCGCCAGACCGAGGACGAGCAACGCGGTTGCGATGACGCCAAGTCCGGCCATGCCCCAGATCGTCGATGTGTTGACAGTGACGCGGAACTGAGCCGACTCCGACACGGGCCCGCCGCTCGCACGCACCGAGACCATGTAGTCGCCCGCTATTGCCTTTTCAGAAGGGGTAATCCTGACGTTCACCTGCCTCGTAGCATCGGGCGCGATCAGATCGACGCGCTCGGGCTCAAATTCGACTTTCCAGCCTGATGGGGGACTAGCCGACAGCTCGATATCGGTTGCAGGCGCACTGCCATTGTTGGCGAGTGTGAACGGGAAGCTCGCTTCCTTGCCGGCCTCTGCCTGTCCGGAGAGGCGTTCCTGCGGCCCAGCCAATGTAACGTCCGGCTGGCCGGTGACTTCAAGACTGAGCTCGGTCGTAGCGCTCGCTCCACCGCCCGCCACTTCGACCACGACCGGGTAGCGGCCAGCCGGTGCTGACCTCGGCGGTGTCACTTCCAATGTTACGTTCTCGCTCGCCCCGGCCTCGATCGGCAAGCCGGTAATCTCTTCCGAGCCATAGCCGCGCTTGAAGCGTGACTGAAATCCATCGGGCACATTGGCGGCGAGACTGAACAGGTTCTCTTCCGCGCCGTCATTGGTGGCTTCTATCTTGAAACTGAATGTGGAGCTGGCCGTACCTCGCAGCGCCGGCAGCTCGGATTTCAGCTCCAAGCCACCCTCCGCCGCCTCCGATAGTTTCACCACAAGGGGAAGATCGGCGGTCTGGTTTGCATATCGCGCTTTCACGTTAATCGGAACGCGCTCGCCACTAGCGCCCTCGGGCGGCGTCAGTTCGAGGTCAATTTCCTGTGTCGCATCTGGCGCCACGATGACAGCCGAGACCTCTCGGTTGCCGCCCTTCAGCGACCATTTCCAACCATCGGGAATGCCTGTAACTTCAAGTGACGCCCGCTGGGGCGGCAGATTGGCATTGCGCAGCGTCAGCGGGATCGTTTCCGTTTCTCCGGGGCGGATCGCCAGTTCCGGATGCGGCGTCGTGAGCCAGAAGCCGGTAAGCTTGGCGACTTCCTGCTGCTGGTCCTGAGCAACAGCCGGTGTGCATGCAAATGTCGCTCCAAGAGCCAATGCTGCTGCAGTGATCCATCGAGCAATTGTCCTCATCTCATTCTCCCTTCGACGTTCGATATCCGTGCGCGGCGACCTAACCGATCACCAGGAACAGTTTTGAGCCGCCGCGAAACAGATCGAGCGCAATCGTACCTCCGGCATCCTTTAACGCCGCGGCGAGCTCCGCGACGGTCGCGATCGGTTGGCGATTGACGGCAACGATCACGTCGCCCATGCGCAAACCCGATCGCTCTGCTGCGCTGCCCTCTTCAATGTTGGAGACAACCACATTACCTGCCGCATCCTGGAACTGCGCGCCCTGCAGGGGAGCGGGTATCGCCTCAGCCCCAGCTTTTGCCGAGGCCGGCTCAATGCGCATTGTCACCGTTTTGCGAGCCCGATCGCGTAGATATTCGATCTCAACCTGCGATCCGATCTGAGCCAGGCCGATACGATTGCGGAGATCTGCCGAGCCGGTGATTTTGCGATTGTTGACGGCGAGGATGACATCGCCCGCTTGAAGGCCGGCATGCGCCGCCGGCGAATTCTGCTCGACGCTGCCGACGACGGCGCCGGAGCTCTCCTCTATGCGGAGCGCTTCGGCCAGGTCGGGCGTCAGGTCCTGAACGGAGATGCCGATCCGGCCACGCCGCACTTCGCCATGCTTGATCAGTTGCTCCATCACGGCCGAGGCCATCGCGATCGGAACCGCAAAGCCAATGCCGACATTGCCGCCGGCTGGCGCGATGATCGCGGTGTTGATGCCGACCAGCAGGCCGTCCGCCGTGACCAGCGCGCCTCCCGAGTTGCCGGGATTGATGGAAGCATCCGTCTGGATGAAATCCTCGTAGCCCTCGACATTGATACCGCCGCGCCCAAGGGCGCTGACGATACCGGAGGTCACGGTCTGACCAAGCCCGAACGGATTGCCGATCGCGACAACAGGGTCGCCCACCCGGAGCGCACTGGAATCGCCCAGGGGCAGGGCCTTCAGCTTTTCAGCCTCGATCTTCAGCAAAGCTACATCGGTTGCCTCGTCGCTGCCGACCAGTTCGGCCGTGAACCGGCGGCGGTCCTTCAGGGTCACGGCAACCTCGCCGGCGTCCGCGACGACGTGGTGATTGGTGAGGATATAGCCTTTGTCGGCATCAACGATGACGCCGGAACCAGCGCTCAGGCGCTGCTGCTGCTCAGGCAAGTTGAAATATCGACGGAAAAACGGATCGTTGTAGAGTGGGTTGGTTTCGGCCGGAGCTCGGGACCTCACTGCAATGTTGACGACCGCCGGCGTGATCTCCTGGAGGACGTCAGCGAGGGAACGTTGAGTGCCTGTCGAGATGGCGGCCTGCGGCTGCGCCGCCGGTGGCGGCCCAGGAACCATAACGAGGACGAGTGCGGCGAATACGCCAACATATTTCGACGAACGCGTGGTCATCTTTGGCCCCGATTTTTTCCAGATCCTCCTTCGGGAGCGGGCTGGCGGCTCCGGGTCCAGCCTATCGGAGCCACTCGGGCTCCTGCCAACCTGCTCCAGATCGATATTCGAACGCCTACCCACCGCGGGGCGAGGCCTCAGTTCACAAGTCTGCCAAGCGGTCCGCGCCATCGGCGCGGACCGCGCTCGCTGGTGTCAGAAGTCCATGCCTCCAGTGGGCATCGGTGGAACCGGCGCTTCCTTCTTCGGCTTCTCGGCGACCATTGCCTCGGTGGTAATCAGCAGCCCGGCGACCGAGGCGGCGTCCTGCAGAGCGGTGCGGACGACCTTGACCGGGTCGATCACGCCCTGCTCATAAAGGTCACCGAACTCGTTAGTCTGGGCGTTCCAGCCATAGCCAAATTCGGCCTTCTCGCGCAGCTTACCGACGATGATCGAGCCCTCGGCACCCGCGTTCTCGGCGATTTGGCGCACGGGCGCTTCGATCGCACGGCGGACGATCTCGATGCCGTGCCTCTGGTCGGGGTTCTCGGTCTGAACGCTGTTCAGAGCCTTGACTGCTCGCAGCAAAGCGACGCCACCGCCGGGCAGAACGCCCTCCTCGACAGCCGCCCGCGTTGCATGCATGGCGTCATCGACGCGGTCCTTGCGTTCCTTGACTTCGACCTCGGTCGAGCCACCCACGCGGATTACCGCAACACCGCCGGCGAGCTTGGCGAGACGCTCCTGCAGCTTCTCGCGATCATAGTCCGAGGTGGTCTCCTCGATTTGGGCCTTGATCTGGGCGACCCGGCCCTGAATTTCCGTCTTCGAACCAGCGCCGTCGACAATCGTTGTATTTTCCTTTTCGACAACCACTTTCTTGGCGCGGCCGAGCATCTCGAGCGTGACGTTCTCGAGCTTGATCCCAAGGTCTTCGGAGATTGCCGTGCCGCCCGTCAGGATGGCGATGTCTTCGAGCATGGCCTTACGACGGTCGCCAAAACCGGGAGCTTTCACGGCAGCCACCTTCAGGCCGCCACGCAGCTTGTTGACGACGAGCGTGGCGAGCGCTTCACCCTCGACGTCCTCGGCGATGATCAGCAGCGGTTTGCCGGATTGAACAACCGACTCGAGAACCGGAAGCAGCGCCTGCAGATTGGAAAGCTTCTTCTCGTGGATGAGCACATAGGGCTCCTCCAACTCGACGCGCATCTTGTCGGGATTCGTCACGAAATAAGGCGAGAGGTAACCGCGGTCGAACTGCATGCCTTCCACGACCTCGAGTTCCGTGACCGCGGTCTTGGCTTCCTCGACCGTAATGACGCCTTCATTACCGACTTTCTCGACAGCCTCGGCGAGGAAGCGACCAATCTCCGTGTCGCCGTTGGCCGAGATGGTACCGACCTGGGCGATCTCGTCGTTCTTGGTGACTTTCCGCGCGTTTTTCTTCAATTCCTCAACGATGGCGTCGACGGCCTTGTCGATGCCGCGCTTCAGATCCATCGGGTTCATGCCCGACGCCACGGCCTTCGCACCTTCCTTGACGATCGCCTGCGCGAGAACCGTTGCAGTGGTCGTGCCGTCACCTGCGATGTCACTGGTCTTCGACGCAACCTCGCGCACCATCTGGGCGCCCATGTTCTCGAACTTGTCCTCCAGCTCGATCTCCTTGGCGACAGTGACGCCGTCCTTCGTGATCCGCGGGGCGCCGAACGACTTGTCGAGCACCACGTTCCGGCCCTTTGGGCCCAACGTCACCTTCACAGCATTGGCGAGAATATCGACGCCCCGCAGCATCTTCTCGCGGGCTTCAGTATGGAATCTCACTTCCTTGGCAGCCATTTTTCTACTCCTTCAATCGACCCGACCCATCAGGCGACCTTCTTCGCCGAGGCTTCGCTCTCGATCACGCCCATCACGTCGGATTCCTTCATGATCAGCAGCTCCTCGCCATTGAGCTTGATCTCTGTGCCGGACCATTTGCCGAACAGAATGCGGTCGCCGGCTTTGACATCGAGTTCGACAAGTTTGCCGCTGTCATCGCGCGCGCCGGGGCCAACGGCGATAACCTCGCCTTCCTGCGGTTTTTCCTTCGCCGTGTCGGGGATGATGATGCCGCCGGCCGTCTTCTCCTCGGCTTCAATGCGGCGGACCAGGATACGGTCATGCAAGGGACGGAACGTCATGTCGCTCTCCTCGTGGCCAAACAATTTTTAGAGAGTCCTCCGCGCCGCATCCGATCGAATCCGCCGCGGGCGCGCGATGTTCTGGCATCGCGCCAATCGATCTGGTTTCTGGATTTTCGAGTTTCAAGGGGGCGACGAAGTTTTTTAGCACTCATCCACGTAGAGTGCTAAACCCCTGACTCAGCGGGATTATTTCCGCCAATCCTGTTCAAACTGTTTCGACTCGCCTCTTGACGCGACGCTCTGGAGTTCCCAACTCATTCCTGCCGATGCCCAATTGGGGTCGGCATGGTCAGGGAGCGCCCACGCTTCTTGGCGCTTCCTCGTATCTATGTTGCTCTACGGAGGATGTAGCTATGAGAACAAGCTTCGACTTCACCCCCTTCTACAGGTCCAGTATCGGCTTCGATCGCATGTTCGATCTGCTGGAAAACGCCAGCCTCAACGCCGAAAACTGGCCGCCCTACAATATCGTCAAACTCGGCGAAGATGCCTACCGGATCGCCATCGCGGTAGCTGGTTTTGCCGAAGAGGAACTGACGATCACTCACGAGGCGAACATGCTCGTGGTCACCGGCACAAAGTCCGAGGATGAGGAGGTAGAGTACCTCCACCAAGGCCTTGCCGTACGCTCGTTCGCGCGCAGATTCGAACTCGCCGATCATGTCCTCGTCGAGGGCGCAAAGCTCGAAAACGGGCTGCTCGTCATCACTCTCAGGAGGGAGATACCTGAGGAGATGAAGCCGCGTCGGATTACCATCGAAACCGAGACGGCGATGCCCGCTTCGAAGCAGATCGAAGGCGACAAGGCAGCCTAGACGGCGCGCACCGCTCGAACCTCGCCGGTCGCCGAACAGGCGAGGGGAGGGAGACTGCGCCAAAGCAAAAGGAGAGAATGAAACGGAAGAAAGGATGAAGCCATGAATGTACGTGACCTGATCCCGTGGAACCGTGGCAGCAGCCAGGTCCCGAGCGTCTATCGCGGCGATGACATGGATCCTTTCCTGTCGTTGCACCGCAATGTAAACCGTCTGTTTGACGACGTCTTCCGCGGCTTCGGTCAGCCATCGGCGTTCGGTGGCATGACGCCCTTCAATGGATCGTGGCCAACCGTGGAGGTCGAGGAGAACGAAAACGAAATCCGCGTGATAGCGGAGGTTCCGGGCATCGATCCTGACGATGTCGAGGTGCTGCTGGACGATGGTGTGCTTACGCTTCGCGGCGAGAAGAAGTCGGAAACCGAGGACAAGGATCGCCGGTTCACAGAGCGCTACTACGGGCGCTTCGAACGGCGGCTGGCTCTTGGTGGCCAGGTCGATGAGAACAAGGTCGCCGCTACATTCAAGAACGGTCTTCTGGCAGTGACATTGCCGAAGACCGAAAAGGCGCGAACTAACGTCAAGCGCATTACGATCGACAGCACCAAATGATACCGACGCCAGCCGGCGCGGAATGGCCCGGCTGGCAGTTGGCGAGCAAGCAAGGGAAGACGTCGATGACCAGGCCCCTGAAGCGGGACATGCAAACGAACCGTGCTAACCGGAAGTTCGAAGAGCATGTCGACTCGCGCCCTATGATCGACATCAACGGATCGCAAATCGGGGGTGATCGTGTCGCACGTATTTTTCGCCCCTCACGCTCGGTGATGACTTCGGCGCGCGTGTCTAGGCGACCTTGGTTGCTCGTTTTCGAACAGCAAGTCCCGCCCGTTATCGACTATCTGATGGGCTACACGGGCGGGAGTGACACACTGACACAGGTGGAACTGCGTTTTCCATCCCGCGATGCCGCCATTGCCTACGCCGAACGACACAAACTAAATTACATCGTCGTGGACGACAGGGGGCGTGACCTGTAGTTTTCGAGTGAGGGAGCGTGCTGAGCTTCTCCATCGATGCTCGAGGGCAGGCTTCCCCTTTCAGTCCGGTCGTTTGGCGACCGGCAGAAGGCCCGGCTGCCGCGGCCTTCATGACGCTTACCAGCTCTATCGAAACGCTTTGAGGCGATGGCGAAAGCTCTGGCGCGCCGCCGAGCAAATTCTCGCAAGTGCGGGGCACTTATAGTGCCAGCCCACTTTAGCCGTTCTAGGCAAGCGAGCGCTGACCGCCAGCGCCCGTCTTCGTCCCGAGCGGTCCGTCCGCGAGCGTCGACATGCCCGCATCTCGGCAGGCGTCAATGAACGCCTCGCGCGCGATGGCGACTGGCGTCATTCGGTTCAGAGCACGGCGGCACGTTTGAACCGCCCGATTGTATTTTCCGCCTCGATCGTTCGCCCAATCCTCTTCGAGGAAATCGAGCACATCGTTCACAGAAGCGAAGACCTGGGGCGCCCCGTCCTTCATGTGAACGGTGACGGGAGTCATCCAGACCAATTCCGGGTTGAGCATGACGTCCTCCTTTCGCATTCACACCGGATGAAAAAGAAGTGAAAAACACATTGGTGCGAATAAGCGAATTTCAAGCTCGCGGAACCAAGCGCCGTACTGACAATTCACGCCTTGCTTGGGTGCAAGATCTGAACAGCTCCGCTGCCAACATTGCCGCCGGCCGGCGTGATGATGGCGGTGTTGATACCCACCAGCCGCCCATCCGTCGTGACCAGAGCGCCGCCGGAGTTGCCGGGATTGATCGAGGCGTCTGTCTGGATGAAATCCTCGCAGCCTTCGACATTGATGCTGCTGCCGCGCTGGCGATGCCCGAAGTCACCGTCTCTACGCCCGCTCAAGCGGGAGGTAACCACCGGAGAGGATGGGCAAGATCGACTGGAAACCCCATATTGAGCTTGCCACAGAGGTGCGCTTTGCGACTCAAATACTCAGCGCAGGTCAAATCGATGGAGGTCATCGGTGACTGACGATCCATATCAGATTCTGGACGTTCCGCGTACGGCCACACAGAACGACATTCGAAAGGCCTACCGCAAGCGCGCAAAGGAATTGCATCCGGACCTGCATCCCGGCGACAAGAAGGTAGAGGCTCAATTCAAGGCACTTTCGGCAGCTTACCATCTACTGAACGATCCCGAGCAGCGCGCCCGTTTCGACCGCGGCGAGATCGATGCTTCCGGGGCGGAGCGGCCGCAGCAACGTTTCTACAGGAACTTTGCCGACGCGGATCAGGCCAGCCGGTATACGTCGGCGAGCGGCGCGGGCGAATTCGAGGATCTGTCCGATATCTTCTCCGATCTGTTCGGCCGTGGCCGGGGAGGAGCGCGGGGGCAGGACCTTCATTACCAGTTGGAGGTCGAGTTCCTGGACGCCGTCAACGGCGCCCGGCGCCGCATCACCCTTCCCGACGGGAATACGCTCGACTTGAACATTCCGCCCGGCACGCGTGATGGCAGCACGCTGCGGCTGAGAGATAAGGGAGCGCCAGGAATTGACGGCGGGCCGCGCGGAGATACGTTTATCGAAATCAGTGTCCGTTCTCATCCGGTTTTCCAGCGCAAGGGCGACGACATCGAGGTCGATCTGCCAATTACCCTCTACGAAGCGGTGCTCGGGGCAAAGATCGAGGTGCCGACCGTCTCCGGACGGGTATCGATGACCGTGCCGAAAGGGTCGAACACCGGGGATGTCCTGCGTCTCAGGGGGAAGGGCGTGAAGACTGGACATGGCCCCGCTGGCGATCAGCGTGTCAAGCTGCAGGTGGTTTTGCCCGACAAGGTAGATCCGGCTCTCGAGGCTCTCATGGAAACCTGGCGCCGGGCGCATCCCTATGATCCGCGCGATACGCTAAGGAGGGCGTCATGAGATTGACAGAGGGGCAGGTTCTCGAACTCTTCCGCACTCTCACGGCCAGACAGTTGCGCCAGTGGGTGCGTCGCGGCTGGATCGTTCCGTCCCAAGTAGAGAGCGGACCACTGTTCGATGATGTCGACATCGCTCGAATTCGCCTGGTTTGTGAACTCCGGGACGACATGAACGTCAATGATGACGCCGTGCCGATCATCCTGGCGCTGTTGGATCAGCTCTACGGGGTGAGGCGAGAGCTCAGAACGATTGCCAGCGCCCTGCGGGGTCAGTCCGATGAGGTCCGTCAGGATGTCAGGCGGGCCGTTTCGGTCATCGTGACGCGACAACGTTAGTGAAGGCGGCACCGTCCTTCACTGATCCGCCTTCCGAATTTGTCCATGTTGTGTCGGCAACTTGCCCGGTGCCCCGGCCGTGGTGCCGAGCCATGAAGGCGGATCACTTGCCGGAAACGACTCGAGCCCGGCGAGGAAAACCGGATCGACGATCTCGTCCAATTCGCTCGGAACGGGCGTCGCCTCGCCGCATATGCTCTTGCGAGACTCGCCGGCGACCGCGAGCGAGCTTTGTACCGCGTGCGTCATGTTCTGCTCCATACTCTTTCTTGCAGATATGCCAGAGGGTCTGCTGGGAGAATGCCCGCCGCCGGGGCGGCGGGCATGAGAGCCGGGCCAAACGACTAGGCAGGAGCATGTGGGTTCTGCCGTTCGTCCCACAATGCCCAAGCCGATATCGCCGCAACGAGCAGGCCCAGGACCACGTGTGTCCACATGGCATTCACATTCGCGGCGAAGTCGAGCAGCCACGGCGAGACCACCAGCCAGATCCCGATCACCATATTTGCCCATTCCTCCCACTCCGAGAACGCAGTCAACGTGGCGAGCGCCAAAACACCTATGACGACACCAACGATCCACGCGTTCCAAGCGGCCATGAACTCACCAGCGAAGCCCATGACCCACGGCGAGACGAAAAGCGCGACCGCGAGGACGAGGTTCATCCAGTCCTGCGGCTTTTTTCTTTCCATCAGCGTTGCCATCACAACCTCCACGGATGATGAAGTTGAACGAAGTTGCGCCTACTTAAGCAGGCGCAAAAATTAGATAATTAGCGGAAAATTGCTTTCAATACTGGATGCCCTATCTCGGAGGGATGAACGATTGCCTCGCGAGCGCGGGTCGCCATTTTCCTCGACCGTGCCCGCTTCCTGCGAGACGTTCGTGAATTGTCAAGCAAGGGAGTTCAGCCATGGGTCAAACCACACCTCACAAACAACCCGTCAAAGTCGAGAAATCGGCTCCGGCCGAGCGGGCCCCATTTTCCCTGTTCGAAAATCTTCGTCGAGAGATCGACCAGATTTTCGATGACTTCAATCCGCTAGGCTGGCGATCCTTGCCCGAACGCATGCGCGCGTTCGGTATGCGGCATTCGAGAGAGCCGCCTGGCATATGTCTCCGGTGGTCGACGTGATCGAGTCGGACAAGGAATACAAGATCACAGCCGAGATGCCTGGAATGGACGCGAACGAGGTCGAAGTGAA
This sequence comes from Sinorhizobium sp. BJ1, assembly GCF_002531555.1. Taxonomy (NCBI): domain Bacteria; kingdom Pseudomonadati; phylum Pseudomonadota; class Alphaproteobacteria; order Hyphomicrobiales; family Rhizobiaceae; genus Sinorhizobium; species Sinorhizobium sp. BJ1. Next base: position 15,539 of record NZ_NWTH01000017.1, read on the forward strand.
GGTCGCAAACGGCCTACTTTCGATCAGCGGCCAAAAAAAGGAGGAAAAGGAGGAACGCGAGAAGGATCGCTTTGTCTCGGAGCGCCGCTACGGCGCCTTCCAGCGGACCTTCCAGTTGCCGCCCGGCGTCGATGCCGACAAGATCGACGCCACCTTCGCGAAAGGTGTCCTGACGGTGCACCTGCCGAAGACCGCTGAAGCGATGAGCAACGAGAAGAAGATCACGGTCAAGGCAGGGTAAGCGTTGCCCTGAGGCCTCACTGGCACGCCCTCGACGTCAGGACACTGGGCCCCGCGCGGCGGCTTCCGCTGCGCGCGGCCTCCAGCCGGTCGAGAACGGCTGCTGCGACGGGTTAGCGCCCCAGAAAGAACAGGCTACGCAGGTTCAAATCCCATCAGGACGAGGGAACAAAATCGCCGGTTCGTGGCTGGACAGGTCATTCCTGACGAGGCGAGGAAATCGACCCCTTCGAAATAGCGGCACAGGCGGAAAACTGCACCGCTTCCTCATCCGGCTAAGCTGGTCGGGCAATCCGGTGTGTGCCCGCGTGCTCGCCCGCTAACTCCCGCAATTCGTCTTCTGTGATCGTCTCGCGTTCCAGCAGGAGCTTGGCAGATCGCTCCAGCAGCGGACGCCGCTCTTTGAGCAGCGACACAGTGCGCTCGAAGGTTTCGTCTACGATCGTGCGCACCTGCTCGTCAAGAATGGCCGCGGTCGCTTCGGAATAGTCGCGCTCGCTCGAGCCATAGAGCGGCTCGGGTGTCAGGAGCGAGCGCCGATCCCGCTCGAGCGCCACGTGGCCTAGTTCTTCAGTCATGCCGTAGCGCGCGACAATGGCGCGGGCTATGTCGGTGACCTTGACCAGGTCGTCGGCGGCGCCGGTCGAGAGATGACCGAAGACGATCCATTCGGCGGCGCGACCGCCGAGCAGCACCGCCATCTTGTTTTCGAGCTCTTCCTTGGTCATCAGGAATCGATCCTCTGTTGGGCGCTGGATCGTGTAGCCAAGCGAACCGATGCCGCGCGGAATGATCGAGACCTTGTGCACCGCATCGAGACCGGGCAAGCTCATGGCCATCAAGGCATGCCCCATCTCGTGATAGGCAACGATCTCGCGTTCCCTCGGATTGAGCAGGCGGTTCCGCTTCTCCAGTCCCGCGATGATCCGCTCGATGGCATTGTTAAAGTCTTCCATGGTTACCGCATCGGCTTTGCGCCGCGTGGCGAGGAGGGCAGCCTCATTGACGAGATTGGCTAGGTCCGCGCCGGTGAAGCCGGGCGTGAGTGCGGCGATCTGCTCCGGCTGGACATCCGTCGCAAGCTTCGCCTTCTTGAGGTGCACGTTGAGGATCTGGATGCGGCCCTGCTTATCGGGCCGGTCGACAAGCACCTGGCGATCGAAGCGCCCGGCTCTGAGCAGCGCCGGGTCGAGAATTTCCGGCCGGTTGGTCGCGGCAAGCAGGATAAGGCCGACCGAGGAATCGAAGCCGTCGAGTTCCACCAACAGCTGGTTCAAGGTCTGCTCCTTCTCGTCGTGTCCACCGGCGATTGGGCCGATGCCCCGCGCACGGCCGAGTGCATCCAACTCATCGATAAAGACGATCGCCGGCGCCTTCTCGCGGGCCTGCTCAAAAAGATCGCGGACCCGAGCCGCGCCGACACCCACGAACATTTCGACGAACTCAGAACCCGAGATCGAAAAGAAGGGCACCCCGGCTTCACCAGCGACCGCTTTCGCAAGCAGTGTCTTGCCTGTGCCGGGCGGCCCAACCAGCAGAATGCCCTTCGGCATGCGGCCGCCGAGCCGGCCATAGCTCTTCGGGTCCTTCAGGAAGTCGACAATTTCCTTCAGCTCGTCTTTGGCTTCGTCGACGCCCGCAACGTCCTTGAACGTCACCCCGGTGTCCTTCTGCACATAGATTTTGGCTTTCGATTTGCCGATCTGCATCAGCCCACCGCCGACGCCGGCACCGAAGCGCCTCAGAACGAGCATCCAAATGCCGACGAAGATCACCGCTGGCAGGACCCATGAGAGGATGTCTCGCAGGAACGTGCTTTCGATCCGGCCGGTCACGATGACGCCATGCTCCTGCATCTGCCGGGCAAGGTCCGGCTCGACGCGTGTGGTTATGAACATGGGCTTGCCGTCCTGCGGCGTCTTGAAACGTCCCTGGATGAACTGATCTGAGACCGCGACCTCCGCGATCTTGCCTTCATTGAGATAAGATTCGAACTGGCTATAGGGGATCTGGGCCACCTGTGTAGCGGTCGCGAAGATGTATTGGAAAGCCATCAATGCGAAAAAGGCCGCGACCCAGTACCAGATGTTAAACTTCATCTGCTTGTTCATTTTGGTGGCCCTTGTGGCCGGCAGCGTCTTTCGCATCAGAGGGATTGATATCTCGAAAGAACTCCAAAGCGCCGTCCCGGCAAGGAAACGCCGCCCGCTTGCCGGCGGTTCCCTCGAACTTCCTGCTTGCGCAGAAGGCGTGGCTGTGCCGCTGTTCGGTACCCGCAGCCTCGGTAGGCCCGAGGAAAATCTCGGGGCCGTGTCCGTGACGCTCATGGGCGACCTCAAGGAGATCGCACGGGGGCAGCCGCAATCAATATTGCAGGCGCTCGCTACCTGGAAGAGATGCTCGGCGCTCCAGCCTGTGAAGGTGCAAGCCTTTCCGGATTGGTCAGAGGCCCTTCGAGCTCTTTTCCAGGCTGTCCGGAACAGTATTTGTTCGGTCACTTGCGGCGAGCCCGACCGAGCCAACCGTGGGCGAACAGACCTCGGTGTGCTTAAGGGATCGAAACTCACCCTTCGGCGGCCGCAACCAATTCAGACGTTCATCGCCTTCACTGCAGATGACAGCTTTGGGTCGTTCTTTGCATTCCCCTGAATGAGAAGGCACGTCCTCCCCTTGGTGTCATTGAAGCAAGCAACAGGCCAAACCTAATCCTGCAGCTTGAATTCAGCAGCGAATTCGGCGCCGTCAGGATGGAGCGTCAATTCGGACGTTCCGTCTAAGGAATGGCTAAACACTCCCTCTAACACTTGCGAGCCGTAGCCCTTGCGAGCGGGGGCGGTATCGATGTCGCGGCCGTTCTCTCGCCAGCGAAAACTGATTAATGTTCCATTGCCCTTTCTTCGGTGTGCCGTCCAAGTTACCTTCAACCGGCCTTCGGGCGTGGCCCAGGCACCGTGTTTTACGGCATTGGTGGCCAGTTCATGGATCGCCATGGCGAACGCTTGCGTGGTTTCACGCGGCAGGGTGACGTCTGGACCGTCAAGTTGGTAGTTTTCTCCCTCATGGCCGCCCTGGGCCTCCAACTCCAAGCGCAGAACCTCAGCCATGAGGACATCATGCGCGGGTGCTCGCATCAGCAGGTCCTGGGTTCTGGACAGGGCGCCTAGGCGAGTTGCAAAACGGTCGCGAAACTCATCGAGCGATTGGCTCTCGTGCAGGCTGCGCTTTGCCAGCGCGTTCACGCTCGCCAGCACGTTCTTCACCCGGTGATGGAGCTCGCCCATCACTGTCCGCTGCTCCGCTTCCATTCGACGTTGTTCGGTGACGTCGCGGATCGCCAGCAGGATCAGGTCGAGATGGTCGAGACGGCGGCCATTGAGCAGCATGATGCGCCGTCCGACCGTTTCGAAGTCGTGCTCTACCTCGACATCATCAAAAGCATTGTTGTCGGGGAGAACGTCTTCGAGGAGCTCCCTCAGTTTCGGAATGTCCCATTGCCGGTTTCCAAGTTCGTACACCAGCCGGCCCACGGTGTCGGCGGGGGAGACCTGAAACAGGTCATAGAAGGTCTGGTTCGCCCTGACGACTCTCAGATCCCAGCCGAGCACCAGCAGTCCTTCACGAACGCTGTCGATCAGCTTTTCCAGGAACTCCCGATGGCCTTCGAGTTCGAAGCGGGCCTGCTCCGCTTCCGTTCGATCGGAAACTGTGAGCAGGATCAGTTCCGGCCGCCCATTGTCGGCCGTTAATCTCCGGGCGTTCAGGATCATGACGCGCCGCCCAATATCGGGAAACTTGTGCTCGATCCGATAGCCTTTCACCATCGCACGCTCGGGCAGGACCTGCTCCAGAAGCCCGCGCAACTCGGGTATGTCCCATTGGCCATTGCCCAGCCGATATATCTGCTGGCCGCGCGTCTCCTCGGCTGTGATGCCGAACGTCTCGCAATATGCGGAATTGACGTCCGCGACGGTGAGATCGGAAGTGAGGATCAGCAGCGGCTGATCAAGCGTCTCGACGATCGCTTCGGCAAGCCCCGCCAAGCCGAAGCGCTGCCTTGCGTCCCCCGCATTCCCAGCGCTGTCGTTCCCGCCGCTCATGTTTCATAATGTGGCACCTATTTTGCGAGAGTCTAGATAATGTCGGAGCTTTAGATCTTGCGGAGTGGCTAAGCTCGAGTGCTGCTTTGGCAGCCAGCACCGGAAATTCCGACCTCTACCTGTGAATGACGGCAACGGGTCGAGAATTCGCCTTCATCAGCGTCGCGGGTCGGTCGATCTTTTCGGTTCCCATCCGTCGCGAGAGGGTGGAGACCGGAAGTTCGACGCTGGGGCAATCAAATGGCAGCTTCAGAAAAAAGCAACTTCACCGAGATCTGGACTGCGCCAGAATCTCTCTACCCCGCACCGGCCAACGATTTGCCCGCCGACTCGAAGAACTCAGAGCCGAATGGCCCATGCTTGGTTTGCAGGCGAGGGGCTCTCGTGATCGGAACCCAATCCATTCTCAAGAGTTGAGTGGCAGCCTGCAATACACTTGCATTTGGGAGAAGCCCGATGAGACCTATCCGCAAGAATTCTCTCCTGACCGGCCTCGCCGTGCCGTCATGGCCACGAGCCCCGTCTTTGCCGAGACATTGAAATTCAAGGCAGACCTGGCGGGATCGAGTGAAGTGCCGCCTAGCGACAGCGCCCGGCAAGGGAACGGGCGACATTACCCTCAACACAGCCACCAAAAAGCTGACCTGGTCTGTGACCTCCAGCGGTCTGACAGGGCAACCGACGGCGGCGCATTTTCATGGCCCGGCGGCTGCGGGCGAGAATGCCGGGCCGGTGGTCGACATCTCCAATGCCATCGCCTCCGGATCTGCTGAAATCACCGAGGCGCAGGTGGCGGATTTGCAAGCCGGAAAGTGGTATCTCAACATCCACACCGAAAAGTTCCCGGACGGCGAGATCCGCGGGCAAGTGGAGAAAGCGCAGTAGCAGCGCCATTGCGGATGCCGGATGGCTGGTGCGCGCCAACTAAAAGCGACGCGCATCCGGCTTCGATGCCCTCTGCTATACGATTCCGGAATGATTTTGCTGTTCGAGAATGTAGGCGACCGCAGCAGCCTCGAACTGCCGGCATTCCGCTTCCGAGCGAAGAAGCGCTTCATCGTCTTTCTGTGCCGCACATCGAAGAGCATCGCGTTCCAGGCACGCAAGCTCGTATGCCTCGCACAGCTTCAGGAATACGAGGTCATGCACCATCCAGGCGCTCTCGCGTAGCTCCGGGGCCGCAAGAAACAGCCTTACCTTGCCTGCCTTCTGCACGTCCATGTCGAACGCCCGCGTTCTTTTTGACGAGTCGGTCGGCGCTGGCCCAAGAACCGGTCGTCGTGCGAAAAAGTTCCCCAAGACGTGCCGGGCGAGTGGCCTGGGCACCAGCGTAGAACAAAATAGTCTGTCGCTGCTTGGGTCCACACCGAATGAATGCAGGAGGATCCGCGATGGACTGGAACCGCGTAGAAGGAAATTGGAAGCAGGTTAAAGGCAAGATCAAGGAAGGTTGAGCACCAACGACCGGCGTACCCAGCGCATTCAGAGGCTGCGGTTCTTCATCGTGCGGGGCCTGCGATCGTTGTAGCCTTGGCTATCGCTGTGGCCGAAAGGCTGTCTCAGAACGCCCCACCACCCTTGGACTATAACACCGTTACGTCAGTGCCGCACTAGCCGGCACAAGTGCCGATTTGAATTGAGCGCCCGGAGACCGAGATGACCAGCGATTTGGAATATCGAAGTATTTCATTCGGTAGGCGTCCTTGTAGAAGATCCGCGTACGGTCAGAGGTGGTGACGGTGCTCATGCTGGTTGCTCCGTTTTCAGAGGTTGTGAGAAGCGAATGGGTTCTCCGGTGCCCCGCCGGGGCCAGACGCAAGCAAAGGCAAAACGGCGGCTCCTGCGCCGGCGACGATAAATGCGCCGCCGAGACACGGAATGTGGATTCTCGTGTTCAGTGTTCGTTTCGCGGGAATGGCTTGTTCTTTCTTGGCTATGATCAAATGGTGTATTACCCGCCAGCACTGTAGTTCGCCGGAACCCAGTCATACTCGTCGCTGTCGGTCCGAACATGGCCAATGCCTGGGAAGGGAAGGTGTGCCCCGGCCACCCAATAGCCGTTCTCCGCGGCGTGAATGAGAGCCCGACGGCGTGTGGCAGCGGCGGCCGGCGAATCCACATCAAAGTCTATGGCGATGTTCGGCTCGTCGAACTGGACGGCATCGCCATGAACGATATCCCCCAGACGACGAAGACTTCGCCCTTGCTCTCCACGACTATGGAGCTGTGGCCGGGCGTATGGCCGGGACGCAGGATCGATCCGAAGCCGGGCATTGGACTGGCGTCGTCGGCGAAGGTGCGCAGGCGATCGGCTTCCATATAAGGTTTCAGGGATGCGATGGCCTCGTGGAACGACTTCTTCGCAGCTTCCGGCGCGTTCGCGAGATTGATCGGATCCAGCCAGTATTCGACGTCTTGTCTGTTCACGTGCACCGTAGCGTTCGGAAATATCCGCTTGCCGGCCACTGTTAGGCCCCCGGAATGATCCGCGTGAATATGCGTCAGGATGACATCGTCGATCTGCGCGGGCTCATAGCCGGAAGCCCGAAGATTTGAACCCAGATGCCCCAATCTCGGCCCCAGCAAGTCACCTGTGCCGGCATCGATCAGGACCAGCTTTGACCCTGTGTTGAACAGATAGGCGTTCACCGAGAGGTCAACCGGCGATTCGAGAAAAGCCGATCTCAAAACCGCGTCGACATGTTCCGCAGTTGTGTTGTTGAAGAACTTTTCCAACGGAACGGGCAAAGTGCCGTCAGAAATGGCCGTGACCTCGATGTCGCCGAGCGCCATGCGATAGAAGGCCGGCGCCCGCAGGTTGGCGAAGGGGGCAGCGGCATAGCCGGGTCGGACCATTAAAGCGCCTGCGGCAGAGATCGTGAAAAGTCCAAGGCCGGCTTGCAAAAAAGACCTGCGCGTCGTCATTATTTCCTCCAGAGGCTGCCCCACCGCGGCGAAGGTGGGTGGCGATTTCCGTGACAATGGAGGTGTACTTCCTTCAAGGAGTCTTGATTAGCGCGCCTCATTGGGATTGATTGTCCCAACGTTGAGACAATCAAGCGGGCGCACGGCCGGCGCGGGGTCAGGCCCGGCTCCCCGGCCATCAATCCGCTTCCGGTCAAGCCGTGGTATGAGGAAGTCCAGGAACGCCTTGACCTTGGGGGGCTGAACGCGCCCCCCGGGCCGAATGGCATAAAGAGTTGGCTCCGGCCCTGCCCATTCGGGCAGGACGCGAACCAGCCTTCCAGCGGCAACGTCGGATTTGACACGCACGTCATTCGTCATAAGCAGACCAACTCCCGCCAGCAGAAACTCGTGAAGTGCGTCTGGATCGCTGGCAACGGCGACTGGTCGTACTTTGAACTGCGACCGTTCGCCGCCGTTCGACAACGGCCATGCCACCAGCGGCCGGTTGAAATAGAACTCCGTTAATAAGCAGGCGTGGTGCGCCAGGTCCGCTGGATGTTGTGGCGTTCCTGCTCGTTCCAGATAGGCAGGGGCCGCATAGATGCTCATCGGCAGAACGCCGAGCCGCCGCGCCGTCAGCGTGGAATCGGGCAAGCTACCTTCCTGGAGCCGAAAGGCGAGGTCGATTTCCTGTGTGACGAGATCGACGACCTCGTGCCCGAGAAGCAGCTGCGGGGCGACCTCCGGGTAAAAGCGGCGAAACTCGGTCAGCTGCGGCGTAAGCACTCGCGTCGCGAGCCAGTATGGTGCCGTGATCCTGAGCCAGCCGCGCGGATGCTGCTGCAGCTCTGCCACCGCGTTCTCGGCGTCTTCGAGGTCCCGTACCAGTCGCTGGCAGTGCTGGAAATAGACCGTTCCCGCTTCGGTGAGCCTCAGGCTGCGCGTTGTCCGATTGAGCAGCTGGACCTGGAGCCGCGATTCCAGCTCCTGTACCTTCCGGCTGACCCGCGTCTTCGGCACCTTGAGCACGCGCGCCGCCGCGGTGAAGCTCCCTTCCTCCACCACTTTCACGAAAGCAACCGTATCGGTGAAGTCGCGCAGCATCGGAGTCCCCCAGAACATACGCATTGTCTTTGAATTCGGGACATTGATGTCTGAAACCGCCCGATAATCAAGAGACCTTCCCCGGGCTAAATGATGATTGTCCCATCAATGCAATATCCAACTGGAGAACTGTCATGATCAAATCCCTCGCTATCGCCGCCGGTGCGCTGACGCTTTCTGCAACTGCCGCCCAGGCACAGAGTGCGCCTGTCCACAACATTGTGATCGTCCATGGCGCCTTTGCCGACGGCGCCGGATGGCGCGGCGTCTACGACCGACTGACGCGCCGCGGCTATCAAGTCTCGATCGTCCAGAATCCGCTTACGTCGTTCGAAGACGATGTGGCCGCAACCCGCCGCGTGCTGGCCCGGCAGAATGGGCCGGCCATCCTTGTTGGTCACTCCTATGGCGGTAGCGTGATCACGGAAGCTGGCGACGCTCCCAATGTTGCGGGCCTCGTCTATGTCGCCGCCTTCGCGCCAGAAGTCGGCCAGTCAACGCTGGACCAATATGCCGAGGTTCCTCCCCCGCCGAACTTTCAACCCGATGTGCAGCCAGATGGCTTTGCCTTCCTGAAAGCTGAAACGTTTAAAGATGGCTTTGCCGGGGACACCCACAATGCTGACGCCGCATTCCTGCGCGACTCCCAAGTGCCGATCGCAATGAAGGCGCTTGAAGCCAAGGTGACCACCGCTGCGTGGAAGACCAAGCCGAGCTGGTACATCATTGCAACCGAGGACGGCGCCATCGCGCCCGAACTGCTTCGGAGCACCGCCAGCCGCATCGGGGCAGTGACGACCGAGGTGAAGGGGAGTCATGTGGTGTTCCTTACCCGGCCAGAGCCTGTAGCCGATGTGATCGAACAGGCTGCTAAGGGTGCTGCGTTGGGCGAAACTGCGGTGGCACCGAACCAAGATTGATCGGTCGTAGCTCCGAGCCACGCCAAGGGTTGAGGCCGGAAACGTGCAGGATACGGTACACCGGGAGCGTCACCTGCGCTCCCGGTGTATGGCCGGAAGGTCGGATTAGGGCCAAACCGTGCCATTCATAGGGCCGCAGACAGATGAGCGCAACGGGTCGGCTTCGGCCTTCAGCGGGGCCAAAGAGCGGCGCTTCAATGAGAAGCGCCGCTCTTTGCACTATTACAATTCAACCTGTACAGAGATAGCGAGCGCGTCGTCGACCTCGATTCCGAGGTATTGTACGGTGCTCTCCAGCTTGTTGTGGCCCAGCAAGAGTTGGACGGCGCGCAGATTGCCCGTCTTCCTGTAGATGTGCGCCGCCTTCGTCCGTCTCATCGAGTGTGTGCCGTAGCGTTTGGGATCAAGCCCGATGCTGGACACCCTATACTGCCGCGTCGACAGATGCGGCAATACGTGCACGCGGCTCGGAAACAGGTATCCCGATCACCGAGCCTGCGACTGCCAATCCATGCACCGACAGCCTCCCGCGTTTGATCGGTCAGTTCGAATTGCACGGGTCGGCCGGTCTTCTTCTGAATGATGATCGCCCGGTCGCGAACCCTCCCGGAGATCGAAACGTCGCCAACTGAGATCGCGACGAGATCACAAGCTCGTAATTTGCTGTCGATCGCGAGATTGAACAGCGCCAGGTCGCGCACTGCACCCAACATCTGGAGGCGGGTGCGGATGGCCCAGACCACCTTCGGCTTTAATGGAGGCTTCTGACCGATGATGCGGCCCGAGTTCCAGCTAGACATAGCCTTCCTCCCGAAAGCCACCCTCCACACCGCAGCGCTCACCTTCGAGCGGACGGATCGTACTTCAAGAAGTGATTTTTTAGGTGGGAGGCGGAAGTTCGTGCAAGCACCATCTACGTCGGCACTTGCGCCGACCGGAAAAGGTCGCGGCGTCTTATGCGCTCGTGCTCTGGCGAAGATGCGGGATCGCTGCGATCCGCCTCTTCAGATACGGTTCTGGGCGTCGTTAAAGCGCTCCACGAACCGGATAATGTCGTCGACCATCGGTGCGTCCCAAAGATCATTGTGACCGAAGCCGTCGTAGATCAGCATTTGCTTGGGCTTGGGTGCGATTTCATATAGCGCCTCGCCCGAGGAAAGCGGAATGACAGGATCACGTCGACCGTGGATAAACAGCTTCGGTTGCCTGACCTTCGCTATTCTCAGATCGGAGCGGAACGGATTCTTTATAAGGAGTGCAACCGGGAAGTAGGGGTAGATCGACTGAGCGAGCGACAGCACCGACAGGTAGCCAGAAACGAGAATGACGGCGACAGCCAGTCTTCGCCGCGCAATATCGACCGCGACGCCGCTTCCCAACGATTGGCCTAGAAGAATGATCTGGCTTTCAGATTCTGCGGAATGCGGGCTCTCTGGGAGAGGTAGGTCGCGCCGACGAGGGACACAAAGGCGATAAGGAGTTTTGCGGTGCTCACGACGTCATCCCCGGACGCCCAACCGAGTGCCTCAGCGCCAGAGTGATCGGCTTCAGGGCGCCTCAACACCGCTTCGCTGCGGCCGCTAAACCTGTGGTGTCGCGGATCCCGGACTGGTAGGCATCGATCAGCTTCGCAGCAAGGACTTGAGCTTCCTCCGACTTCAGCGGCAGAGCCCGCAATTGCAGTTCGCTTCGGAAAATTCTCTCGATCATCTTGAGCTCGTCAGGCCCGATTGGGTCGAAGCTCCAAACTCGCTCGGATTTCATCAGCTTTTCCTCTGTGCCCGGCAACGCCGAAGGGTCGATGCTGGCGCAAAGTCTACGCCACTTCACCAATATGGCGAGTCATTAGAGCGCCTAGCGGATCAAGGGTCCGGAACCGTACGAACGAGGAGATCAGTCTGATGGGAAAAACAAAATTAGCCGACGGTGGCTCTGCTATTCCAATTACTCGGGGCGCAGATTGGCGGCGCGCAGCCGGCATGCTAATGTCCTATCCGTTTCGGTTATAGCGGAGCGGTCGGCGAGGCGCTGCGGTGGCCGGCTCCGCAGCCTAGGGGAGCGGCTATGGCAGTTCCTTCCCAAGCTTCGCTCAACAATCAGTTGCTGACCCTGCTCCCAGAGGCCGACTATCGCCAGATCGCGCCCGATCTCGCCTCTTTCAATGTGGCGCGAGGGGCGTTGCTGGCAAGGGCTGGCGATCCCATCGAGCATGTCTACTATCTCACATCCGGCATAGGCTCGCTGGTCGCCTCCACTCCTGAAGGCAACAGAGCAGAGGCGGGCATCTTCGGGCGTGAAGGTTACATTCCGACCTCTGCCGCGATGGGTGTTGAGCTCAGCGTCCACGACGTCATCATGCAGATCGAGGGAGATGCTTACCGGATGGAGTTCACCGCATTCCGGAAGTGGATGGATCATAATCGGAACTTCGCCAGGGTGATGATCCGATGCATCGAGGCCTTCTCGATTCAGCTTACGTACACTGCCATTTCGAACGCCGTGCACGGGGTGGACGAGAGATTGGCGAGATGGCTGCTGATGTGTCATGACCGTGTATCAGGCGACGAAATTCCTCTGACGCATGAATTCATTTCGCTGATGCTCGCCGTTCGTCGTCCAAGCGTCACCACGGCGCTGCATGTTTTGGAAGGAAACGGCTTCATTCGCTCCGTCAGGGGGAACATCATCATCCGGAACAGACAGGCCCTCGAGGAGTTCGCCCGGGACGCTTATGGTAAGCCGGAAGCGGAATACCAGCGGCTTATGACAGGGCTTTTCTGATTCCGGAAGAAGGTCCCCAAGTCGCTCGCCAGCAGATGTCGTCGCGCTCACCCTCAGCGCTCAAAAAAAGCCCCTCGGAACATTTGCCGAGGGGCAGGCCATCAACGTGCAAGCCATTAGTGTGCGGTTTTGTAAAGTAGGGCACGAATCGAAATTGCTCCATCCTCGCTCGTCCTGCGTACGAAATCGGACCAAAGGCTCGGGCGGTGGAACGACACGTGCGCCTCCTGGTTGGATAGCAGGTTCATAGAAGGGAGGTCTCAATGAAGGAGATCCCCTGGCGCATAGCCCTTTCGGTAAGACTTCAAAACGGCATAGAGCGACGGTTCTGTGGCCCGTATGACGCCCTCGACTTCCTCGAACACGAGTGGCCGAACCACGGAAGACGTTACTACCAAGCAGTCAGAGATTGCCGTGCGGCGTTGTCGAGGCTTCAAACAGCCGAGGTGGCAAGGCTATCATTTATCGATGCCTGTATAGAGGCATCGATGCCATTTGCGGAGACCCGTGGCAGTCACACTCCGGCTCTACGTAAGGGCACGTCTGCGCGTCGGCGGTACTGACACGAAACTAGCGTGAATTCCCGACCGCACCCTCGAGCCTCTTTGAAGCTACGCAGACGATTTGTATACGCATAGTCTGAATTTCGCCTGTGGTGAAATCAACCTCCATCGCGCGTCGGGGCGGGAGGTAGATTTATTCCGCCGGGCGGCCAAGCGATGGCAACCGGGTCCCTCAAGACGCCTGCAGATAAGGCGCCGCGGCGCGCCCATGGCGACAGGCCGTCACGTCCTCGCAGGTCCATTTCTCGCGCGCCAGCGTCCGCTCTTGCGGCCAAGACCTGTCAACGCGCCTGACCCACCGAACGACGGCAATGGGTCGGAAGTGTCGGTTGAACGAACGTCTCAAAAGTCCGCATGGCCGTCAATCGTGCTGGCCGCAGCGGGCGACTGCTCATCACCCGAAAGCGGTGTCCCGCCTCTGCACCAACGGGGCGTCGGATATCGCCTCTTCTCACTCGCTCATGCGGTTAGAGGTTGCGCGATAGCATCGGCCATTCGAGGAGGTAAATCGATGACATTCGTGCCGACGTCGAGAGGAAAACCGACAGAAGACACCAACGTAGCGGTAGGGGCCGGTGATCGGCGCTCTGGTCGGCCTGGTCGCCGGGATCATTTTCTCGTCGGATTCCGGTCTAGGAGCGGCTGTCCTCAATTGCCTGATTGCGTTCCTTGCCGGCGGCTCTGGAGGCGTGGTCGCGGGGGGGGGAAACGCTGGGAGCGGCGATCGGCGTCATGCGCGGGGTCAGGGTGCCTAAACAAGTCGGGCAGTGAGAAGCTCAGTCATCGCCGCCCCGGCCGCAGGGATAGCCTCGATCGAAGGAAACGCCGGGTCTGCTCTACTTCGCAATTCCGGACGGAAAAACGCTGCACATTTTTCCTGAAATTGCCCTTAGCCTGCAGACCCGACCGATCTATCAGACGAGGTTGATCGAAACGTCGATGTTGCCGCGCGTCGCCTTGGAGTAGGGGCAGATGCCGTCCGCCGCATCGACCAGTTCACGTGCCAGTTCGCGATCGACGCCCGGCACGCTGACATTGAGGCGCGCCCGCAGGAAGTAGGAGCCGTCGTCGACGTTCAGATCGATCTCGGTATCGATCTCCGCATCGGCGGGGAGCTTGATCTTTTTCTGCGAGGCGGCGACCCCGACGGCTGCGATGAAACAGGCCGACCAGGCGGCGCCGAACAGCTGCTCGGCGGCCGGGTGCGGCTGAGCCAGCCTGAGGTCGAGCTGTCCGTCGCTACTCCGCGTGCCGCCGTTACGGCCGCCGGTGTTGTGAGTCTTGCCGGTGAAAAGAAGATTCTCGGTCATGCTGTAATCCTTTCTGGTTCGTTCCACTCGTTCCGATTTAATCGGATGCGAGCTAAATAGCCGGCGTGAGGGCTAATGTCAAGCGGATACGATTTAATCGGATCCGAATAAGACGAAAGTCGGGTACCAGCCATGTATTGGAGCGAATGTGGGCTGCAAAATCACCAAGACAGGGCTAAATTAGAGAGTGATAAAATATTGCAGCCCGGCCGAGGTCGGGGCAGCGTGGCCCCATAGGCCGGCCTTTCTTGCGCCGTGCCGTTACCGATAGACGCAACAAGCCCCGCGGGGTTTGCGACATTTACTTTGATCAGCGCAGCAGTTCGTTCGAGGAGGCGTCGATGACTTCCGCACCCCTGACACTGTCCGCCATCGCAGTTGCCGTCATATCGATGGTTCTTGTCGTTCCGGGCGACGCCCATCAGGCCGGCAGCGGCTGGACCTATCCTCCAGCCTGTTGCAAGGACGAAGATCTCGGAGGAGACTGCGCCGCCATACCCAGCTCAGATGTAAGAAAAGGCACCCGCGGCTTCTCCGTCACCCTGCTTCCGGGGGACCATCACCTCGCCACGAGAAGCCACCGGTTCTTCATCCCCTATGGAGACGAGATTCCGTCCGGGGACGGCAACTATCACATCTGCCTTCATCCGACCGAGGACAACCTAAACTGCTTTTTCGCGCCGCCTGATAATGTGTGACGCGATGGGAGACGCATGATTTGCGAACCGGTGTGGTTGAAATTAAATCTGTGTTCAACTTTTAGAGATATTCGTGCGAGGCATTGTTGATTTCACATGAGTTGATATTGATGAGCGTATTTCAAAACAAAGCTGTTCGCCTGATGGCTACCTGTGAAGCGGGGTCTTTGAATGATCTGGCAGAGCGCCGGAGGAAACTCTTGCTTTCGGCACTGGAACTCTACCGAGCGATAGGGGGATCGTTCGAGCAGCTCGAGGCGGTCATAATGCGCGATGAAGCGGAAATTCCCCGGCGCGTTGACGTGGTTCTCGGCGATCTGATGAGCGAATTGGCGGCTATTGGCTACGTCTACGACCTGGACATCATGCAGGCCGCGCACAACACGCTTGACAGCAGGCGCCAAGAGGCGGCCGATCTCGCAGGCTGACGGCCCTCCAGTGCCGCGCTCATTGTGAACGCGTGAGAACGTCACCGTTAGACGGCCTGCAGCCTTCAACATCAAGCAAACCAAGCCGCTATAGAATGGCATTTGCCGGTGGACTTCACCAATTCTTAAATCGCCCAGTTTTACTCTGAGTTGTCTGATGGGATGCATCTAGCGCCAATACAGCCGCATGAACGCGGGTCGGACACGACACTCCTGCCGCCGTAAATCCTATGCGAGGTCCTGGCCTCACGCCTACCCGTTCGACGTCGTCATGGGCGCCATTGCCTGCGACGTTTCTTTGAAAGGCGCTGCATGATGGCAATTGTGAATTCCTCTTCCAAACAACTTGCGCTGCAGAATCGCAAGGAACTTTTCTACAATGTATTTGCAACCTTGAACCGGCTGGAGATCGACGCATCTCCGGTGAACTACGAGCTCCTGTACGAGATCGTCAGCGGCAACAATCCGGAACTTCGTGAGAAATTCGCGCGGCTAAACAAGCCGATTTCCGAAGAGGAACTCGAGACGCTGGCACGAACCTATCTGCCGCATCACTTCGGGAAATCAATCCATGACCAGTCCGCAAATCGCCTGCAGAGCGAATTGACGACGTTGAAGGAGTCGCTGCTGTCGGGCCAGAACTCGCTATCCACCTACACCAGCATGCTTGGCCAGGCGACCGGCAAGATCTCCGCGGTCGATCCGCGCGACATGAATACAATACGGTCGGAGCTTCAGGCGATCCGGCAGTTGACGGAAGTGCAGCACTCGGCGAACACGCAGATCCTCGAGCGCGTATCGAACCAGATATCGGCCGTCGCGGAAATCACGAGCGATGTGGATGAGTTCGAGCGGACAAAGTTCACGCATCTCGTCACCAGTCTCGCCAACCGGCGTGGCTTCAACAAGAAGCTGGCCGAACTCTATGGTGGCCAACACTATCCCGACGGGGTGTCACTTCTTCTCTGCAATCTTCTGGTCCTCGAGCCCTTCGACGCCAAGGAACTCATCAAGGTAAAGGAAGCCATTTTGGAGCGCTTAGGATTCGCTGTGTCGCGCGCAGTCCAGGCCACCGACTTTGCCGCCTGGCTCGAGCGGCCACAGATTGGCATCCTCGTCTGGATGACCGCAGAGGCGGAAATCCAGAAAATGGCGGACCACCTTCGCAAGAGCTGCCTTGCGGCATTGGACAGCCGCCAGGCGAAGATGCCTGCCGTCGTCGCCCGGTTCGGCTGCAGCACCACCTATGACGCGAACACGGCCTCGGAACTGGTCGGCCACGCGGAAAAGGCCCTGCAGACCGCCACAGACGCGGCAAGCGACAAGGTCGCGTTCTTTTCTGCCGGCGGCGCCCGCAAAGATTGGATGCTCTACCGCGGATGACCGACAGGACGGGGCTTTTCTGCATTACAGTAAAATCATGTCGAATTGCAGTTCGGCCAGCGAACAGGTGAGTAGGCGCGAACCTGTCTACGAACTCAGGACCCTAGGTTCGGATCGGCCCTAATGTAACAATGTGTTGCTTTGAATAAAGTGCAATAACGATGAATCGGTAGCTGCACGGCGATAAGGTATAAGAACTATATAACTGATTAATGTTGGTTAGAGTAATCGCGAGGATTATTCGTTGATTGACGATTTTGAATATAAGACTACCAAATAAATCAGCGAGGAAGCTATGCCGTACAAAGACAGTGTTCAGCGTGTTTCTCCGAGAAACGCGACCCAGATAACCGGGAACGTCAGTTGCAAGACAGGATCGAGCAACGGGATCGTCAAGGATCTTTCTGAAGAGGGGATCTGCTTTCAGCTCTTTTTCGACATCGGCGCCCGCACCGGACAGGAGGTCACGATCCGCAGCGCAGAGCTCGGCCTTCTGACCGGCATTGTCCGGTGGAACAGGGGAGACCGCATAGGTATCAAGCTCAAGCTCTCATCCAACACAGCGGCGCAGATCGCGTCATACTATAAGTTTTTCAAGGGCTGACGAGGATACAGGCGAGTTTCTCGATTGGCCGATCGGCTGAGTCGATCGCGCGCCATTAACGGGCTGCCCAGTTGGCGCCGCGCCGGAAGAGCGTCCTCATTTGCGGGACATCGAACTCCTTTGCCTGGTGGCCAAGCGAGGAATAAAAGACGCGGCCACGACCATGCTTCCGCTTCCAGACGACGGGCATGACAACACCATCGATCCAGTCGGCGTGATCGCCCGTGAACCGCGTCGTCGCCAGCACCTCGTTCGACGGGTCGACATGCATGTAGTATTGCTCTGACCTATAGGGAAAGTCGGTGATCCCTTCCATCACCGGATCGTCCGGCCGCGTGATGTTGACGGTGTAGTCGATGATGTTACCGGGATGGGCGACCCATTGGCCGCCAATGATGAATTGATATTCGACGCATTCGCGGAAGCTGTCGCCTGCACCGCCATGGTAGCCGGCAAGGCCGACGCCGTTCTCGATCGCGGCCGCCAGATTCTGGATCTCCTCCTTCTCAATCTTCGACATCGTGACGATCGGCACGACAAGGCTTAAATCGTGCACAGAAGGAGCGGCGAAGGCTTCGCTGCCGTGCTCGACATGGACCTTGAAGCCGTCCTCCTCGAGCATGTCCTTGATGATGGCCGCACATTGCTGCGGCTCGTGGCCGCTCCAGCCGCCCCAGACGATCAGTGCTTCACGCATGGTCTTCCCCCTCATTCCTAATTGCCCGGCCGCAGATCGGTGGCTCCAACAGAGAGACCGGACACCCGGTGTTGGGATCAGAGTTTTAGCGCCGCCGTGTATGTCTTGGCGGTGTCCGTCACGTGGATCCGCATCAGCCGCTCGAATTCCTCGAAGGCGCCCTTTTCAAAAAGTTCGACGAATGCACGGTGTTCCTTGAAGGAGCGAGGTGTCTGCACGTCGATCGGGGCGCTGTAGTTGGTCCTGAGGGCCGCGACGCGCCCAGCCACCAAACGGTAGGATTCCTGGATGTAGCGATTTCCGCAGTGATTGACGAAAGTGTCATGAAAGGCCGTATCGGCGCGACCATAGGCGACCTTGTCCTTCGCTCCTACGGCCTTCTCCATCTCGCCGATCACCGTTTCGAGCTCGGCGAGCGTGCCGGCCCGGTCGTTCCGGTAGGCCAGCCTGGCTGCCTGGGGCTCCAGAATGGCGCGGAACTCGCAGAGCATGGCAATGTCCTCGGCATCCGGGCTGAAGACGAAGCTGCCGACCTGGGGGCGGATCACAACGAGCCCCTGCAACTGGAGCTGGTTCAGGGCTTCCCGAACGGGCGTTCGGCTAATTCCGAAGGATTGCGCCAGCATCTCCTCGGCGATGACGGCGCCAGGCGGAAACTCGCCCTCGATGATCGCCTTTCGCAGGCGCGACGCCACCTTCTGGGCCAGAGATTGTGACGGCTCGAGCTTCAATGACGGCATGGCAGGATCCATTTACAGGCGATTGCCGCCGCTAGAGAGATCCGATCCGGGTCGGCCCGGCTTGCGGCGGCACGCCAGAGATATATACACAGCGCCTGATGGCGACAAGCCGTACCGGCGCCGTGCGGATTGGCTTCCGGAAGGGGGTCATTCTCCCCGGATGCGCTTGAGCTCGCCGAAGACGAGGTCGAGCGTTTCGGGTCCGATCGATGCCGCATGGCGCTCGGAGATCACCTTGAGTTTGTCGCGTAGCCGCTCCATCTCTTCGGTCGTGATCTCGTTGACCTCCATTCCCTGGTCCTTGAGGTTCGCCAAGCTGACCTCGGACTTCTCCCGGTTGACCTTGCGCTGTTCCTTCTGGCCGACCAGGGCGCATTCCTTGAGGACGGTTTGCTCCTCCGGCGAGAGCCCGTCCCACACCTTCTTGGAGAACAGCACCAGTGTCGGGCTATAGGCGTGTTTGGTGAGCGTCAGATACTTCTGAACCTCGTAGAACTTCATGTTCTCGATGTTGTTGAACGGGTTCTCCTGGCCGTCGACCGTTCCGGTCTCGAGCGCGGAATAAATTTCCGAAAAGGCAAGCGGTACTGCGTTGGTGCCGAGCTCCTTGAACGTGTCGATGAAGATGTTGTTCTGCATGACGCGCATCTTCACACCCTCAAAGTCCTCGACCTTGGTGATCGGGTGGCGCGAATTGGTGGTGTGGCGGAAGCCGTTCTCCCACCAGGAGAGGTTGACCGCGCCGACCGCCGGCAGCTGGTCCGAGAACCAACCGCCGACCTTGCCGTCGAGCAACTGGTCGGCTTCCTTCTCGTCGTTGAACAGGAAGGGCAGATCGAAGACGCCGAAAGACGGGATAATCGAGGTGAGCGGAGCCGTCGACGTCAGCACCATCTCGAGGGATCCGGTTCGAACGCTTTGGGTCGCAGTCAGATCGTTGCCGAGAGCGCCGTCCCAATAGGGCTGGATCTTCATCTTGCCGCCCGTTTTTTCGAGCGTGCAAGCTCCCATGGCGGCAAGGCCGTTGCCCATGGGATGTTCCTTGCTGACGCCGTTCGAGACGCGGATCGTCCGCTCTTCGAACTCGGCCTTGGCCGATCCCGCGGCAAACAGCGTCGAGGCGGCGATGGCCGCCGCAAGGCCGGTTTGTGTGATGAGCATGCGCATTGTTCAATCCTCCCTATGAATTTTTATCGGTGCGTGAGCCAGTCGAGTGGAACCATGACGAGATCGGGGAAGAGGACGAGCAGGAAGAGAACGATGAGCTCGGCCCATAGGAAGGGCCACAAGCCCTTCATCAGATCGCCCATGGAAATATTGGCGACCCTGCACATGACGTTCAGCACGATGCCGACGGGCGGCGTAATCAGCCCGATCGCGTTGTTCATGATGAAGAGGACGCCGAAATAGACCGGCTCGATGCCCGCCTGCTTGATCACCGGCATCAGGACGGGGGTCAGGATCATCAGGGTAGGTGCGAAGTCCAGCGCGGTACCGACGATCACCACGATGATCATGATGACGGCCATCAGCAGGATCTTGTTGTCCATGAAGGGGCTGAGCATCGCCTCGACCTGCGCCGGCAGCTCCGATAAGGTTATGAGCCAGGCGGAAATTAGCGCGGTCGCGATCAGGAAGACGATGACGGCGGTGCTCTTTGCAGCCGCGACGAGGATCGGGTGGAGCTGGCGCAGCGGCAGCTCCCTGTAGACGAAGGCGCCGACCACGAAAGCATAGACGCAGGCGGCGACACCGGCTTCCGTCGGGGTGAAGATGCCGAATTTGAGCCCGCCGATAATGCCGGCCGGCATGACGAGCGCCCAGATTCCGTCGATGCCGGCGCGCAACCGGGCGCTCCAATCCTGACGTGGCAGGGTCTTGACCTCGTCGCGCCGCGCAACCCACAGCCAGGCGAAGAGGAGAGAGAGCCCCATCATCAGCCCCGGAACAATCCCGGCCAGGAACAACTTGCCGATCGAGACGTTGGCGATGACGCCGAAGACGATGAGGCCGATTGAAGGCGGGATTACCGGCGCAATCACCCCGCCGGCTGCGATGAGACCGGCGGAACGCGGCACGTCGTAGCCGGCCCGGCGCATCATCGGGATGAGAAGCGCGCCAATCGCCGCCGCATCCGCCGCGGCACTCCCCGAAATGGCGGCCATCAACACGGAAGCGAAAATCGCAACGAAGCCGAGACCGCCCCGAAGATGGCCGACGAAGGTCAGCGCGAAGGTGACGATCCGCTTCGAAATGCCACCGGCATTCATGAGCTCGCCGGCCAGCATGAAGAACGGAATGGCAAGCAGCGGAAAGCTGTCGGCACCCTCGATGATCTTCTGCGACAGGATCGTGGTGTCGATATTACCCTGTAGCACCATGAGCGCGACGGCGCAGATCAACAGGGCGAAGGCGATCGGCACGCCCAATGCGATGGCGCCGATCAGCGAACCGGTGAAAATCGCGATGGTCATCGGTCGACTCTCTCAGCTATGTGAACCGGGGGGATCTCCTCGCTCTCGCTGATTTCGAGAAGTTCGCTGTCGCTGATCTGCCCCGTCACCGCGCGCCAGAGCTTGACGAGTGCGTGGAGGCCGATGCCGGAGGCCGACAGATAGACGACGCCATGGACCCAGATCATCGGAATTTCCGTCACCGGGGCCAAGGTGCTGGCATTGACCTCGTGCTGGAGCCATGTGCCGCGCAACAGCATTGCGCAGCAGATCAGGATCAAGCCCTGGCTGAGCACGCAACAGGCGATCTTGCCTCGCCGCGTCAGCGCCCGCACGAAAGTGTCCATGCCGAGATGAGAGCCGTCGCGCATTGCGACGACCGCTCCGATGAAAGTGATCCAGACGAAGAAGATGCGGGACAGCTCTTCGGATACCGTGATGCCGGAATTGAAGACATAGCGCAGAACCACATTGCCGAAGACCATCACGACCATGCCGACCAGCAGAAGGGCGAGCAGCGTCTCAATCGCCTGGAACGCCCGGTTCATAGCGAAATGACCTTGCCGGGGTTGAGGAGATTATCGGGGTCGAGCGCCCCCTTCAGCACCCGCATCAGGGCGATCTCGGCCTCGCTGCGGGCATGGCCCAGCCATTTCTTCTTCGTCGTGCCGATGCCGTGCTCCGCCGAAATGCTGCCGCTCATATCGCGCACGAGCCCGTAGATGATCGTATCCATCGCTTCCTTGGGTTGCTCATCAAGCGGCAGTCCCGGTACCCAGGCGACCAGATGCAGGTTGCCATCGCCGATATGCCCGTAATAGACACTTTCGCAGCCGGGAATGCCCTCTTCGAGCTCCGCTTTGCATTGGCTCGCGAAGATGTCCATCCGGCCCACCTGGAGCCCGATATCGTAGGAGATATGGGGTCCAAGCCCGGTGCCGAATTCGGCGCAGGCGTCGCGTACCGCCCAAAAATCCTTCACCTGAGCATGGGACTGGGCGACCGCCGCATCGGCCAGAATGCCGCTCTCCATCATCTCCTCCAGCCAGGTTTGGAACCGCGCGGCATCGGTCGCCTCGTCGGATCCGTGCGTCTCGACCAGCACGTAGAAAGCGTGGCCGGAGGTGACCGGCGCACGGACTTTCAGCCGCTCGGTGACGACCTGCCAATAGTCTGGCCACATCACCTCGAATGCCGACAGGATGGGCCCGAGCCCGCTGCGGGCGCCGGCCAGCAGTGCCGCCACATCCTCGTAGCTCGAGAGAGCACATAGGGCGGCCGTAGTGGAGCGCGGCTTGGGGAACAGCCGCAGGACCACCCGGGTGATGATGCCGAGAGTGCCTTCCGATCCAATGAAGAGGTGCTTGAGATCGTAGCCAGCATTGTTCTTGAGGAGCTTGTTCAGGTTGGTCAGCACGGTTCCATCCGGCAAAACCACCTCGAGGCCGAGAACGAGATCGCGCGTCATTCCATAGCGGATGACGCGATTTCCGCCCGCGTTGGTGGAGAGATTGCCGCCGATGGCGCATGATCCGCGCGAGCCGAGATCCAGCGGGAACAGAAATCCCGCCTCGTCGGCGGCCTTCTGCACGACCTCGAGCGGCGTGCCTGCCTTGACGGTCATCGTCGCGCTGACCGGATCGATCTCTTCGATGCCCACCATGCGCTCCAGCGAGATGGCGACCCAGCCTGGCTCGGGCGTTGCGCCGCCGCACAGGCCGGTCAGGCCGCCCTGTGGTACGAAGGGCAGCCGGACGGCCCGGCAGGTCGCTACAGCGCGCGCCGCTTCCGCTGCATTGCTGGGTCGCAATACGGCGATTGGCTGACCAGGAGGCTTGCTGCTCCAGTCGTTCCTGTTGCGCAGGGGAATGTCGTTGCCGGTCAGGACCGCTTGAGTCCCGAGTTTGACCCTCAATTCCTCGAGTGCATCCTCCCTCGGACGATCCCGATCCACTGCATCCATCGTAGGCCCGTTTCTTGTATGTAAGGTACTGTACCTTAGCAAAAGCAAGTGGTATGTCAAGCTCCGCCAACGCAGCAATGCCGCGGCTTCGATGTCAGTTATCGCGAGTGTCAGGTGCAGGAGGAATATCGTGATGCTAGAGAGACCCGGTAGGTTCGGGCTTTCCGCCGCAATGAGCACGCCGTTTCGGCCGGACGGCGCTATTGATCTTGCCCGCTTTGCGCGACACGCGCGGTGGTGCCTGGAGAACGGATGCACCAGCGTGACCGCCTTCGGCACGACCGGCGAAGGTGCGTCGATCGACAGCTCCGGGCGCGAGCAAGTGCTCAGCGCTCTGGCCAGTGCCGGGATAGAGGGAGGAGACGTCGTCGTCTGCGTCGCTGCCGCCTCCGTTGACGAGGCGCTCGCGCAAGCGCGCATGGCTGCGGATTTCGGCAGTGGAAACCTTCTTCTGCCGCCGCCATTCTACTTCAAGGGTGTTAGCGATGACGGCCTGTTTCTATGGTTCAGCCAGGTCCTGGAAAAGCTGGGAGCGGCGGCGGGCGGCGTCATTCTCTACAACATCCCGGCGGTCACCCAAGTCGCCTTGTCTGTCGAGTTGATCGCCCGCTTGAAGCGGGCTTTCCCGGGTATCATCACCGGCGTCAAGGATTCCTCCAGCGACTGGGCCTATACTCAGAAGCTGCTTGCGGCGCACAAGGACCTCGCCATCCTGATCGGCGACGAGCGCTATCTGGCTGACGGCGTTCGCCTGGGAGGAGAGGGGGCGATCTCGGGCCTCGCCAACGTCTGCCCGCAGGTGCTGCTGCCTCTGGCGCAGGACGGGCGAGGCGACGCGCGGATCAACAGCTTGGTGGACGAGGTGCTCAGATACTCTGTCGTTCCGGCCGTAAAGGCCCTCGTCGCGCACCGCAGCGGCGATCGCACCTGGCTCAACGTCCGGGCTCCCCTGGTGGCGCTAGACGAGATTGAAGCGTCCCGCCTCGGTTCAGTTCTCGACCACCTCTTCGAAGTCAATACGGACTGACGTGGACACAGCGCAGTCCCATCTCACATTTTGTCGACCCTTAGCCCTTCAAGCAAGGCGCGGAAACCCTCCACCGCTCTCTTCGATGTTTCCTGGGGCTCGTCGGAATTGGCGATCCACAATGCGGCATGGCTGCTGGCCCCGTTGATCAAGCGGGCCGCCACCTCCTCGTCGATGTCGACGATCGCGCCCTCGGCTTTTAGCTGGCGCAGACTTTCGCTGAGAGCAGCGATGCAGCCGTTGGTGCTCGGCCATTGCGATATGTCCCCCAGCACGGCCGGGCCATCGCGGAACATGGTGCGCTGGATTTCCGGCTCGAGTGCCATCTGGATATAGGCGACGCACTCCTCCACGAATCCCTGCCAGCGGCTCGGAGCGGCTGCCGAAACGCGATTGAGCCGAGCTGTCATCTCGGCGTCGATTTCCTGGATGACCGCCTGGAAGAGGCCCTTCTTGTCGCCGAAATGGTGATAGAGGGCGCCTCTCGTCAGCCCCGCCGCTGCGGTGAAATCGTCCATCGAGGAGTCGGCATATCCGACGGTGCCGAAGGCTTGTCGGGCAGCGGCAATCAGCTTCGCCCGGGTCTCAGTGATCATGTCGTGGCGTTGTCTGCGCATATACTCTCCGGTCACATACGTCGCGTATTTTATTTGACATACGATACGTATGCAACTAACTAGGACATACGCCACGTATGTAAGTGGTGGAACCGCACAAGGAACGTCCCATGTCCAATCCTTACGCAGAGATCTTCAGAGCGCCAGGAGCAAAGGGCTTCTCAGCGGCCGGCTTCCTCGCACGCCTGCCGATAGCAATGGCCCCGATCGGCATCGTTGCGATGCTCTCCCAGACGCACGGGGAATACTGGTTGGCGGGCGCGGTGTCGGCAACCTTTGCGCTGACGAACGCGCTGGTTTCTCCCCACTTATCGCGGCTGGTGGATCGCTACGGCCAGACGGCCGTCGTGATCCCGACCACGATCATTTCGGTCTTTGCCTTCTTCGCCCTCATCGCGGCGGCCAATCAAGGATGGCCCGACTGGGCGCTCTTCGTCTCGGCCTTCCTGGCTGCAGCCATGCCCAGCATCCCGGCCCTGGTGCGGGCCCGGTGGACTGAGATCTTCCGCAACCGGCCCGAGTTGAACACCGCCTTCGCCTTTGAGTCATCGGCAGACGAGTTGGTCTACATCGCCGGCGCTTCGCTCTCGGTAGGCTTGGCGGTCGCTCTCTTCCCGGAGGCAGGCATGCTCGCCGGCACTATTTTCCTTGCCGTTGGAACTCTGGCATTCATCCTGCAGCGCTCGACCGAGCCGAACCTGCGCCATACGGAGATCGATGCCCCGCAAGGCTCGGCGATCCGCCTGCGTGCCGTGCAGATCATCACGCTCGCTCTCGTCTTCGTGGGTTCCATGTTCGCGACGGCCGAAGTGAGCGCCGTAGCAATCACCAAGGAACTCGGGCAGCCTAATGCAGCAACCATCGTCATCGGGGTTTATGCAATCGGCTCCTTCGTGGTCGGCCTAGTGCTCGGCGCTCTCAATCCAACGATGTCTTTGCACAGGCAGCTCTTGATCGCGGTCAGCGTGCTTGCCATCACGTCCTTGCCGCTCCTGGTGGCGGACACCGTGCCGCTTCTGGCACTCGCCGTGTTTGTCAGCGGTATCGCCATCTCTCCGACCTTCATTACCGCCTTCGGCCTGATCGAGCGCCGTGTGCCGGCGTCGATGCTGACGGAAGGAGTGACGTGGGTGATGACCGGCATCGGGATCGGCATGGCGCTCGGTGCCTTCCTCGCGGGCTGGGTCGTCGACAATTTCCGAGCGCAGAACGGCTTCTGGGTGTCCGTGATCGCAGGCATTGCGACCGTGGTGACCATCGGTCTGGGTCAGCGGAGCCTAGCCGGCACGACAACGGAATGCCCTGTCGGCTCCCTTGCCCAGCCGGCAGAGTAGCGAAGCCGACGTCGCGCAGCTCAACCACATCGAAGTTGACGTGGTGGTGGATTGGTGAATTTGAATACAACATGTCGCGCTCTCATGTGCGACATGTTCGTGGCGTTAAATCATCCGCATTCCGGGGCATGTCAACCGTATGTCGCAGTCGGCCGGTAACTCGCCGGAAGCCCGTCGCCGCTCGAACGCGCCGTGAGGGCCTTTGTGCGGCTCTCCTACACCGCGGCTGGGATAGCCACAGAAAGGCCAATGCGCGTATAAGTATGATTAATCAATAAACCCCTTATTTTTTATTGTGTCTCTTATACTTTCGGATAATATCCTTTCTGCAACGGCACATTTTCCCAGAATTGCTCTTAGAACTTGCTGAATCGGCAAGGGGAATAAGCATTGCAGTGTCGATGCTTAATATTACAGAAGATACGGTTTGAACACGATTAAGCCTGGGTCATTGCGATCCGGGCTTAATCCATATGCATCTGACGGATATCCCTGAATACCTCATCTTGGCGAGTCTCCTGCTTGCGTCTCCTTACGGCCAGATTGGGTATACTTCATTGCGGATGGTTCTGAACATATTGCACCAATTTGCCAACAGGCCCGCCAATAAACACTTTCACCTGACTTGAAGCTCAACGCCCGCCTTTGCTGTCGGCTGATTATCTAACGGTGCCGTTTTTCCCGGAGACGTCGGTTGCCATCCTCGGGCTGGCGCGAGGCTCCTCCGTTCTTTGAATCCGGTAACTCCGGGCCAACGCCTTGATGGAGAACGTGGCCGCTCCTTTCATCGGTATTGAGCGGTTGCGAGCAATTGCTGCAACACTATTCCCACCTGCCGACGGTTACCGGACCAATGAGGCGGCCCGTTCGTCCGGCTCGATGGGTAGGTCTGATCCTATCGGCTTTTGAACCAAAGCTTCGATGTCCCGTGCCAGAGCGGCGAGTTGCTCGGCAATCTCCAAAAGGGTCGAAGCCGCGGCGGTTGCTCTCGGATAGTCAATGTCGCAGTCGTCCATCTCTAGATTCCCTGCTAATAGAGTTTTCATTCGGCGCCGCTGCCGCGTGCAAAGCGGTCGCAGCCGCGCTTCGCTGTATTCACCTCGGAACTGCCGGTGATCGTGCTGCAATCGTAGAGGTTCCGGTCTTGGCCCATTTGGCTGCTGTCATCGCGGAGCCGAGCAGCAGAGCGGGCACAGCCAACGCTCCGATGAATCTAAGCAATTGAAGGCGACGCGTGCGCCTTCCTTCCCAATCGTAGACCATCTTCTGTCCGCCGGAATACCGCGGACATAGAAGCAGACAATCGCCGACAGGTCGAGAGTTTTTTGGCGCAGCAACCTCCGGTGACGGAGCTCTTTACAACTCGCGAATTAATCGGCGTCGCTCTTCCATCTGGAGCGACTCGCGTGCCGGCATCGCGATGCCCTTCGGTGTTTCAGCGTAGTAAGGCGATCAAGCCCTTCTTGCATCCGAAGCACAATGCCGGGAGTCGGGGCCGCTACAGTCGCCGACACTCTTGAACGCCGAAGTATCCCGGCGTCGTCTGATCCGGACGGAGATGCCGCTCGGCGGTTCACAGATGTCATCTTGGCCGCAGCAAAAAGAGACATTCACTCAACGCAGGAGTATGATCGGATCAGCCTGGAATTCTGGCACCCCGAGAGTGGCAGTACACGAAGACTGGGTGGTCACATGAACGATGCGACGGTGCACAGACGTTTGACGGCCATCCTCGCCGCAGACGTTGTGACTTACAGCCGACTCATGAGCCGGGACGAGGCAGGCACCCACGCGGCATGGAAATCGCATCGCAGTGAACTGATCGACGCCAAGATCGCCGAGTATGAGGGGCGCGTCGTGAAGCTCACAGGCGACGGATTTCTGGCGGAATTTCCGAGTGTCGTGAATGCGGTCACCTGCGCGGCCACGGTCCAACTGGGTATGCTTGAGCGCAATGCGGGTGTGCCGCAGCGCAGCCGCATTGAGCTTCGCATAGGCATCAACCTTGGGGACGTGATCGTTGAGGGCGACGATATATTCGGGGACGGCGTCAATGTGGCGGTTCGGCTTGAAAGCATAGCGACGCCCGGCGGGATCGCGGTTTCTGCAGCCGTCCGCGACAATGTCGGCAACCGGCTCGATCTTCAATTCGATGATATGGGCGAGCAGACGCTCAAGAACATAGACAGGCCGGTGCGCGCCTATAGCATTACCCTGGACTTTCCACCGGCTCCCCGAACGCGCCGTTCGGATGCAAGCCCGCAAGAGCCCTGGGAGATCGAAAAGCCCTCCATTGCGGTCCTGCCCTTCAACAACATAAGCGGTGACCCCGAGCAAGAGTATTTTAGTGATGGGATCACCGAGGACATCATTACCGACCTGTCGAAAATCTCCGGCCTCTTCGTCGTCGCGCGCAACACGGCCTATACGTACAAGGGCAAGCCGGTAAAGGTGCAGCAGGTGAGCCAGGATCTCAGGGTCAATTTTATCCTGGAGGGAAGCGTCCGCAAGGTCGGCTCGCGTGTGCGGGTGTCTGCGCAGCTCGTCGACGGAAGTGGCGGCGGTCATCTCTGGGCCGACCGGTACGACCGTGATCTCACGGACATATTTGCCCTTCAAGACGAGATCACCCATACCATTGTGGATCACTTGAAGGTCAAGCTGCTGCCAGAGGAGAAGAAGGTAATCGCTCGGGTGCCGACCGGGAGCTTCGAGGCCTATACGTACTACCTTAGAGGACGGCATTTCCTGCACTGGCACTCCAGATCTCATTACGTCCTGGCGAAGCGCATGTTCGCCATGGCGGTCGGACTCGACCCGCATTTTGCGCGGGCCTACGCCGGAATTGCGGACTGCGATTCCTTCCTCTTCCTGCATTATAACGCGGATGTCTCGATCGATGCCATTCTGGCGACTAGCGCCAAGGCGCTGGAGCTTGAGAGCGGTCTCGCAGAAGCGCATGCTTCACGCGGTCTTGCTCTGTCACTTCGCGAGCGTCATCCGGAAGCGATGGAAGAGTTCGATCAGGCGATCGCCCTCGATCTCAATCTTTTTGAAGCCTATTACTTCTACGCCCGCGCCTGCTTCACCCAGGGGAAACTGGAGGAAGCAGCCAGGCTTTTCCAGCGCGCCGCAGAGATCAAGCCTGACGATTACCAAGCCTTGCTTGTGCTCATTAACATTCTCCGATCGCTTGGGCGCGAGCAGGAAATGAAGATGGCGGCGCGGGAAGGTGTTGCGCGCGCCGAGCGTGAGCTGAAGCTGCGTCCGGAAAATCCGAGACCCGCCTACTTGGGGGCTTTGGGGCTGGCGGCGCTTGGCGAGCTTGATCGTGCCAAGGAATGGGCGGGACGCGCTTTGGCCATCGATCCCGACGATCGCCTGGCGAAATACAACGTCGCTTGCTTCTATGCGCTCGAGGGCGAACATGAAGGAGCGATCGACCTGCTAGTGGAGCTTCTCCCCGGTGCCACCCACGAAACAAAGAGGTGGGTGAAATACGACTCGGATCTCGATCCGATCCGTAGTCACCCGCGCTTCTCGAAGGTGCTTGAACTCCTCGGGTAAGAGGCATTGTCCTGTCACAGGTATGCAGGCCGCCTCGTCAGCCACTGGTTCTTCGCCCGCAGTCATCTCTCGAACATGGCGATAGTCAAGGCGTCTGCCTTTTTAGCCGAGCTGTCCCGGGCGTATCTCTTGACAGAAGTGGTATAACACCTTAACAGTTATACCATGAGCACGTTGGCGATACGCAAAAAACTCTCGGACGAAGTCCGCTTCCGCCTTGAGGAGATGATCCGGGAGGAGATCTACCCCTTGGGTACTACGCTTCCTTCCGAGCGGGACCTGATGGAAATGTTCGGGGTCGGGCGACCATCGATCCGCGAGGCGCTGTTCGCCTTGGAGCGCATGGGGCTCGTGAAGATCAACACGGGCGAGCGTGCCAAGGTCACACGGCCGACGCCGGATCATTTCCTCTCTTCGCTCGCAGGTGCGGCACGTATGCTGCTTGGCCGACCGGAGGGCGTCGCCAATTTCGAGCAGGCGCGGCTGTTCCTGGAGGAAAGTTGCGCCCGTCACCTCGCGGCGAACGCCACAGCGGCTCAGATTGAGGCGATCGAGGCCGCACTTGCCCGCAACGAGGCCGCGATCGGCAAGGCCCGCGCCTTCGCCATGACCGATGTCGCCTTTCATCGGACGCTGACGGAAATGGTTTCGAATCCCATTTTTCTCGCCGTCCATGATGCTTTCGTAGACTGGCTGATTGCTCAGCGGCCCTTGCCGGTCCAGCCGGAGATTTCCAACAGAGAGAGTTTCGAGGAGCACGTCGCGATCGTGGAGGCGATCCGGACCGGAGAGCCGGAGCGGGCCGGGCGCGCCATGCGCGAGCATCTGGAGAGTGCGGCACGCAAGTACAGGCAAACGAGCCCTTAGGGCCTATACGACAAGGGAGGAATGTTCAAATGAAAACGGGACTGATGTCACTGGCCCTCGCGGGCCTGCTGATGGCGTCGCAAGCCTCGGCTCAGGAGACGCGTACGCTGCGGCTGGGGATGCAGGGCACCGCCGGCGATCCGCAATTCGAGGGTGTCACGGAGGCGGCGCGGATCATCAAGGAGAAATCGAGCGGTCGGTTGACGCTGGAAATCTTTCCCAATTCCCAACTCGGTACCTTCAGCGAAATGATGGAACAGGTCACCCTCGGCGAGCTCGACTTCACGCTCAATCCGTTCGGGGGGATGGACGCCTGGGTTCCCCGCGCTGTGGTGGCCAGCACCGCTTATGTGGTTGGTGACTTCGATCACCTTCAAAAGATCATCGCCTCGGACTGGGGTAAGGGAATCGTCGAGGAGATGCGAACCGAGCACAAGTGGCGAACGGTCGACTCCTGGTATTTCGGAACGCGGCACACGACGGCGAAAAAGCCGATCGAAAAGCCCGCCGACTTCGCCGGCATGAAGTTGCGCGTTCCCAACTCGGCGCCGCTTCTCACCTGGGCGAAGGCGATGGGCGCCAGCCCGACGCCCGTGGCTTTCGCGGAAGTCTATCTGGCGCTTCAAACCAACCAGGTCGACGGCCAGGAGAACCCGTTGCCGATCATTGACTCGATGAAGTTCACCGAGGTGCAATCACATGTCTCGTTGACCGGACATCTGGTGCAAGACCAGCTCATCCTCATGTCGGAAGATACATGGAACGCGCTCGAACCGGCTGACCAGCAGGTCGTGATGGAGGCCTTCGAGGCGGGCGGCGTCCTCAACAACAAACTCGTCAATGAAAAGGAAGCGAGCCTCGTCAGCGCTTTCCGCGAGCGCGACATCACCGTAGTCGAGCCGGACAAGGCGGCTTTTCGGGAGGCCATGAAGCCTGTCTATGCCGATCTCGACGCAAAGTTCGGTGCCGGCACAGTGCAGACGCTCCTCGATCTCCGTTAGGCCATACAGGCGTTGCCGCAGGCGGCAACGCCTTCTGACCCCAAGGAATTCAGCAATGGCCAATCCAAGTCGCAGGCAAAGCATTGCCCGTATCGAAGAGACACTGGCAGCCGGCCTCTTGGTCTTCGCATTTGCCGTAATCGCGCTCCAGATCATCACCCGGTTCATTCTCGGCGATCCGTTGTTCTGGACGGAGGAGGCTGCCCGCTACGCTTTCGTATGGCTGGTGGCGCTAGGCGCTGCAGAGGGGATCACCTCGCGCACGCACATCACCATGGACATTGTGCCGATGATGCTTCCGGAGCGGGCGCAGCTCGTCTTGCGGCTCATTTTGGATGGCCTGGTGCTCGGCGCGCTCCTCATCCTCGTCTACTACGGCATCTTCGGCGCAATTCGCGCCCATAAGGTGATGTCGATTGCGATCGGCGTGCCGGAATCCTGGCTCTACGGAGCTTTGCCGGTCTTCGGCATGCTTGCGGCGATCAGGATCATGCTGGTTATGGCGCGGGATACCCGAGCGCTTTTGAGCGGCGGTCATCCGGTCGCCGATGCCCCTTCCGAAAGGTACCTTTAGATGACGACGCTCTTCGGGGGATGGTTTGCTCTTCTGGTCGCCGGCATGCCGGTAGGCTTCACACTGATCGTGGCGGCTCTCGCCTATATGCTCTGGCAGGGCACGGGTCTCAATTTTGCTGGGCAGCGCATGGTCGCTGGCCTCAATAGCTTCCCGCTCCTTGCGGTTCCCTTCTTTATTCTCACCGCCCAGCTGATGAACGTTTCCGGCGTAACCGAGCGCATTTTCGATTTCGCCAAGGCCCTTGTCGGCCATATCCGCGGCGGACTCGGCCATGTGAACATCATGGCGAGCGTGATGTTCTCGGGCATGTCAGGCTCGGCTGTTGCCGATGCGGCCGGTCTTGGTCAGCTTGAGATCAAGGCAATGCGCGACGCTGGCTATGACGAGCAGTTCTCCGGTTCGATCACGGCCGCATCTGCGATCATCGGACCGCTTATCCCGCCCTCCATCCCTCTCGTGGTCTATGGCGTCATTGCCAACACCTCAATCGGCGGGCTTTTCCTGGGCGGTATCGTGCCGGGCCTCCTGTGCGCGGCCTCGCTGATGGTCATGGTCTATGTCATCGCCTGGCGGCGGAACTATGCGACAGAGCAGCGCGCCAGCCTTCGCCGGGTCTGGTCCACCTTCTGGCGAGCGCTCTTTCCGCTAATGACGCCCTTCATTATTATTGGCGGCATCTTTGCGGGGATCTTCTCGCCGACAGAGGCTGCCGTCGTTGCGGCCAGCTATGCGCTCTTCCTCGGCGTCGTAGTCTACCGCGAAATTACTTTCGCCAGACTCGTGACGGTGCTCCGCGAGACGGTCGGCCATACGGCCGCCGTCGGCCTCCTCATCATGGGCGTGTCGCTATTCGGCTATGTGATCGCGCGGGAGCAGGTGCCTCAGCACGTCGCCGCGTTCTTCCTCAACTATGCGGATGACCCGCTGACATTCCTCATCCTCGTGAACCTCATGCTGCTTGCACTCGGCACCTTCATCGAGGCGTTGGCGATCCTGCTGCTCATCGTGCCGGTGCTGGTGCCGACCGCGCTTCAATACGGTATAGATCCCGTCCATTTCGGTGTGGTGGTGGTGTTCAACCTGATGATCGGCATATTGACACCGCCGATGGGAGTGGCGCTTTTCGTGGTCTCGAAAGTCGCCAACATTCCCTTCGGTGTGCTTGCCCGCGGTATCCTTCCACTGCTCGTTCCGCTGATCATCGTCCTGGTGCTGATCACCGTCTTTCCAGCCCTCGTCACCTTCATTCCCGACCAGATGCTCGGAGCTGCTCGGTGAGCCTTCCCGCCAAACCGCCCGAAGGCGTCTGGGGAGCGGTGCTCCTGCCGCTCGATCAAAAAGGCGCGATCGATTGGCCCGCCCTACAAGAGCAGCTATCCGTGCTTCACGGGAGCGGCCTCGAGGGAATTTATACGAGCGGCACGGCAGGCGAATTTCACAGCCAGACGGAGGCAGAGTTCGACCGGCTTAGCCACGTGGTCGCCGATTTCTGCCGTAGCGGTTCCCTGCCTTTCCAGATCGGCGTTTCGCATACGAACGCACGCGTCGCACGCGAGCGGCTGGCCCGTATCGCCGCACTGAGGCCCGATGCCGTCCAGGTAACTCTGCCGGATTGGTGGGCACCGACCTATGACGAAGCGGAGCGTTTCGTTGCCGGCATGACGGCAACAGCACCCGACATTCCGCTGGTCCTCTACAATCCGCCGCATGCCAAGCGCCGGCTGAGCCTCGACGAGATCTCAAGGCTTCAGACAGCAGTGCCCACCCTGATCGGCGCCAAGCTGCCGGGAGGCGATCGTACCTGGTACGAAGAGCTTCGTCGGAAGCTGCCGGATCTCGCAGTCTTCATTCCCGGACATTTCATGGCCAGCGGCTGTCTGGCGGGGGGGCGTGGCTCCTATTCCAATGTCGCGTGTCTGAGTCCCGCCGGCGCTGCGCGGTGGTGGCGGCAGCTCCATGAGGATCCGACGGATGCTCTCGCGTTCGAGACCCGCGTCGTCGGCTTCATGAACGAGCATGTTCTGCCGCTTGCCGCGCGCTATGGCCTGTCGAACGCCGCACTCGACAAGGCAATGGCTGCAGCCGGCCGCTGGTGCCCAATCGGTCCGGAACTGCTCTGGCCTTACAGCTCCGCGCCCAACGAAGCGGTCGTCCAGCTTGGCGCTGCGGCCCGCCAGGAAGTGCCTGAGCTTTTTCCCACGAACCTTTGAAAGCGATCACAACCATGGAACTTGAAGGGATCTATTCGGCCCTCCTCACGCCGTTTTCCGAAGACGAGACCATCGACCGGCGGGCGATCGGTCCGCTTCTCGAGTTTCAGGTCCGGCTTGGCATCGATGGCGTTTATGTCGGGGGCAGCTCCGGCGAAGCGATGCTGCAGTCGCGCGAAGAGCGCGCCGACTATCTTTCCAGTGTCGCTGCCGCCACGGCCGGCCGCCTGAAGCTGATCGCCCATGTCGGCACGATTGCCACGAGGGACGCGCTCAGGCTTTCGGAGCACGCAGCAAAAGCCGGCTATCAAGCGATCTCGGCCATCCCGCCTTTCTACTACGATTTCTCCCGGCACGAAGTCATGGCGCACTATCGAGAACTCGCCGATGCCTCCGGCTTGCCGCTCATCGTCTACAATTTTCCCGCCCGCACCAGTGGCTTCACGCTGCCTGAACTCGTCGAACTCCTCTCGCATCCCAATATCATCGGCATCAAGCACACATCGAGCGACATGTTTCAGCTCGAACGCATCCGCCATGCCGTACCCGACGCCATCGTCTACAACGGGTATGACGAAATGTGCCTCGCCGGCTTTGCGATGGGGGCACAAGGTGCGATCGGCACGACCTATAACTTCATGGGCGACGTGTTTGTTGCCCTAAGGACGTGCGCGGCGGCAGGTCGGATCGAGGAAGCGCGGCGACTGCAGGTCATGGCCAACCGGGTGATCCAGGCACTGATCAAGGTAGGCGTAATGCCCGGGTCAAAGGCATTGCTCGGCATCATGGGCGTCAACTGCGGGCCTTCACGGCGTCCGTTCCGAAAGATCGAGGCGACCGATCTCGCCGCGCTTCGGGACGCCGTCGCGCCCATCCTGGCCTGGCGCGAACACCGCGGGTGATTATCAGTCTGGGTCACCCGAGCCTGGCCGGCGCCACAACAGAATGCCCCTTTGGTCGCTTATCCAGGCGGCGGAATAGCAGAGCGGATGCGGATGTCGCGCGCTTCGACCACTCCGAAGTTGACGTTCATCTTGGATTGCTGAATTCGAAGAGAACATGTCGCGCTATATCTTCGCGCGGCATGTTTTTGCAGGATGAATCAGGCTATCAACGTCTGCAATAGCCCGCAAATCGCGACAGGAGGTGATTAATGAAGGCGCGTATCAAATGGGTTGAAGGACGGACCTTCGTCGGCCAGTCGGGAAGTGGGCACAAGGTCGTGCTCGGCACGGCTTTCGGGCCGGAGGGAAGCACGCCGGGGCCGAGCCCCATGGAGATGGTGCTGATCGGCACCGGGGGCTGCTCCGCCTTCGATGTCGTCCACATCCTCGAAAAGGGTCGCCAGGCGGTCGAGGATTGTATCGTCGAGCTCAGCGCGGAGCGGGCGGATCAGGAGCCGAAAGTCTTTACCCGCATCCATATGCACTTCGTAGTCAAGGGGCGGGGGCTTGCGGCCAGCAAAGTCGAACGCGCCATCGCGCTGTCGATCGAGAAATACTGCTCCGCCTCGGCGATGCTCGCCAAGACGGCGACGATCACCCACGATTTCGAGGTGGTCGATACCGCTGTCGCTTCTCAGGACTGATTGCAAGATTCTCCATCCGGCCCCGGCGGCGCATCGGGTCCGGTACAGCGCAAGTCCGGCGACATCGTCCTGGATTCGGTAATGGCTGCTCAGCATGGCAATGCCGAGCCTGCTCTTTACGTGCCGGCAGTGCGCCCTTCAAAAACAAAAGGTGTCGCTCAAGATGCATTTTCGTATTGGCTAAGATTAACTTTTTTGATGAACGAAATTTAATCCCGCAAATGGGTCGATTTTTCATATTTGATTTTTGTCGTGGCGCCATGTGGTCGTGACGATCCGATGGAGCCGATTTCAACATCAGCATCTATTCTGA
Source organism: Sinorhizobium sp. BJ1 (assembly GCF_002531555.1). Lineage (NCBI taxonomy): Bacteria > Pseudomonadati > Pseudomonadota > Alphaproteobacteria > Hyphomicrobiales > Rhizobiaceae > Sinorhizobium > Sinorhizobium sp. BJ1. The sequence goes on from NZ_NWTH01000017.1 coordinate 51,528, forward strand.
GAGCTGATGTAATTCCACTGCGGTCGCGTGTATCAAACCCTCCGAACTAGAGAAGGAGACACGCTATGGCCAATTATCCAGAACAAAAGGGTTCGCGGGTGCGCGGCTTCACGGCCGCCCTGGCGACCCTGTCCTCCGTTTCCGCCCTCAGCCTTGCCGCTCTCGTAGCGGAGCCTGTCGGGATGCACGCAACTGGACCCGGATCCACGGCGCGGGCGGCGGCAAATACCGCTCAATCCGCGGCGAAGTCCGTTGACTTTGCCGACCTCGTCGCCCGGGTGAAAACGGCGGTCCTCTCGGTGCGGGTCGAGATCGACGGCGCGCAGCAGCAGCAGGTGGAGACCCAGGGTGACGGCAGTGCTATCGATCCCGATGACGGACAGGGTGTCATGATGGGCGAAGGTTCTGGCTTCTTCATCTCGGCGGACGGCTATGCCGTCACCAACAATCACGTCGTCGACCATGCAAAGTCCCTCGAAGTGATGACCAATAATGGCGGAGCTACGACGCCAAAGTCGTCGGCACCGACCCGAAAACCGATCTCGCTCTGATCAAGGTCGATGGCCGGGATTTTCCGCATGTCCGCTTTGCCGATCAACGTCCGCGCGTCGGCAACTGGGTGATCGCGATCGGAAATCCCTATGGGCTGGGCGGCACTGCACCGCCGGGATCGTTTCCGCCGAAGGGCGCGACATCGGTGCCGGTCCCTATGACGATTTCGTTCAGATCGATGCGCCGATCAACCGAGGCAATTCCGGCGGACCCGCCTTCGACGTCAACGGCGATGTGATTGGCGTCAACACGGCGATCTTCTCGCCTTCCGGCGGCTCGGTCGGCATCGTCTTCGACATCCCGGCCGACACGGCGAAAGCCGTCATCGCCGAGTTGAAGGACAAGGGCCATGTGACGCGCGGCTGGCTCGGCATCAAGGAACAGCAGGTCACCGCCGACATTGCCAAGGGCCTCGGCTTGAAGGAAGCCAAGGGCGTGCTTATCGACGAGGCGGACCCTGCCGGCCCGGCCGGCAAAGCCGGCATTCGCTCCGGCGACGTCATCACGGCGGTCGACGGGGCAATCATCAATGATCCGCGTGAACTGGCCCAGAAGGTCGGTGCGATGGCACCCGGGACCTCTGCGACGGTGAGCATTGTCCGCGACGGCGCGCCGAACGACCTCGCCGTGAAGCTTGCAACGATGCCTGAAGAACGCCCGGCGCCGATCGAAGGGGCAAGCAGCGACAGCGCCGCCTCTACCAGCGAGCAAGACTTCGGGCTTCTGCTTGCGCCGGCACGCCAGGTGGCCGGCCCCAATGAGAAAGGCATGGTCGTCGTCGCCATCGATCCCAAAGGAGCGGCGGCGGAGCAGGGGCTGGAAGCGGGCGACGTCATCCTCGACGTCGACGGCAAGGCGGTCACGAACGCCAGGGACTTCCGCCGCGATCTTGCGTCGCTTCGCAAGGAAGGCAGAGTGGCCGCGCTGCTCCGCATCCCGTCGGGCGGTGCGACGCGCTTCGTCGCTCTGCCGCTCGGACACGCATAGTGGAGCGCGTGGACGAGACTTTCAGGAACTCCGTTCGACGCGGGAGGCGGGCTTGGCCTCTCGCGTCCCGCGCTTGGAGCAGGGATGTGGCTCCAGTACCACTCGATCAAAAATGCGCGCCGGCAATGTGCTGGATCAGGCTAGCTGATCAAGCATGAGGCCGTGCCGTCGCCGTCCCAAGGATAGCGGTGTCGTACGAATGGTCCCGGCTAAGCCATCCCGGCCGGGTCGCCGATCGGCAGAAGGGCCGGGTCCGTCGGATTCTTGGTATCCTCCGGCTTTTTGATCGGCGGCTCGGCAGGCTTCTCCAGGCCACGGTCCGGCCTGCCGGGGATGCCCTGTGGTTCCCTTGGAGTTTCGGCGGGGGTGGGAATAGGATCTTGCTTCGGCATGGCGTTCTCCTTTCGAAGGACAACGACCATCGGAAATGTTGGTTCCTGGCTCATATTTGCTTCATCGAAGACTCAGAAGCCGCGAAAACCCGTCTGCTAGCTGTCCAGGCCATTTTTGCTTCCTGCAGTCGCGTAGGTCGTCAGCGACACCGCCCGTCGCAAGATGAGGAGGCAAAGCGACTTACAGCCAAGGCGCTCCGCCGCGAGCACGCGCCGGAAATGACGAGATCATATTCTTCGTCGAGCTGGTATGTTCGCTTCTTCCACCTCCGGCATCTCTCTAATCACCGACAGGCAGCCAGTCGCCTCGGAATGTTTCCTTAAACGAGCGAAATGGATCCGCTGCAAAGCCTCGCTGCTGCTGTCGCGCTTAACCGGAGCTGCGTGCTCGACATCTGGGATAGCTTGAATCTTAGTCAATAGCCGTTCGCGTTCTTCGACGCTCACGCCGGCCCGGATTGTAAACAGGATGTCAGTCATTGTCTGAATTCCCGGTCGCTATGCTGCCGATCAGCTGCTCCAAGTTCAAGCGACCATAGCCGAAATCCGGGGTAAAGTCTTGGCCGCTCATGGCCGGCACCTTATCGGCGCTCGCAGCCAACGCACTTCGGATCACTGTGGGGTCTCTCGCGCCGCCATTTGCAATATAGAGCGCCGCAGCCGCAGCCACATGCGGAGATGCCATCGATGTTCCGGGCCACGCGTCATAGTCCGTCTCGCGTACATCAGGCTTTCCCTGCCTCCATCCTCCATCGGGGCCTCTTTCTGCTCGCCAACGCAATTGACCGGGGTAAGTCGGCAGCGTGGACCAGATTGCATCACCTGGCGCCGCGATGGTTATGTGGTTGCCGCGGTTGGAAAAATTCGTGATTCGGTCCTGGAGGTTCGTCGCGCCGACGGCGATGATGCCTGGTGTGGCCGCAGGGTAGGAGATCGGGCTGCCTTCGCGCCGCTCATTTCCCATCGCCGCAACGACCGTGGTTCCGTTCGCCAGCAATTCCTCGAATGCCGCACTCTCCGTAGGGTCGGGCGCGCCTGCGCCGCCGATGGAGAGATTAATGACGTCAATACCCGCATCCGCGCAGTCGAGCAGCGCACGCAGATACATAACCGGATCGACGAAATAGGCAAACTCCGCCGTGCCATCAGGATAGGTCATCAGGTCGGGGCGATCGTCGAAAATCTTCCAGGCGTGAATCCTGGCCCGCGATATGCCGTTGATGCCGAGATCGTTGTTGATGGTCGCGGCAATGGTGCCCGCTACGTGAGTGCCATGCCCGACAAGATCCTGTGCAGAGCTAGCTGCAGGAAGATCCGGATGTCCATATACATATCCACCGATTTGGTCCTTGAGGTCAGGGTGCTCAGCGTCTATGCCCGTGTCGAGCACTGCGACTTTGACCCTGCTGGCGTCGTTGAAGTCGGTTAAGTTGCGCGCTTCATCCCATTTGATTTTTCGGAGATTCCACATCACATGGGCAGGCGGCGGTACCGCGGCAATTCGGCCACGACCCGCGGGCGACGATTTCCTGGAGGTCGACCCGGCGGTTTTTCGCGGCGATTTCGCCACCAGGTAGCGTAGCGGCACCCGGGACACGGATGCAACCGTCGGATCTCCGGCGAGAGCCAATTGAAGCTGGCGTAAATCGACGTCACTGACCAACTCGACCAGGCTGGTTGCTCCGCCCGGTGTTCGTTCATCGATGGCGGCGTTCATGTTCAGGGCCGGTGCCGACCATCCTTCCACCTCATTGCCTGGGATCCCCACCAATTCCGGTTGGGCGCCGGAGTCACGATTTGGCCGGACCAGCATTCGACTGGCGTAGTGTGGTGACTCCCGCGACACAGGTGTCACGCGTTTCACCATCCCCGCTCGCTCGTAATAGGACAATGCCTGTAGACCGCTGCTCAGCGGTGTGCGGGCGGCCGCAAAGGTGGCTTCGAAGTTTGGCTGGCGCGGCTGCGGCTTCATGCGGACAAACAACATCGCTTCATGGTAGGTCGGGAGCCCCGCGTTCCTGAATAGTGGTCCCATCGGTGCAATCCTCCGAAGAAGTGTCTTGAGACAATTTTCTGCGATGCTGGGTATTGCGCCGTACTCGGCGTCTGCCGCTCCTATTTCGAAGCATCGGTTTCAGGTTCGAGCAACGAGTTGGCTGCGTTCAGCGAGCGCCCAGTCGCCATTGGTACTGGATCGATGACCGCCGTTCGCGGCGTAGTTCGTTGTAGATGCTGGAAAGGCGTTACTTTAAATAGCGCCGATTAGTTTACGCAATTCAGAGTGGATTTCAACAGGGCTACAAAACCCGACCTACCGGGGAACTTTGATGCCCACCGCCGCTCGCATCTACGGCGCTGTCGAGAGCGCGCTCGCGAGCGGCTTCGCCGCCGCCCAGCTCCACCACTTGTGCGACGCGACCGGATTAGATTCTAAACGCATTCGGGCGGATCTGCTGACCTGCTTGCCGAACTCGATGAGCTCTCGCAATATAGAACCAAGTCGAATGGCCACAGATCCCATTGTCCCGCAACTGACGCACCGAGCTGACAGGAATGCTTGGATCCGCGGCGATGATCGGCGCGCACCTTGAGCACACCACACGGCGGGCGCCCGCTATGCTCTTTACCTCGCCATCCCGATGCCGCATTCGATCCAGAAGATGATAGCGAAGCGCCGCCAACGAGTGGAAGCCGGTGGGACGGTGCTCGTCAATCCGCGTTGGCGCCACTGCGATTATGAACCGAGAGGCCGATGGGCTGCGCGCTTGTGACTGGCACGAGCTTGCCAGGACGCTGGCGCGGAGACCTTCGTGCGGGCGAGTGCTCAAGCGGATTTAGTTGGTTGCAGTGCCGTCAGAAACTACCCGCGCGCATGCTCTCTCCGCGACCCTGCGCAGCCGCTTGTCTCGTGTCCACAACTCGGCTCGGCTGTCTATTAAGGTTGACGCGAGCAGGTGGGCGTCCGTGTAGCCTATGCCCATGCTGTAAAGTTCGTACTCGTTGATCATCGACATGACTTCATCGTGCGTGGCGACGATGACCTCCCGCTGTACGGCCAAGAACCCGAGCGTGACCATACGGTTCTTTAAACTGCCCAAGGCAAGTTCGCCAACGATGGCGGGATGGCAAAGCAACAAATCGTTTTCGATCGTTTGGATGAGCTGCGGGTCAGCTTGGCGGAAGTGGTCAATCCAAATTCCGGTATCGGCCAGTCTCACTTTTCGGTCCGCCTCCGCGGACCAGCCTCCGCGTTGGGCATCGTTCCGCCCAAGGCAATCAGACGCTTGCCTGCTTCCATGCGAACCAGCGTTTCCAGCGCCTGACGGACGACCGCGGCGGTTTCTTTCGTGCCGGTCAGCGCCTTAGCCTTCTCCATGAGGCTGTCGTCTATGTTGATGGTTGAGCGCATGTGTTGCCTCCTTCGCTTGCATCAGAAATAACACCAACTGGTGCCGTTCTCAACGCCTGCTCGGCGATAGCTTCATTCTTCATTGATGTCTGGCCCATGCGGAAGTGAACATCACGCCTAGATCAGAGGCAAGATTGGCGCCAAGCTACTTTCCGCGAGTCCCGTGAGACGAAAATCTCTCTTACGTGGCTACAGGAATGCTCCTATCCGACGCGATGGTCAGAGCGCAGCTTGAGCATATTAGGAAACGGGCGCCGCCCGCAATGGACCTTTATACTGCCTCGATATGCCGACGCCGGTTCGATCTCAACGGGGACATAGCCGCCGCCGATTGGGCATCTGTCCGGATTTCAGGCTTCTTTTCTGCGAACTGGAGGCACGGGTTCTGGGACGGGCGCCGGAGTTGATTTGCTGCCCAACGCCCGCCAGGGCTGGCTCCGAGCGTTTGTTGCGTTTAACTCGGAGCGGTCATCGGATAGATCGAGATTTGCCCCTGAACGACCTCGCGCAGCCCAGGATCGTCCTCGGCAAGCATTTCGTTGGGGAAGAGGACCGCATCGTTGCCCGCCGGTTCCGCAAGCAAACGAAGCCGGGTTGCCATAAGGGTTCTCGACTGCTGCAGAAGCAGTTCGTTCGCCGCGGCCGCCTGGGTGCCCTGGAGGACCACGATCAAGTCGCGGGCCTGCACTAAATCCCCGGTCCCGGACTTTCAGCGATTGGTAAATGCCGCCTTCCAGGCGCTGTAACGGTCCGCCGGCTTCCATCCTTGCTGATTAGGCCACGGGCTCCAGCCATCTGGCGCAATCCTGACCCGCGGAACGTGCAAGCACCCGCAGGGGGCGGATAAAAGCCGCATGCATGCTCCACGCGCAGTTCGGCCCTGATGGCATAGTGGAGTCTCTGCTTGGCTTGCCAGGGAAATCCGATCCATGCGGGAGAGTGTGTGCCCGTCGCGAAATGGTTGCAGCAATTTTTCTGCTGCAGGCGGGTGCTGTTCGGAACGATGCAGCGACAAAATGGTGGCGCCGTGGAAATGACGATATATTTCACAGCAGCGACAGAGAGGGCAGGCCTGCTGGACGCCTACGCGGAACCCTACAGTTCGATCGTCGTTGCCGCCGCTGAGAGCCGTGTATTCAGGTAATGCTGCCAGCCTGGTCGAGGCAATCGTCCTCGGTCTGCTGGTCGTGTTTGCTGCAGGCCAGGGGGACTCAGTTTTCGTGCTGCTTCTTTTTGGCATGGCAACTATCGTGGCGATCAACGGCTTCCGGCGGCGGCAGGACGAGCGTATCCAGCTGGAGATGAAGAAGGAGATCCGTGACCTCCGCACAAGGGTCGATGACTTCCTTGACGCGCTGGACCGCCGTACGAAGGATCTTGATCTTGCACTCGCCGCCGCCACGCACATTCGTGACCAGAGCAATATCCACGGGTCAAATGAGCACGACGGTGCGATGCGGCTTCACAACAGCTAGCTGCCAGTTTGACTCCCTTCCGGCATAGCTGTGCTTGAAACACAGCGGCCGGAAAACAGGAATGCGCGAGCCTATTTGCTGGTGATCAGGTGCAAGTGCAAGGCAGAATTGCCCCTTATGACCGCGGCTGCTGAATGTCGCCAGGTGGCCGCCATGCGCCTTCGCGAGCGCAAGCAGATAGGGATCTGTTACCTGCCTCGAAGTCATGATTTTCGTCGAAGCGATATCACTCTGACCCCACGAGGCTCATATCGTCCGGCCAAAAACTATGGCCGGGGAGCGACCGCGATTGTCAACGATCGTCATCACGAGTGACGGTGAGCCGGGAGAATTGGGATATTTGGGGTTGCCGACAATCCGAATGACATCATTTTCCGTAATAGGGCAGGTAGCCCACGCGGTCTGACCGACCGATGCGAACCAATCGTGCGCATCATCATGGGCTACATGGGCCGGATCGATCAGGGCAATCAGCACATTGATGTCGAGCAGGAAGGTCACGGCAGTTCGTCACGCAATGCGTTGACGATTTCGAGCGTCACTGGCGGCGCATCCGGTCGAGACGACAGAAGAGGAATTCCATTGCGCTCGCCGCCGCTGCGCGGTCGGCGCAGAGAACGCCTCGCGAGCTCGGAAATGATCTCGCCGACGCTACGGTGCTGCTGGGCAGCCATCGCTTTGGCGGCGATTAGGACATCGTCATCGATTGCCAGTGTCGTTCTCATATCTGCCTCATCGCGCATCAGTCATCACGAATGATATAAAGCAAGAAGTCCGGTTTCAGGACGCAGTCATTGTCCAACGTGTCACGAATGAATCCACTCGGTTCAGCGCTGCACCAGAAGGCCGCATCCCATCGAAATCGTCATTAGACTTCCCCTAATTTACCGAGCGGGAAATTCGGTCATGTTTATGCGCCGTAATGGTCTTTATTTTCCCGATCGGGAAAATCTCTCTGGACAAGAGGCCAAGTTCGCTGCTACTTTCCCGATCGGGAAATTTTCATGGCAAAACAAGTCCGAAGTCCAGCCGATATTGGCGCCGTGGTTCGAGGTGCAAGGAGGGAGCAAAACTTGCGCCAGGACGAGCTCGCGGGCGTTGCTGGCGTAGGGCTTCGGTTCATTGTCGATCTCGAAGCAGGCAAGCCCACAGCCCAACTTGGAAAAGTCCTGCGGGTTCTCCAAACGCTCGGTTGCTCCATCGAAATCCTGGCCCCGGGTGAGCGCACACGATGACGACCAAAGTCCTCAATGTCTGGTGGAACGGCCGCGTCGTCGGTCAATTCACCCAGGATAAGCATGGGGATATCGGTTTTGCCTATGTTCAGGCGTGGCTTGAGGATGACAGAACGCTCCCGTTGTCCGTATCTCTCCCTAAACGATCGGAGCACTTCTCGCGTCGAGAGTGCCGGCCGTTTTTCGGCGGCCTGCTTCCCGAGGAAAGCCAGCGGGCAGCAGCCGCGCAAGCATTGGGCGTTTCGCCCGCCAACGACTACGCTCTTCTTAATCGTTTGGGCGGGGATGTCGCCGGCGCATTGCAGCTACTTCCTGAGGGCCAAGAGCCCGCAGAGATCGGGCCGACTGGCAATCAGCAGCCGACGCCTCTTGACGAGACGGGAATTCTTCGCGTGCTGGGCGCGCTCCCGACACGGCCGCTTTTGGCCGGTGAAGAGGGCCTCAGACTGTCGCTGGCCGGCGCGCAATCCAAAGTGCCGGTTGTCTCGGTTCGTGGTCAGATTGCACTTCCGCTGCCTGGTCAGGCTACCACGCATATCCTGAAACCGCCAATCGCCCGCTTCAACGCCACAACCGAGAACGAAGCCTTGGTGATGAGACTTGCGGCCGCCATCGGGCTCGATGTCGCACCTGTCGAACCGAGATACGTGCAGGGGCGCTCGTTTCTTTTGGTCGAAAGGTATGACCGCATGCGCGATGCCAGCGGCACAGTGCAACGCATCCACCAGGAGGATTTCTGCCAGGCGCTCGGCGTGCCACCTGAAACGAAGTATGCGAATGAAGGCGGACCGACCTTCAAGGACTGCTTCGAACTATTGCGGCGGGTCTCAACAAGGCCGGCCGTCGATGTGCTGAAAATGTTGGACGCGGCAATATTCAATTTGATCGTTGGGAATGCCGATGCACATGGAAAGAACTTTTCCATCCTGTACGACGGGCAGGGCCCGAGGCTCGCTCCGCTTTACGACTTGCTTTCGACGGTGGTCTATTCAGAACTTTCGGCGAAAATGGCGATGAGGATCGGGAAACGCGCCACGCTCGCCGAAATGGATGCAGGGGGGTGGCAGGTTTTCGCAAAAGAAGCGGGGATTGGCTTTCCGCTGTTACGCCGCCGCTTGAGCGAGCTTTGCGACAATGTAAACACGCTAATCGGCGAGGTAGTTGACGATCTCGTATGTGCATCGCCTGATCGAAAGCCAATCAATGAGATCGCCGCCGTGATATCAGACCGGGCAAAGATAGCGAAATTGACTGCGAAAGGCTGAGGGAAGTGAGGATCAATCCCCAACAACTCACTCGAACGCCAGGACGAAAGAATTTTCCGGCGGGCGTAAGCTGCCGGTGCGGCGCTTGGTGGCAGCCGTGCGGGAAAGATGCGGCTGACGCGGTTCCTGCGCGATTGATGCCGTGACGCCGCAGCTCTGCCTCGGTCGGCATGTTGTGGCGATCCAGGACCCGACGGTGCTGCGCTCGACAGGCAACGGCAGTTCCCATCTGCATGCGGTTGTGGCGGTGGATGGCGAGGACGATGCGGTTCTGGGGCTTGATCGATACGACTTTCCTGGAGCGCGGCGGGCCGACTTCCGGATGGCGGCACGCGTGGATTGAGCAGAAGGAGAATTTCCGCTGGCTGATGGATGCGGATCAGGTAGCTTCGGCCTATCTTCGCGAACGGGTGAGGCCTATCCCGGCCTGACAGGGCGGCGGCTTTTCCGCGAGGTCAAGGATCTCGGCTGTTCCGGCGGCTACACGGCGCTGACCGACTTCTTGCGCGACATTCGGCCGCCGGATCTGAAGTTCGCTTCGGGTCACCGCCGGGCGAGCAGGCGCAGGTCGATTTTGCGCTTCATTCGGCGAGGAGGCTAATGCCTCGCTTCGTGGCCGCGAACTCGAGCCATCCGCCGCGCATCACTATCCTGGGACGCAGGCACAGGCCCGGGCGGCGTGGGCGAGCGAGCCCGTGGGTCTTCTGCCGTTCGGTCTTGCCCTCGAGCAGGGCACAATAGACTTAGGCTCGAAGGCATAGGAAGCGCACCTCCATCGTGGCCAAGCGCGATTTGCGCCCCCGGGGCTTGGCCGCAAGCGCCAGTCCGCCCGACCGGCCACCGGTGCAGCGTCAATGGCGCCAACAGCAAACGTTTCGATTGCGCAGGCAAAGATGAACGAATTTCCATCGAGGATTTCGCTCAGTCTTCGGCATCTATCCCTCGCGCAAATATGAGGGCGTCGCGTAGCGCGATATCGCCTCGGCCATTAGCGTAGCCGTTTCCCCTACGGCGGCTCTCGAATTCGTCCGTCGGCTGGCACTGAGCGTTGTTACCGCAATGGCGACATGCACCTGAAGAACTGGTCGGTAATCTATCATGGAGCTGTAACATGCCGGCCCTTGTGCCAATTTGCGACGTGCTGTCGACGGTGCCATATCTTCCCGCAGACGCTATGGCGCTTTTGCTCGGCGGAGAGCGGTCATTCAAAGCGTTCGCCAACCGCGCGAGGCTCCCGGCGATCCTGAAGGCCGGAGTGGAAACTGTAGAGGTGGTCAACCAGCACTGGTGGCTATTTCGTGAGCGTGAAATTGTTCCCACCAAGGTCCTTGAGGGGATCGATGAGCACGTGCAGGCAATGACGCCGATATTGAAGACGATGTCGTCGTGCGCGCCTTGCAAAACAGCAAACAGTGCCATACATTTTGCACATAGAATGCGTTTTCGGGTATGGCAGGTAAGGAAGAATGGTTCAGGCGCAGAAAGTTCGTAGCGACAACGGACCATTGATTCTCTCCTATATGGATCGGAGTGGAAAGATCGCTGTTGAGCAGGTGGCAGACGGTTTTGGCATGTCCAAGAGCCAGCTCGCCGCGACCGCGGGGCTTGCACGCGAAACACTTTACCGAACCGAGCGCAGCCGTGGTGCAAAGACGCAGAGCCGCCTTCGGGAGATGCTCGAGATCATCAGTCGGATTGCCGAGTGGGCCGGGGGCAAGGAACAGGCAATGGCCTGGTACCGGGCCCAACCTCTGCCGGCATTTGGCGGACGCACCGCCGAGGCGCTCGTCAAGGACGGCAAGGCCGCAGCCGTTCGCGATTATCTCGACCATATGGCCGTCGGTGGCTTTGCTTGAGGTTTGTGGGAACGTGCTACCGAGCGCATGATCCACGCTGGGCTTTCAAACCGACATCAGGCGATGGCGCCGCCATCAGAGGCGCGCGGTTCAATCCGAAGGGCGTGCCCGCGCTTTACCTTGCGCTCAGCATCATGACAGCTGTCAAGGAGGCCAACCAAGGCTTCGCGCACCGTATCGATCCCTGCGTGCTGTGCTCCTACAATATCGATTGTGAAAACGTCTTTGACCTGACAACGGAGGAGGGGAGGGCCGCGCATTCCGTCTCCATGGAGGAAATGGCTTGTAGCTGGGCCACAGCGCTTGCGGAGGGGAGGCGTCCCGCCTCGTGGGCGATCTATGATCGCCTCGATGCGCGCGGGACGGCCGGTATCTTGGTGCCAAGTTTCGCGCCGCGTGCTGAGGCGGATGACCGGAACCTCGTTCTGTGGAAATGGGGACCGGATCTTCCGCGCCAGGTGAACGTGAACGACCCGAGCGGCCGGCTACCCCAGGATCAACTATCCTGGCGCTGACTTCCTTGTGCGCGGCTTTCACGGCCCGTCACAAACAGCCCCAAAATTCTAATGGTTCGTCATGGCACCCTGGCAAGTTGATCGTGCATTGAGGAGGATGGGTTGTTTCAGCAGCCATTTGGAGCAGAGCCCGCGCAAGGGTTGCCGGGCTCTGCTTGATGTTTGCGAGCGGCTGACGTTCGTCAATGCCGCTGTTGCTGACTTGTAATGCTGGCCAATATCGCACCCATTTTCAGTCGCTGAAGCTGATAACGCCAACCGCCAGAGATCCGGCTTTGCCCCCGCGTAACTCCGAGCGTTTCATGTTTTGACGGAAGCCTAGCCTGCGTTGGCCAGATAATTTTACGACAGCGCGGATCGTAGGAAACACGTTCAGAAATAAGCAGTTTCGAGAAGGAAAGCTTGAAATCACCCTCCTTAGAATGTATATGCCTGTGTATATGCACAGGAGCCCGGCATGCCCCAACTCCACCACAACCAACCTAAACCTCCCAGGGAAGCTAAACTCTTCCGAAATAACAAGAGTCAGGCTGTACGCATCCCGGCTGACTTTGAGTTTCCGGGCGATCGGGTGATCATCCACCGCGACGGAGATCGGCTTATCATCGAGCCGATGCAGCGCAAGAACCTGCTGGAAGTTCTGGCCGGTTTAGAACCGCTCGGACCTGAAGATGAGTTCCCCGATGTTGACGACACACTGCTGCCGGTGAAGGAAATCGATCTTTGAGCAGGCTCTATATGCTGGACACCAATATCGTGTCGGAGCTTGCACGGAACCCGAGGGGCGCTGTCACTGAACGTATCGCTGAGGTTGGGCCGGATGCGATCTGCGTCAGCATTATTACAGCAGCAGAGTTGCGTTATGGATGCGCCAAGAAGGGATCCCCGAGGCTGCTGGCACAGATCGAGGCCATTCTTGGAAGCTTGCAAGTGCTCGCGCTCGACGTGCCTGCTGATGCCGAGTACGGCGGCATCCGGACTGAACTGGAAGCCGCTGGCAAACCAATTGGCCCAAATGACCTGTTCATCGCTGCTCATGCTTGTGCAGTCGGAGCGGTACTCGTGACGGCGAATATCGGGGAGTTTGCGCGCATTCGTGATCTCCGTATTGAAACCTGGCTAGATTTAACATCCAGGCAAACAAAGGGCGCCTCCTATTAAGGCAGGCAATTATCACGGAACAATCACGACACCGCAGTTCAACTAGAGCATTCCAATAAGGCAGAATGATCGACGGCGTATGCTGCAGGCAAGCATCCTTCGGGTGGCTTAATCGCACTCGGGCGGATCTCTTATGTGGATGCCTTGGGATACTGCATTCCAACCAATCGGAAAAATCGGCGTCTGCGGTCAGCATTGCAACTAGCCGTGGACCTTGCGCGCGGCCGTGAGGCGAGGGGAGGGCGTCCACTCCACTCTTGCCATCTTCTTTCGTGCGCTTCTCTACGGTCAGGCTAAGACTAGCGGCATACGGCGTCGGGGGTGCTCTTTAGGCGGGCAAGAATTTCTACCGTTGGAATGAGCGACGAAAGCTGCACGCCCTGCTGACGGGCGTAGTCCCGCAACGCGTTTTGGCTGACGAGACCCCACTTGCCGTCGACTTTTCCGAGAAGGCACCCGAGGCGCGCCAGTTCTCTTTGAGCTTCCACGGCAAGGCCGGCGCTAAGCGTTGGAGCATCACCTTCAATCTCGACGATAAAGCCGGTAGTGCCGTGACGGCCAGGCTTGTCGTCCCATCGCAGTGGGCGCTGTTCGTCTTTTGGTTCCAGCTTTCCGTAGCTGTGGAATAGCGCTGAATCATGATCGGGGTCGTAATTGTTCGGTTGCCCACGGGTCCAGTTCTTGTAACGGAATGGCTCGCCGGTTACCCATTGCCATCCACCGGCAGGTTCCGTTGAACCCGGCGGCTGGTAAAGTCCTATCCACGGTCCTTCCTTTTGCTCACCGATCCGAACAAATCGGCTGTCTTCCGAAAAGAGCTTGTAGACAAATGCGTTCTCCTCTCTCGTGGAAAGCGTCACCAGATGACCGCCAGCAGCTTCGGCCAAAGCTTTGGATCTAGTCCAGCTGGTGTGGGCGAGGACAGCCACGTAGAGATGACCTCCGAAGAAGTCGTAAGTCATTTCATAACCGTTCAGTGCGAGAAGAGCTTTCACCAACCGTGGATCGGCATCAGGCCCGACATGGGCGGCAGCGATTCTCGAAGCTTTACCGCGTGATCTACTCTTGGGCGGCTGAGTTGGCGCTGGGTCTCCAAGAGGCTTCAAACCAAGGTCCGGAGGCTGGAGGAAAGTTTGCAGCTCACCTCCTGCGGAATCCGATGACGCTTGCGGCCGAGTAGCTTTCGCTGCCTGCGTAGCGGCGTCGACTTCTTCGATCTTGAGCTTTGCAATGTCCGTGAACAGCCCATCAGGGAAGCGCTTGATATAGGTCTCGAAGTACGACTTGGACTTTGCGTCTTTGATTGAGTCCCAATAGGCGAGTTCGACCGAACGATCCGACGGTGGCACCGTGTCCAGAAGGCCAGAGTTGCCACTCTCCTGCGCGTCAGGATTGAGGATGACGGGACCGGTTAGCGACGAACTATCCCATGGCACCTGTTTGCCGTCCGTCGCCTCCAGGACAGCGCGACGCACCGCGATTAGGTCATCGGTTATGCTCTGCCCAGGCGTGCCGAGGTGTTTCAGCAACGCTGTCGTAAACGGAGAATTCCGACCAATACCATCGAGTGCAACATTTCCCGGTTGCGTAGCAAAAGCAATCAGCGAGCCAAGGCCGGTACCGAGCTTGGCTAATCCGCGGCCGACGGCCGCAGATCGTGTTCCCATGGAACGGGCCAGGGTCTCGGCAAGCGGGTTGTCGCGGCAGGCATCCAGAAACACCAGATTGACACTCGCGTTACGCTCCATCGCCGAGAGCACGAGCTCGATCGGTAGCGCCTCAAAGTCCAAGTCGTTATACGACGTAAGTCGCGCGTCGATGGGGATCAAATAATTGTCGCCGCTTACCTGCACTCCGTGACCGGCGTAGAAGAAGAGTGCCATGTCCGCACCTTCGAGTTTTCCCACAAAGTCACGGATTGACCGACGCATTTCGGTCAGGTCGAGATCGCGGCCAGTGAAGACCTCGAAGCCAAGACCGGTCAATTTCGATGCCATGTCGCTGGCGTCATTGTCAGGATTGGTTAGCTGTGGTGCGTGTTGATAAGCGGAGTTTCCGATGATCAGTGCGACTCGCTTCTCCGCGACCGCATCGCTGGAAATGCCCGCGAGCAGCACGACAAGGAAGATCCAGATCCACCGCATGACAGAAGCCCCCTCGGGTATTTTATCAAACCCTGATAGTCGAGAAAAGGAACGATCCGGTTAGACGGGACCAGTCAAAAGCAGCACTTCTCCTCCGATAGTGGCACCGTGACGTTATTGTTTGTGTGAGATTGAGCCGGTATCCTTCAGTTGCAAAAGCGCTGCGCCATCTTGAGGTCCGTTTACACGTGCGAGCAATAAGATTGATCGCGAATAAAGGGCTAGGCGTGGGCGCAGTGTGCTTGATGTACCTTGTACTTCTGGCCGTCGCGACCGCAATCTTCTCGCCTCCATTGCAAAACCTGTTACGCGACATGATGATGATTTCGATATCACCCTTCACCAATCCCAAACCAGGTATTGTAGTAGTGGCCATCAATGAGGAGACGTTGGCGCGCCTTCCGTACCGCTCACCGATTAATAGGGGACTGCTAACCGATATTCTCAACCGGATCCAATCTGGAAATCCGCGGGCGATTGGAATTGACTTGCTGTTCGATCAGCCGACCGAAGCTGATAAGGACCTGCGATTGCGCTCAGTCTTGGAGAGCTTTCCGGCGCCTGTCGTTCTTGCATCGGGTACGAAACTTGACGGGCTCAGTTCCGAGCAACTCGATTATCTCAAAGCGTTTTCTCCGCGGGCCACTCAAGGCCTTGGAACACTGCTGCACGACAACTTGGATCGGGTTGTTCGAGGGGCTCATTTGGGAAGGACGATTGACGGTGAATGGGCCCCGAGCTTCCCGGTTGCCATTGCCGAGGCCGTAGGTGTCGACAGCGGGCAGGGCTCCCGAGAGATGGTTTACTACCGGGACCGCAATTTCGCCCCGTTTAGATTTCTCGTTTATCCGGCGCAGGCGGTCCAATTTGCTCCGTCGAGTTGGTTTGAGAATAAGCTCGTTCTGCTCGGACTTGATCTCCCACAAGTGGATCGTCACCCCACTCCGTTCACCTTGCTCAATGGCGCCGACAAAGGTGATTTGCCCGGTGTGATCATCCACGCACATTTGCTGGCAAGCATTCTTTCCGGCGACAGGATCAACACACCCGGGCAGATCATTGGATTTGCACCCTTCGTAGCAGCTGGCGCCTTTTCGCTTTGGATCTCATGGCGATCCATCGCGGTAATCCAAAAGCCCATCGCGATTGCTGCCGCTCTTGCCGTTGTATGGGTATGCGCCGGGTTTGCGTTCGCATGGTTCGCGATCTTGATTCCGCTGGTTGCACCTAGCTTTATTGTCGTAGGCCTCTCCAGTCTCGTCTCGTTTCTTGCATGGCGGCGCGACTCGAAGGAACGTCAATTCGTAGAAGGAGCCTTCGCAAAGTACGTCAATCCAGCTGTTGTGACGAAAATAGTCCGCGAACACGGGGAACTCCGGCTTGGTGGTGAAAGACGCGTGATCACTTCCATCTTCACGGATCTAGAGGGCTTCACCGGGCTTAGCGAGAGTGTCGGGCCCGAAGAGGTGGCCTCGCTCTTGAATGAATACCTCGATCGGATCTGCGATCAATTCATCGAGCACGGAGCAGCACGACCAGGCGGATCGGGCGGTTGCCCTCACGCTTGCAATTGAAGGCCTCGGGCAGAAGCTCCACGACGACACGGCCAAGCGCGGCCTTGCGCTCGGCGGCACACGGATCGGCGTGCATGCGGGGCCGGCCATTGTTGGAAATTTCGGGGGCGTCAGATTCTTCAACTATACGGCCGTGGGTGATACCGTGAACATTGCGGCCAGACTTGAGCGTGCCAATAAACTCGTCGGCACGAAAAACTGTATAAGTCTCGCGGTGTCCAAACGAACGACCGGATTTTTACTTCGGCCGATTGGTGTTCTATACCTCAAGGGCAAAACAGAGGGTGTGAGTGCTTGCGAGGCCTTGGTAGATACTCAGGAGAATCGCACGCGATTTACAGCGTACACGAAAGCCTATGCGCTCGCTGCGGCCGGAGATAGCACCGCATCGCACGCATTCGAAATGCTCGCCCAGACTTACCCGCAGGACGGGCTGATCCTTTTTCATCAAGGTCGGCTGGCTGGTGGAAACCAAGGAATGGAAATTCACCTGACTGGTAACTAGAGCTGTTGGGAATGTGGCAGATAAGCACGCGCAGACGGCTGCTAAGCAGTTTTCTTTGGCTGGGGGTCGCCTTCCTTTCTGGGTTGGCGCACAACGCATCGGCAGGCAGCCAATACGTCATCGTGTCGGCGAACCCAGAGTCTAAAGAATTGTTGCTGGGCAGGCTTTTTGTGCCCGGAGATACTATCAGAATTCCGGCGGGCACAACCCTGACCTTGCTCGGTGAAGATGGAAGCGTTACTTCCATATCCGGCCCCGCCGCTTACATGGTAACTGAGGAGAACTTGGAAGCCGAAGGATCCGTCAAAGCGCCCGACATCCGCGAGGGCAGAACCAAACTTGGCGCAATTGCAGGTCTGTTGACGAACGAACGCAAGCGGACCGAAGCCTTAGGAAGTTCGCGGGCTTCAACAATCGCGACCGAACGGAAGATTATCGAAAACCCGTGGGCGGTGTCGATCGAAGAACCCGGACCGGCGTGTGTTCGAGATGACCATCTTGTCTTGTCGCGGTCCGAGGCTACCAAGGAAATGAGCTTCTCCGTGGTGTTTGGTAATAAGAAGAGAATTGACGGGCTGTTGTGGAAAGCAGGTGAATTCCTCTACGCCGTACGAGATCCCATTCCGCCTGGGACACATGTGATTGTTGTCGAAACCCACGAGAAGTGGGGGCAGATTGATGTGAAAATAGCGTCCGCGGGCGCTGATCTTGCGAACCCCATCGAGGTCCTCCTATGGATGTTCAACAATGGCTGCCGACGTCAGGCGATAGCCTTTGCACTTCAATTGAGGGGAATAAAATAGCGACTGTAGTGAGCCGAACACGCATTTTTCCGGGGAGCGGATCGGCGTCGAAAGCGATGGCGGCGAGATGTCGGTCTGCGCGGTTGGCCGCGGGCGTGGTCTATCACCTGGCCATTTGTTCACCGCCGCCCGTTCTGGAACGTCCCCGCGTTAAGTCCCAACGCACTCCAGCGGTTGACACGGGCCATTTGCCGTGATGGAGACGCTCTTCCCTTGGGGAGCTGGAAGGCCGAACGAGAGGGCAGGGCATGGCAGATCAAGGGCGGCGTGCAGCATGACAGATAAGAGTCAGGGTACCGCAGCACGACCGAAGCTCGACGACGAGGCGTTCGAAGCCTTTATGAGGGCGCGCCGTCCAGTATCTCCGATCTGGACGATGAGCGGCCTCGACGGCTATCTGACGGCGCTTATCATCGGTCCGAAGTTCATCGACCCACGCGAATGGGTCCCGGAGCTCACCGGTTCAGAGGCCTTGGATATGCCGATGGAAACCACAGCGCACCAGGCCGTGCAGACCATTGTTGCGGAATATAACCGGATCTCGGCGAGCCTTGCCGAAAAACCTGAGGATCACCGGCCGAGGTTCAGCAGGATCGACGATCGAACCTTCGATACCATGGATTGGCACGTCAGCTTTCTGATGGGGACAGGCTTCTCGCAGAAGCAGTGGCGGCCGGTCATCCGAGGCCATGCCGTCACTGGCGATATCATCGCGCCGATCCGCAAGCTCAGTGAAGCTACTGGGCCGGCCACCCAATCGGATGCCGCAGCGGTCGCTGAAGCACTCGTCAAGATCCGCAGCTACTTCATGCGGAAGCGGGCAAAGCAGAAGTTCTAAAAAGCGCTATCGCCATTCCGTCAATGCCGAAAGCGGTGGTTTTGCCAGTGTAAAACTGTGGTACTTTGACTACCTTGGGGTGGACGAAGTTGCTTGGAACAGGCGAGGTCTCGTGTCCGGGGCGAGATGGGTTGCTCTGCATTGCTCTGCCGACGCCAAAATCGTTCAGTCCCCGTTACGTATAGGCGGATGCTTGTTATGCAAAAGCCTTTATCCTATTATCAGGGCTGAATTTTTCCGGTCTGTATTATTTATTAATATCTGAAAGGAGACGTTCTCGTGATGTTGAAACGTGTTTCCGTACTCCTCTCGGTCTTTCTGACGGCGTGCGTGCCGTCCTGGCGGCCTTCGCCACCTGCGCCATCCGAAGCCACCTGTCAAAACACGCCGCCCAGTGCCGCCGAGTCTGCGGACTGGCGCCGTGCCCAAAGGCTGAATACGCGCGAATCCTACAGGGATTTCCTCGCTAGGCATCCTCGCAGTTGCTACTCGGCTTTGGCTGTAAGCAGGATGAAGACAACGGTTCAAAAGCAACCTGTCGCCGTACGCAACGTGCCACTCCAACATCGACGGGCTTGGTCCGGACGAACAACCTACTAGCGCTCCTAAGGATCTCAGTGCCGTTCATGGGATTGCGATTGTTGCGAGGGGAATGCTTTGCGGCGTTTGGATATCGGGAGCGCAGGACTTTGCAAATCTCAAGGTTGAAATCATGCTCCGAGTTGGCTGATGCACTTTGATGTTGTTCATGCGGCCGACCCACGATTTCAGGGCGGCACATCGAGCGCACTAAGAGCCGAACTAAAGGCGGCGGGACGTTGGGAGTTGAACTGCGGACTGCTGCCGTTTCTTGGATATCAACAGTCTCCAATAGGCCTCTTCGACAGCCGTACGGCAGCGGTGATCGAGCAATCGAATATCGCTTGGCTGACCGGATCGGAAAAGGCGACCTGCGACATTCTTCTGGCGCACCACCCTGCCGTCTTTGAGCGGATGCCGCTTTCGCCGGTGCGCTTGCGGCCTCGCCGTGTCGTTTGTGTGGTTCATCATCCGCTCTTCGACGGTCAACGCATTCAGCAATACGATCCCGCAGTCGTCGAGCGCGTTTTGGATCGCCTCTTCGGAGTCCCGGTCGTGTTTGCTCCTGTCGGTCCGAAAGTCAGATCTCAGTTCGAAGCTCGCGGTACGCAAGGGCCTACACTTGTTCAGCACGATCTATGGAACATGGTCGACCTCGCCGAATGGCCCCAGCATCAGAGAAAGGCTCCAAAAGACCGCGTTAATTTGGGGCGGCACACGAGAGGGGACCCCATGAAATGGCCTGATTCTGGGGATGATCTGCGAGCAGCCTACCCTGACCGGGCTGATTTCAACATCAAAATCCTGGGCGGTGTCCCCGACGCTATCAAGAATTGGATAGGCTCGAACTGGGAGATCTGTGCTTTCTCGGAAAACGACGTACCTGACTTTCTCAGTCGCCTGGATTTTTACGTCTATTTCCACAGCAGACATTGGGTAGAGGCGTTTGGCATCTGTGTCGCGGAAGCAATGGCCAGCGGTTTGGTGACAGTGCTTGATCGTTCATTTGAGAGCCTCTTCGAAGATGGCGCTGCCTATTGCGATATCGCTGAAACACGGAACGTCATCGAGCGGTTCATCGCTTCGCCTTCAGCTTATGTCCAACAATCAAATGCCGCACGAGAACTCGTCCGGAGGAAATTTGCGATCGATCAGTATCCGCAAAGAATGGCACGCCTCTACGATGATCTGGAACTACCTATGATTTCGGGCCTGAATAACAGTCGAACGACGATCAGTAGTTATTCAAATGGGCGCAATGTCGAAGACAAATCGGTCCGATCACCGCCTCGGCATATGGGCGAAAGGCGACGGATACTTTTCGTAGCCACAAATGGAATAGGACTGGGACACATCACTCGTCTGATGGCTGTCGCTGAGCGTATGTCTGATGACGTGGATCCTATTTTCTTTACGAGATCGGCTGGAGCCGCCCTGGTTTTTGCGCGAGGTCACGCCATAGACTATATCCCTTGCGGACTGGCGATGGGAGTTACAGACACAAGCTGGAACAGAGCGTATGCGCAAGAGTTGCTGAGCGCAGTGGAGGCCTTTGATGTTTCGGCGGTGGTGTTTGATGGGAACAGGCCGTTTCCAGGATTGGTTGCCGTTGCTGAAAGCCGGCGTGATTTGGCCTGGATATGGATACGTCGCGCCTTGTGGCGCGTTGATCATGAGTTCAGTGCGGACGCCCAGGACACATTCGACATGGTTATAGAGCCAGGCGAATTTGCCCATGACGAGGACCACGGGCCGACTCGCGATTTGCCCGGTGCCGTTGCCGTCCCCCCATTGCTTCTTTTGGACCCCGGCACTGGATCGCCCCGGAGCGAAGCTGCCGCCAAGCTAGGCGTCGATCCAGACCGCTTCACTGTCGCAGTTCAACTTGGCTCACAGCGTAATTTTGACTTTGCAGGCCTGCCTGAGCTCATTTTTGCCGGACTAGCAAGGCGAGATGTGCAAACGGTCCAGATCCTCAATCCGCTTGCCAAGCCCTTTAAAGAGGATGGGTCGAGGGTTCCACGCAGAAGCCTTTATCCCTTGGCGGAATATTTCTCAGGGATCGATCTTCTGGTGACCAATGCCGGTTATAACAGCTTTCATGAAAGCATCTTTGGGGGAATCCCCTCGATCTTCGTACCCAACGAAGCGCCGGAGATGGACGACCAGCATCTTCGCGCTGTTTATGCACAGTCGGCGGGGTTGGGCCTGTGCTTGCGTTACTCCGAGTTGAACCGCGTGGAGGCAACGCTTGATTTGGCGCTGTCTGAAGACTTCCGGGCCGAGGTTCGCCGGCGATCAAGGAGGTTAGGTTTCATCAATGGCGCAGCAGATGCCGCCAAGGCGATCGAGCAGCTTGTCTTCAGTATTCGCGCTGACCGTCCTTTGCATGCCTCGATTGCTCGCACGTGAGCTGCTGCACGACGTCGGCGCCGATCTGATCGGCAAGAAATTCGTCGATGCTCGACGACAGCGCGATTTCGTTTGAGACGTCCCATTTCGCCATGATCAGTGACCAGCGCTGCCGGATATATCTGCCATAGATTTCCGCGGGCACCGAAGGCAGGTGCCGGCGCGTGGGAATGAATTCCAGCGGAACGGAACGGGCGGCAATCAGATCCAGACGCAGTTCAGACAGGACAGCGATCGGAAATTCGGCCTGGTCCCTGCAAGCCTGCACTGCGGTATCAAGAATCTCGACAAGATTGTCGGGCATCGTGCCCAGGACGGAGATCAGGCTTCTGGGGTTAGCCTCGAGCGTGGGGTCGTGGAAGACATACTTCAGGCTCTTCTCTTCCTCCGCCAAATCGATGGCACTCGTGATTCTTCTGGACCTGCCAAGCGAAAAGTACCAGCCAGCTCTGTCGATTATCCAGCGCACTGCCACTCCTGTGTTTTACAAACTCAAGCAATCTCAAAGCCCGTTTTGCTGAACAAATAGTTCAACCTCTCCTTCGACCGCTTTTCGAGTCGCAGCATCCAGCTTTTCGCCGACGGATGTCCTCGTTTGCTCCGCCCCTTCGACCTTGAAACGGGTCGCCAGCGTTGCGTTGAAATATGCGCGTCGCAGGTCCGGCTTTCCGCGGGCAAAAGAGCCCTGGGCGTGACCTTTGGCAAGTTCAAGATACGCGTCCTCAAAGCCGCGACGCGCCGACAATTCAAACAGCGAAAGTGCGCGCTTCGTATCGCGGGACACCTTGCCAGCTCCTTTCAGAAGAAGGCGCCCTGCGTAGAGTGGCGCATACTGGTTGCCCATCTCCGTCGCGCGGAGCATCAGATCCAGTCCTCGTTTGATGTCTTTCGGCACGCCCAAGCCGCTGACATAGGCACGGCCGAGATTGTTGATCGCGTCGATCTGCCCGGCATCGGCCGCTGCGGAATAAAGCTTTGTCGCCTCGACATCATCCTTCTTCACGCCCGTGCCGCGGCGGAAGCTGTCGCCCAACGCATTGATTGCATTCGACCAGCCGCTTGATGCTGCAAGTTTGTACCAGAGAATCCCTTCCTCGGGGATTTTAGGCACTCCTTGGCCGCGTATGTAAGCTGATCCGACATTCGTCCTTGCTCTGAGATTTCCGAGAGACGCCGCCTTCATGTACAGATCGAAGGCACGCTTGTAATCGATCTCGCGGCCCATCCCGACGCGCGCCATAAATCCGAGATTGACGAGTGCGGCGCTGTATTGCTGCTCGCCGGCGAGCTCGTAGAAATGCTCCGCCCAGTCGTAGCGCCGGGCTATTTCCAAAACCCGGCCAAACTGGTACTGCAGACGTGCGTTTGTAGGATTTGCAGCCAGGGCAAAGCCACAGGCTCGCAGCCCATCGCGAACATTCACGAGTCCGTTCGTAACACCAGGTACAACACGTTGTGGGTCGTTTGGGTCGGCTGCGTAGAGGTCGCAATCCGTTACCAGAGCCTTCATTCCACTTCCTGTAGCTGGCATTTCTCGCGGCCAGATACGAAAAGTCTCGCTTACGGCGCGCTCGCCGGCCTGCTGAAAAACGAACTCCTCACCGGCGGCCGCAGTCTTTGCGCTCAAAGGCGCCTCGTTGGAAATCGGTGTGGCAGCAAGTGCGCCGGTGACAAAGAGCCCACGCTCATGCAGTGCAGCAATCTGGAGTTTGCTGCGCTTGAGCGCTTCCGCCGAAAGCTGGCTATTTGGAAATGCCTTTACGAAGCGTTCGAAATCCCTCGGGTCGGGACTGTCCTGAATGAAGTGCCAGAGCACCCGGTCAATCGTCAGTTCGCCATTGCCTGCCGAGACCTCCGACGCCGATTTACTATTGTCGCTCGCGCGAAAGACGAACCTGGTCTCAATCGAGCCCGTGATCCATGGTATCTGCGATCCATTGGTGGCGAGGCGTACGTCTCCGCGCACTGTTCGGAATGTGTCATAAACGTCGAGTCCCGGCTGCTGAAGTGCATTGGCCAGCGCCGAAGAATAAGGGCTGTTCACGCCCGTGCCGTCATAAGCGACTTCGCCGGCGCCAGTGGCGAAGGCGATGAGAACCTGGCCTGCGCCGGCCTCGATGTTCGCCAAACCCTCTCCCAATCCCTTTTGGCTTGTGAGCGGATTGTTGCGGCAAGCGTCCAAAATGATCAGCTTGACGCCAACCGGATCGTCCTTGACGATGTCGAGCAGGGTATTGAGGGCGATGGCGTCATCAAGGACTTCTTTGGCCGATCCCGTTCGTACATCGACGGGTAGCAGCAGGTTTCGACCTTCATGCTGCAACGCATGTCCGGCATAGTAGAGGATCGCCATATCGGCGCCGAGAAGATGGGTGCGGATCGCATTCTCGAGATCGTCGACGGCTGCTTTCTTGACATCGTAGAATAGCAGGACATCGAACCCAAGCTCCGTTAGCGTGGCGGCAATCAGCTTGGAATCGTTTTTTGGATTTGCCAGAGGCGCAAACTCGTATTCGCCGTTCCCGACCACGATAGCCGCTCGCCGTTCCGCGTAGGCCATCGACGAGAACGCCGTCAAAAACAGCGCCACCAGTGGGATCAGGAAAGTCCATTTCAGCGCAAAGGAAGAAATTTTCTGTCTCATTGGCCGGTAAGCCTAATTGCTGCTTCGTTCAATTGATTAGGCGAATATTTGCATGACCATAGTAGTGCAAATTTCGCAGCTCCGCAGCCGGGAAAAAAGAGGGTCATTCCCTATGTTGTTCAAGCTGAATGCGTTGCCGGATCTCGACGGCACAACGTGAAATAGCCGGACATCACGCTTCTGGGTCTGGGCCAAGCAGGCCAAGTCGAGCAGAAATGTATCCATAACTCGGCTTGAGTTCTCGGTGGGAAAATTCAATCGAATTCGATACTTCAGGCATGGAGTACAGAACTGGTGCAATCGACATGTGTCTTTCGAGGTGGCAGGTCGTTATGGTAAGTTCATGATCCAAGTCTGCCGGCGTCACGACACAGGGTTGTTCTCCGCATGTCCGAAGACCGCAAGACATTCGTCCAGACGCCGCTCGATCCCGCGAAGCTGACCTTCACCCATCTGCTCGGGTATGACGAAATCAGCCGCTGTTTTGCCTTCACCGTCGGGTTTGTCAGCCCCGACGAGAATGTCGATCCGCTGAAACTCCTCGGAAAACCAATCTCGGTCGAGGGAGAGTCCGGTGATCCGAAACGCTGGTTCAGTGGGCTTGTTTCGGATTTTCGCCTGATCCGGATACAGGAAGGGCTTGCATATTACGAGGCGGAGGTGCGGCCGTGGCTTTGGCTGTTGGGCAACACGACCGATTGTCGCATCTTTCAGAACATGAGTGTCGTGGAAATCGCCGAGGAGATCTTCTCGAAATACAAGCCCGCCAAGTTCGAGAAGCGGTTGCAAGGTTCCTATGAGGCGCGGGAATACTGCGTTCAGTACGACGAGACTGACCTGGACTTCGTGCAGCGCCTATTCGAGCACGAAGGCATCATGTATTTTTTCGAGTATGGCGACGGTGAGCACACTCTCATCCTTGCCGACGCTATGAACAGGCTGAAGCCTGCCCCGGGTTATGCGACGGTCAAGTTCCGTGCCGAAGGCGAACCGATCCGACGGGACCAGGAATATATCACAGAGTGGGTAGCGACCAGTTCCGTCCACCCGGCCACCTATGCCCACACGGACTACGATTTCACCAAGCCCGCCGCCGACCTGATGGCGCAATCGGCGCAGCCCTTTGCGCATTCGCAATCACGGGGAGAGTATTACCGTCATCCCGGTGCCCACCTGACTGTAGGCCGCGGCGACTCCGTTGCCGTCGTAAGGCGAGAGGAAATTCAGGCTGCGCACAAAAGGATCGCGGCCGCCGGCACTGTGCGTGGACTGGCTTCGGGTTGCACGTTCAAACTGGAAGACTTCCCCCGCAAAGACCAAAACGCGGAATATCTAGTGCTTCGCGCCGACTACCGCCTTTTTGACCCAGGCTACCGCCCCGCCGCCTATGCGGACGAAGAGACCTTCCGCGCGAACTTGAAGGTTGCGCCGACTTCGCTGACTTATCGGCCACCGCGTATCACGCCTCGGCCGATCATGCGTGGTCCGCAAACGGCGACAGTCGTGGGCCCCAAGGGTGAGGAAATCTTCACGGATAAATACGCTCGGGTGAAGGTGCAGTTTCACTGGGACCGTCTTGGCAAGAAAGACCAGAACAGTTCCTGCTTCGTGCGGGTCTCGCAGACCTGGGCGGGCGCGGGCTGGGGGTTCATTCAGATCCCGCGTATCGGCCAGGAGGTGATCATCGACTTCCTTGAGGGGGACCCGGACCGGCCGATTATCACTGGCAGGGTCTATAATGGCAAGGAAATGCCTCCCTACGAGCTACCGGGAAATGCAACCCAGTCAGGGCTGAAGACGAATTCCTCACCTGGTGGGGGAGGCTGGAACGAACTGCGCTTTGAGGACAAGGCGGGATCGGAGGAAGTCTACTTCCAGGCGCAGAAGGACAACAACCTGCTGATCAAGAACGACCGCAGCAAGCTGGTCCAGCACGACCAGTCGGACCGTATCGACAACAATGCCAAGCATTCTGTTGGTGTGAACCTCGATGAGGACGTCGGTAACAACAAGACGACGAAGGTCGGCGTCGACCGAACGGTCGATATCGGCTCCAACGATACCGAAACCGTTGGAATCAACCGCTCGCTTACGGTGGGCGCTGACGAAACGATCAGCATCGGCTCGAATTCCACCGAGACGATCGGCTCAAATCACACCCAGACAGTTGGCATCGTCCAAACAGTCACTGTGGGGGCGGCACGCATCGACTCAGTCGGGGCCTCAGAAACCAGAACGGTAGGGGCCTCACAGACGAACACCATCGGCACGAACCGGTCAGTGAGCGTGGGCAGCAGCCAAAGCCATGACATCGGTACGTCCGACAGCTGGGAAATCGGCACCGACCAAAGCGTTCAGATCGGCGGCGGACAGACGAGCGAGATCGGCAAGGGCCGCAGCGCGAAAATCGGCGAGGACGATGCAACGCAGATCGGCGGAGCGAGATCGATAAAGGTCGCCAAGAGCAGCCTGGTCGAAATTGGTCAAGACGGTGGCGTGAACGTCGGGAAGAAGCTGGTGATCGAGGCAGGCGAAGCAATTACCATCAAGACTGGCTCAGCAATGATCGTAATGAAAAAGGACGGCACGATCACGATCGAAGGCAAAGATATTTCTGTCAACGCCAAGGGCAAGTTTGTCGGCAAGGCTTCGGGCGAGGTCAGTTGGAAGGGCAGCAAGATCAATCAAAATTAGAGGGGCACTCGGATGTCCGACACTCGGGAACGTATTGAAGGAGTGGTGATCGGTGTTTTGCTGGGGTTCGAGGCAGGCGCGCCGCTGGTGGTCTTTCCAGGCAATCCCCGGGAGACCGCGATGCCTGCGCGCAGTCTGGCCGACCTGACGTCTGTGATGATCGGTGCCGAGGTCGCGTTGCTCTTTGAAGGCGGAGATCCGACGCGGCCGCTCATCGTTGGCCGAATTGTTGAACCGGCGCGCAAGCCTTCGATGCCGAATGTCGTTCGTGACGGCGAGCGCGTGCGGATCACCGGCGAGGAACGCATTGAGCTTCGCTGCGGCAAGGCGACGATCATTATGGAAAAGGATGGTCATATCACCATCCGCGGCACCTATGTGACCAGCCACGCCAGCGCCGCGAACCGCATACGTGGCGGATCGGTGAACCTCAACTGATGCCGGCCGCGCCTGTTCTTCGCGAAATTGTCCGTCAGCATGCCGAAATGGCCGCATTCCTGTGGACGGTTTACGACCGGCATCTGCTGCATCCGGATGAGAACCCGGAGATGGACGAGGAGCGGCTCGAACGGTTGATTGAGCGATTGGAAGCGCATCTCGACGGTCTACGTGTGGCGGGCGAGGCGGGGCTGGAAATTGCGAAGGAGCGCTACGCCGAATATCCGGAGGCTGGCGAGTTGTTCGTGATCCGAATGCTCAAGGCAGCACGGCCTATCCCGGTCAGGCAATTGGACCTGGAGAAAGTCAGGGAATATCTCAGGGTGAACGGGGCGTTGGCCCGCTGAGGACAGCGCTAGTCGCCGGCCAGGCCCCACATGTCGTCAGGGATCGGCACACGCTTCCAACGATCCTCCTTAAAGACAGCGACGCCGCTATAGTCAAAGAGAATGATATCCCGTCCGACCACGTCCATGCGGTTCGGCGTGCGAAGATCGGCTGGCAGCTCTATCGACCGCCTGTAGGCCAACGCCGTATCGAAGATATGAACTCCCGCCGCACCCAGGATCGCGATTTCGCTCTGCCAAGGGCTGATGGTGTAGAAATCGTCAGTCAGGCCGATGGAGGATAGGTCCTCTGTTGCGTTCAGTCCGCTTGTGCGCACGATGACACCGTGGTCACCCACGGCAACGATGTCACCGCCGGGCATGACGATACAGTCGTTCAGACCGCCGCGAGCGTCCGTCGGGGCTTCGGTCCACCCACCGTTGCGCAGGTACAGGGCAGTCGAAGGCGGCACGCGGATTGTCCTAAACCTATGCTGGAGATCATCTGCGCCCTCCGCATCGCCACTTGCGCGTGCGCGGTCGATCTGCGCCTGTTGCTCGGGCGTAGGGTCGTTGTATTGAACCCGCTTCTGGCCGCAAAGGGCCACCGGACCGGTGCCAGGCCGGATCGCCATTCCGAAGAAGGCGCAGTCCTCGACCCCCCGCATGTCAAAATCGCACAAGCGCACCCAGTCGTCCTTCTGGCGGCGCTCATACAGCTGCGAACCGTACCCGCAGGCATAAAGCCTGCCATTGTCCCTTGCGATCCGCGACATTGCTCCATAGCCTTCAGCGTCGTCGCTTAGCACGCCGGCGCCCTCTATCTTTTCGACAGGGATGTCGCCGATCAGGAAGTATACGTCTCCCTCGTTGCTCATCGGAACGAAGACCGGCTTGCCGTCGCCGGGGTCAACGATTGAGGTGATCGACTTGATCGTGCGCGGAAGCTCCGCGTAACCCCATAAGATCTCGTGACCTTCGTTGTACATGAGGACGATGCTCTGAGGGTCTTCGTCCCTGAGTTCGCCAATCGAGATCGCGAACTGCTGTCGCGACACTGCGTGCCCCGCCCATAACCTGATCATCGGCCTCGTTCCTTCCTACCGGTTCATCATGCGGCCTTTGGCGCCCCGGCTGGGCAACGCGTTTGACGTCCGCAGCGTCTGGTCGTCATCGAGCATCTTGGATTGCTTGGTTACGGCCCGCTTTGCCTTCCGGATGCATTCCGGCGAGAGATCGAGCTCGTCGAGCGTGGACTTAGCCACCTCATGAACTTCTTCCGAAGTGCCCGTGCCCCACTCGCCGGATTTCTTCAGCTCCTTTTTCTTCTTCTTTAGAGCCTCGCCCTTCAGCGGCTTGCCTTTGGCATCGACCGCACCCGCCTTTCCGATCGCGTCCATGCCCTCGCGCTCGACCTCATGGATTTTGTCGTGATTCTTTGGTGACAGGCAGATGCATACGCCTCCTCCGAGGGTGGGCGCTCCGGCGACTCGCTTCTTCGGATCGTCGGCCTGGTCGCGCGTGCCCGTCCGGTAGGCCTTGTCGGGCACAATGTGGTGGGCCTCGCCCCCGGCCTTGTTGCACTTGTCGGCGATGTCGTCGTAGCTGCCCACCATGCATTCTATGCCGGCGTTCGGCTTCTTTCCCGGCCGGCCGGCGCGGATCATCGGCGGTCCGCCACCCTGCGGGGAAGTGTGGTCGTTCGAGGCGATGTCCGAGAACCGGTTGACGGGCTCACCGTCCATCTTCACGTCGTTCGACCAGGCGTGCGCGTATTCCTTACCGGTGATCTTCGAGGTTATGATGTTCTTTTTCGGCGCACAGCCCGCCTCGTCTCCGGTGCACTTCGAATAGTACGATTTGTTCTTTTGATTGACGGTTTCTCCCCCGATCTTGACCGTGCTTGTACCCTTATCAGTGTCCGAATCCATTCCGAACGTTGGGTAGGGCACGGGCACGCCGGGCGGTGTGGCCGGCGTCTGCGGCGGCGTGAAAGCTACATAGGGAAATGCCGCGATCACCTTGTTCGCCTGCGCCTTGCAGGATACCTCCAGTCCGTTCGCGAACACGGTCATTTTCGCCATTCCCGTATCTTGCCGGAGGCGAACACGGCCGCACCGCAGCCGCCATCGTCGCCCGAGGCTTCGATCAGAACTGGCTCGCCCGCATTGTATCCCTTGCACGCGGCTGTCATCGCCATCCCCGCCATCATCGGGACCACGGCGGCCCCGACATTGCCGACGCTTTCGGTGGGGCTCCAGAAATCCTGAAAGCCATGATGGCCTCTGACCAGTCGCAGTGACGCAAGTGCAGATTGCTTGAAAAAGTAACTTTCGCCGATGACGTCGGATATTCGGTAGCCGATGCGGTTCATTTCTATGCCTGCCTCGGCGAGCGCGGCGCGGTAGGCGCTGGTCATGCCATCGCCGCGAAAAGGGAGGTCGGCATGATTGTAGATGTAGGCAGGCTCACGGGCGAGCCCGAGACCGAGGAGGCGAATGCGGCCGTTGCCTGGCGGGGCGCAGAGGACCGCGGCGGCGGCCTCGCCGGGAATAAAGCCATTCGGATTTTCCGGCGTCAGCAGGCGATTGTCTGCGAGGTAGTGAGTCATGGCCGCTGCTGTCAGATAGCTGTCGACTCCGGCGATCATCACATAAGGTGCCTCACCCGCTGCCAGGATCCGCCGCGCCCGCTCGAGTGCGACATGTCCGGAGGGACGCCCATGGGCAACAATTCTCGAGCGGCCATGCGGCGGACTTTCAGCGATCTCCCCAACCCGACTTAAAAGGCGCGGACCATCGGGGGCAGGGCGGCCGGGTCGACCCTCCTCGGCAAGGCAGAGAATGAGGGCGGTTTGGCCGCGCGCTTCAGGTACGGTTTGGAAAGCCTCGCAGATAGCGCCGGCCGCCAGATGGGCAATACGCTTTTCGCCGATCCAGTTGCGCGGCAGGGGCACCGGAGCACCGATCAGCCAATCGCCACCAGATCCGAGAAAGCGCGTCTCCTGAAAGCCGTCCAGCCGCGCCCGCATGGCCGCGCAGGCGGAAGGCGCGTCCAAGCCGACGGCTGTTACCATGCCTATGGAAACGATGTCGATCGATACGCTCAAACCTCTTCTTCCTCTAATCCTTCTGCCACATCGGCGCGGATGTAGCGTCGACCCGAAGCCCGCGCCCGCAGCATGGATTCGGTCGGCGGCC
Source organism: Sinorhizobium sp. BJ1 (assembly GCF_002531555.1). Taxonomy (NCBI): domain Bacteria; kingdom Pseudomonadati; phylum Pseudomonadota; class Alphaproteobacteria; order Hyphomicrobiales; family Rhizobiaceae; genus Sinorhizobium; species Sinorhizobium sp. BJ1. The sequence goes on from NZ_NWTH01000017.1 coordinate 82,532, forward strand.
CAACCCAGCATTCGCTGAAGTCCAGGATTGTTCGGTGGATCCGCTGCGAGACCCGCCACACCAGCGAAAGACGGCGGTGCTCCAGGTCGAACAAGACAGTGTCGGGCAGTATCGCCCTCTCAATGGCTTTTTCGGTTCCCTTGAACAGCGACATTGGCAAGCTGGTGCTGGGAAGACGAAAGCTCTCGCGGCCCGCGGGGGTCAGGTTCACCAGTACCACCTCTTCGCCCCCCTTTGGAAAGCTGATCTGCTGATCGGGGGGCGCCATCTGGAAATAGCGCTCGTCGAAATCCGATGGCAGGAAGGGGAAGATGTTGTCGGCCCAGTTCTGGTCGTAGGTGCCGCCGAATTCAATCCTGCCCGGCCAGCCTCGCCCCATCGGGCCGAAGCTCATTGGCCGGTAGTCGCCGAAAGGCGAGCGGATCTCCTCGCCAATGGCTTGAGTATTGGGCAACTTGAGACCGGGAATAAGATGCTGGTTCTTCGGTCGCGCCCATCCCGTGCCAACGGGGTTGAGATGATAGCTGGCGGGAAGATTGTCATCTGGATCGAGGCGGTCCCTGCCTCCCCAAGCTGTATCGTAAGAAAATGGCTGGCGCAGGAACGGCAGCGGCGCCGTCGCGGAAAAGAGCGGCCCGCGGGCGCGCCATTCGCGATCCCCCACCACGTCAAAGGCCTTCGACCATTCACCAAGCTTGATGCCGACCCGGACACGCTCGGCGGGACGTCCGCCCGGTGCATAGGCGCACCCATTGGCGATCACGTCGCAGCGTGGCTTGCGGAAGGCGAAGTCCGTCTCCCAGAGCGTGGCTGAAAAACCCGGTTTACCGGTATGAGTATCGGCCATCACCAGCGGCACCTGCTCGGATGATTTGCGCACAGGACCGCCCGGCGTCTCGGGAAAGTCGAATGTTCCCTTGACCACCACGATGACGTACTCGTGCCCGGCTTTGTCCATGCCCATCGTGAATTCGGTCGGGAAGCCGGTCTGGTTCCAAATTTGCATCAGCCGGACCCCAGACTTGCGCAAAGGAGTTGGCGGAGCGTCAATTCGGGCACGTCGGGGTTAACCTCAATCGGTTCGGATCGTCGAACCCAGAATACCATGCGCCGGACCAGGTCGCCGGTGCCCGCGACTGCGGGAAAGGGAAGGGAGATTAGGCGGGCGGCCAGGCACTCGCCGTCGAGTTGACCCTCGCGCGCTGACGTCCCAGCCGCCTCCAACGTGTCGAACCACTCCGCAGCGGCAGTCGCGATATCGATGGTCGCAATCAGCGGCGCGGCAGCAATCGTCAGCGGAAACTGCCGGCCTGCGCGGTCGGCGCTTGCGATCACCACGCCCGTCATAGGCCCGAAGGCCTCGTGCCCCAGCAAAAACCGCAAAATGGGCTTTTCCTGCATCGAACCTTGCGAAAATCGGTGAACGAGATGTCGGCTGATCCAGCGATCCCATGCGCCAACGAAGGAGGCGGGCAGGCCGCGCGTGACAAAATCCCCCGTCGCCGGCAACTTTCCGAAGAATCCCGGCAGGATCAAAGCCGCGTCGGACACGTAAACCTCGCGAACATTTTCAGGTCGTAGGGATTGGCTACGCTCGCCGCCCGTAGCTCAAAATCTGCGTAGTAGCCTTGGGCGGCAAGCCGCAGCCGGTAGAGTTCCGGAAGCTCGGTCCTCGTCAACCGCCCGGCACGCAGCATCCGCAGCAATGCCCAGCTTCCTGTCTCGCTGACCATTACCTCCGGCGAGCCGTCGATCGGCTGGAAGGCGAGGGTAATCACGCCGGTTCCGTCCTTGCCTGGCCAGGTCATCGGCTGCGGTCGGGTTGGGTTGTTGTAGTAGGAGAGGCTTTGTCCATCGACGTTCAGCGTGACGCGGCCGACGGTCGGCGAAAGGTCCTTGGCCTCGAGTGTAAAGGTCAAGATCGGTCCGGCGCCGCCGGGGAAAAGACTGTCGCGGATCAGCCGGCTCTGCTCCAGAGCTGCCAGAGCGGATGAATCAAGCCGGATATCCGAGCGCCACTTCCAGGGGTGCCGGGTTACGTCGATATAGCTGACCAGGTGATTGTTTATGAAGCTGTCGATCAGTCCTCCGGGACTGAAGATACGGGCAAAGTCAACGACGTTGACGTCGATTGCGCTCTCAGGGACGAACGGGTATCGATTCGTGAGCGCAGCCTGACAGAAGGGCAACACGTCCGCGCGCCAGATGGCGTTCAGTTCTGAGGTGACGGCTCCCGTTGTAAGACCGCTGGTGTCCCCGGCGATGCCTGCCAGCCAATCGTCGAGCGGGTCGGGCAGGGTCGCGGCCTGCCTTGCCACGGCCCCCGTGAGTTCGGCCAAGCCGCCTTGTCGCTTGATTGCGTCCTGGGCATCGGGACTTGCCTGTACGGTCTGCAGCATGTTCGAGAGCGCGGTCAGCGCCGTGACTGCGTCATTGAGTGCCGGAGGTTGGCCGTCGACCTCGGCGATTGCGCCCTTGATGGGCTTGAAATGCTCTGCGACCAATGCGCCCGAGAGATCCACTTCGGACTTCGAGCCGGGGGTGGGCATCAGCTTAACGCCTTTTTTCGCGAGCTTGCCGATCTTGCCGAGCTTCGACAGCAGCTTGGATGCTCCGGCCGGGGCCGCTTTGCCGCCGCCATCGGATTCGGAACGGGTAAGTTCCGTCTCGTGCACGATTGCGTCCAGCAGCCGCTTCATTGAGGAATCCGCACTGGAGAGATCCTTGAGATTCTCGCTGGCAGTCTGCAGGTCCCCAAGCGGGGCGAGCCTGACATCGCGCAGGAAGCTATCCCACTGCGAAATGTAGTCGTCGTAGTAGAGCTTGAGGATGTCCTGAGCAAGCGACGCGACTGACGGGCTGGCGCTTTCCGAGCAGCCGCCGGCAAAGACGGAACGATCGAGCGCAGCCTGCGCGGCCACGTCCTCCAGCCTGGCGAGGATCACGTTATGGAAGCCGTCATAGGTGAAGGCCCCGCTGATCCCTACTCTAAAGGTCTTCTGCGAGCGGCGAGCGAGAACCTTCGGGCCGTTCGGGCCGACATGATCCGCGGGGATCCATTCCTTCAGCGCCCTGACCTCCGGATCGGAGAGCAGTGCGTTATAGGCGCGCACAGGCAGTGGAATCGAGCAGATGCTGCGCAATGCTTCGCCTACCAGCGCTTCATCGGCAGAGATCAGACTTTGATCCGCAGCCATATTGGCGATCGCGGCGAGTTGATGATCGGCGGCCATCTCGGTGCGGAATGGCGGCACGGGCGCGAATTCAGGCAGCCGCTCCGTCCACCATTGCTCGGCGAATTCGAAGTCCATCGGCGACAGCCCGGTCATCATGCGATACGTCTTCAGCGCGCCGAGCTGGAATTCCGGGTCGCGGATCTGGCGCCACATCGTTGCCTCAAGCAGCGCGACCATACGCGGTTCCAATATGTTGCGTAGTGCGCGGTCATAGGCATCAGCCTGAGCCTGCCTGATCTCGGTGGCGGCGGAAGGGCCGATCAAGGCCGCTATACCAGCCGGCGGTTCGCTACGGGCATTCGAAACCTCGGTGACGGCCTCGAGCGCCATATCCAGATCGAGGGGTTCCAGTGGCGCCTGGCGTGCGGCAACCGGAGTGAGCGGAAGCTGCAAGGCCTCGAGCTGTTCTGCTTGTGCAGCAAGAGTTGCGTAATTCTTGCGATAGGAGATGGTGAAGACCAGACCGGCCATTAGGACCAATCCCGCTGCGGCCACAACGGCGCCGCGCCATATCCAGATACGCCGTTCCTCTGCGGCGGGATCGAAAGTCCCGAGGCCCGCTTCCTTGAAGATCACCTTCGAGAGCAAGTCCCTGAGGAAAAAGCTGCGCTTCTCGGCCCGCGGCATGGGGGAGGCTGGCTGTGCCGGCAGGCCGAAAGACGACGACAGGGCGGCCGTCAGTCGATCGATCGCCGTGCCTTCTTGGGTTGCGGAGGTAAGATAGATACCGCGCAACCAGGCGCTTTCGGCATAGCGACTTTCGCCAAAGATGGTCTCGACCAAGACGCGAACCGGTTCCGAAACGGTCTCAACCTGAGCGGGGAAACGGAATATCTCTGCCCGGGCGACAAGGTTCTCTTCGTTTTCGAGGCGGGGAATGAGGCGTTTTTCCAGCACGGCGGTCAACGCCGTGAGTTCCTGTGAGACCTCGCTGCCGTCAATGCGTGCACCGGGGGGAAACGTCGCTCCCCACACCTGCTCGCGATCGGCTGTCGAGAGCCCTTCAAAGAACGTCTCGAACCCCTTGATGAGATCCGCCTTCGTCAGCATCAGGTAGACCGGCAAGCGGATCTTGAGGTGTTCCTGAAGTTCGGTCAGCCGTTTGCGGATCTGCCGACCATGTGCGCGAATGACCGCGTCGCCCTCCAGGAGCGTCTCGATAGAGAGCGCCACGATAACACCGTTCAAAGCGCGACGGCCCCGGTGTTTCTTCAGAAGATCGAGGAATGCCAGCCATTCCGCTGCATCGACCTCAGGTTGGCTTTCCTGTTGAACGTAGCGCCCGGCGGTATCGATCAGTACCGCCTCTTCCGAGAAGAACCAGTCGCAGTTGCGGGTTCCACCGACCCCATGCAGATCGTCAGTAAGATCAACGGGGAAGCTCAGTCCTGACTGGCGCAGTGCCGTGGTCTTGCCGGTTCCCGGCGGGCCTATGATCACGTACCACGGCATATCCCGAAGGAACTTTCGACCTCCGACTTTATGACGTTTCAGTTCGCTCATCACCTCGCGAAATTTCGCGCCCACCGACGCAACGCCCTCTTCTGCCGGGGATGGTGGCGCCTCCGGTTGAGGGGCGATTTCGGATACGAAAATGCGATTGGCGCGGATCGCCCGGCGCTGCGCCGCAATCCACCAGATGACAAACAGAAGGAGGAGGACGCCAATCACAAACAGCCGCACCATCTCCGAAGCGAATGGCGTGCTCTCTCCGACACTGATGATCGGACCGAATACCCAGATGAGCAGGGATAAGAGCATCAGGCCAATGAAGGTCCAGAGCCAGCGCGAGGTGAGGACAGCCCAGACAAACCTGAAGATCTTCATCTCAGAGCCTCTTTGCGATCAAGAGCTCGATCCTGCGATTGGCGGCTCGACCTTCTCGACTATCGTTCCTGGCCAGGGGCTGCGTTGCCGCACGTCCTTCCGATCGCACGTGTTCAGTTGGCACGCCGTTGGCCGCCAGCAAAGCAGCAATCGTAGCAGCGCGCGCCTCGGAGAGGCGTTGATTGTTTGAAAGCGGATTGGTGGCCTGGAGTGGAACATTATCGGTGTGACCGACGATCGTGACACTTCCGATCAATTCAGCATTATCCCTGAGAACAGCCGCAATAGAGACGACGAGCGGTTCGAAGCTTTTCGTCAGTTCGGCCCGTGCAGACTGAAAGAGCTCCGGATTGCTCGATTGAAGCAGGAGTTTCACAGAAGAGGCGGTTTCATTGCCCTTCAGGGCTGACAGAAGGGCAGGAGGCGCGGCGGCGCGAAATTCGGGCAAAAGCTCGAAAACGACCGCTTGGACCGATGGCGCATCCGGCGCCGGCGTGCGCTTGTTCGGGCGATAGATTTCGGCCCGCTCCGGCGGCGGCAGTGCCCGAACGAGCGTTGCTAATTCTTCCGCCTTGGCCCCCAGCCGCATGGACAGCGGCACGTAAATCGCGGTCGCAAGCACCACCGCCACGACTGCGAGCACCCAGATCGGAATGGCAAAGCGGGAAGGTTCGTCGGCTGCCATGACGCCCTCCCACCTGGGCGAGAGCGGCGCACTCTCGCCATCGGGGTCCCGCAGGAAGCGGGCAGCTGCAGCTCGCACAGCGCTGAGGGAGCGATCACCTGCACGCCCCGGCACGCGGTATTTGCCCCGGAAGCCGAGCGCCAGGCAGAAATAGTGCAGCTCCAGCAATTCACGATCGCGGCCGGGATGGCGCTCAAGTTCTTCCAACCGGGCGAAGAACTGTGCACCCGCATCCACGTCGCCTCGAAGCATGACGACGAGCGGCTGGCGAGGCCACGCACTGGAGCCGCCCCATGGTGTGTTGAGCGCCAGATCATCGAGAAGCGAAGCGACAGCCCAGGCGGCCGCGTCTGCCCTTGTAAGGATTGCCCCGGAGGCAACGGCCGCATCTCGTGCAGTTACCAGCTCCTCCATGAGCCTTGTTCTCAGCGCTTCCGGATTGCCGGGCGGCAGCGCATTCTCGAGTTCCGGCGCAAATTCCAAAAGCGTAGCGAACGCATTGATCAGCGTGTTGGGATGGCATCGCGCCCGCCTCACTAACGGGCCGGTGGGAACGATCCGCTTGGCGGCCGGCGGCGGGCGGATACGCGTACGGCCTTGATCTTCCGAAAGGCCGAATGGGTCCTCACTTGCCATGGCGCTACCTGCTTACCGAATAGCAGTCGACTTGTGGCTCGCTGGGCAAAATACCGGAAACGCCAATTACGAATCCCGGCGAGCGCAGCAGCGATTCCCAATGCTCGCTGCGTTGATCCAGCTCCAGACAGAGACGGTCTCCGTCATAGGGGATTTCGCGCGGCTGCGAGTGAAGAGGCTTGAGGCGTATGCCCGGCAGTCGGGATTTCCACAGTGCCTCGAATTCGTCCGCAGCACCGACGGTCACCTGGTCGACAAAGATCTTGCGGAGCGCTTCCTCTGAGACGTCGCACCCGACGCGCACAACGATGCGGCTCGTCGTCAGCAGTTCGGGGTTGTCGATGCGCACCTTCCAAACATTGGTCGAATGCTTCACAACGGGTAGCGCCCGCGACTTCGGCTCGACATAGCGCAAGCTCAGGATAAGCGATCGCAAGGTGTCTGCCAGCGCAGCAAAGGCCGGCCCGGGTGCCATATGCTCGTAGGTGGGAAGCTCGGTCAGCCGCCTGGAGCCTGATCCGTATGTCGCCATCCGGCCAGCCAGTCCGCTGAGCTCAAGAAACAGCTCGGCCGGATGAAAGACCTCCTGTGGAAGCATATGGGCCAGTCGCGGTCGGGCCGTATTGGCGAGATCGAGCACCAGCAGGTTTTCCACGCTGCGGCCGGCGGCGCCGAGCACCATCTTGCCATGTGCGTCGGCAATGCGGTCAAGCCCAGTGATTACCTCCTGCATGAGCTTGCCGTAGAAGGGCACAGCACCGGTCGTCAGCGCCGGAGGCAGAAAGTATTCAGCAACCGCGACACTACCATCAGCAAGCAGTCCATTAACGCTCGTCACTGGCATTGCCGTGTAGCCGCCAGTCGCCTGAGCCGGCGACAAGAGCAGGGCTTGCGGTCGACCAATTTCAATCTCTTCAGGATCGGCGCCGCCATGGACTGCGTCGCGTATCCACTCGATCCGCCCTCTATAACGCGCTCCGGTCGGTTCGCGGTGAGCGGGATCGAAGCTGGCTTCGCCCGGGGGCTCCAGTGGCAGAGCGAGTTGCACCGCCCCCGCGCCCATGTCATTCGTGATTGCCAAAGGTGTGGGGGCGTCCATTGTTTCTGGTATCGCGAATGGGGTGCCGTCCGGGAAAATGCCACGCGCTGACGATACGGCGACCCGTCCAGCTTCAAGTTGCGTGGCATCGAGCGTGAGCGACCTGAAACCAAAGGTCTGAAGCCGACCCGCCTGCAGCGAACCTCGCATCAAGGCTTCGTTATAACGATCCTGCTGCTGGAAATGCTGCGTCCGGAGGAACAGTCCCTCGAGCCAAAGCACCTTGTTAGCGTCCGTCATACTGAACGCCCTCCATTCAGGCGAGCGCGAGCGCCATACCGCCGCGGTTTAGTGTCACGTTCGCCGTCACCGTCGATTCCGGTCTGATCTGGGCGGTTCTTCGCCAGGTGCGACCGCCAGGTTCCCGGAACAGAGCGACGACACCGAGGAAAGTGGCTTCGGGTGGAAACGCGACTGTCTTTGAGGCGCTCTTGCCTGGAGCGATGGTGATTTGATCAGACCCCACGAGGTCCGCGCCGAGTGTGGCGGCAGGATCTTGAAGTGCGAAACTGTCCGCAGCGTTGAACTTTCCGACATCCTTGAGCCTGAGGATGAGCAGGGTCACCGGACGCTCCCCGCCGTCAGCAGCCAGGTTCATCCCCGCTTGCCCCACCGCCGCGACGGTCACGGTTGAGGATTTGGGCGGACCACTCATGCAGCCCGATATCAGGCCTGTGGCGCCGATCACCATGAGAAAGTCGCGTCGATGCAGCATCAGTCGTTCTCCCTCTCTTCATAACCGTCCCGAAAGTCGCTCCCGATCTCACCCAGGAAGCGCGTCGTCGCACTCTTGGCAATTTCGCGATAGCGGTTCTCATATAGCTCCCAGAGTTTCGCCCGCCGGCCACCGGCCAGCAGGGCGTCCCACGCTGAAAGGGATTTCAGTTCGCCTTCCAGAGCCGCTGGGTCGAAGCGCTCGATCATTCTCGCAAGCGCCGCCTGCACGCCGCGCCACGTTCTTACATGGTGGTGGGCGAGATCGCGGATGGAGCTGCTGATCGCTGCCTGCGGAGGAAGAAAGCCGACGCTGCGTTGAGCCAGGAACGTCGCAATTACATCGTCCGCTGTAGGCAGGAATTTGAGGGGGTTAACATCGGACGCTCCAACCACCGTCTGAACGATCCTGGCCTCGCCCTTTTCTTCGGCACGCTTGCGCAGGAGATGCATCATTCCTTCAAGCATCATCCGGTATTCCCGGCCGAAATTCTCCATCTGTGCGACCGGGTCGGATGTCGGAAACTCGCCGGCGCTCAGCCCCAATCCGCGAAGGAAGGCTTCACGAAGCTCCGTTTCAGAGGGAGCCGCTATCGTCGGCGCCGGTTTCGCATGCTGCTCCGGGGCGCGGGGTGGCGCCGCCTGTGTTTCAAAGGCGGGAGACTGCGATGGTGCACTCGGCCACGAAAAATCAAAGGACTGCTTATGCTGGCTCGATTCCGGTAGAGGATCAAGACTGAACGGATCGTCAAACATCGGTGGTTGTCTTGCCGCCTCACCTTCGTCAGGGGTTTCAGCCGGTTGTTCGAACGGGTTCGGTAGTCCGGCCGGTCGCTGGGGAGCCGGCGGCGGCTCGCTGCGCTCAGAGAAGAACTTGTCCTGCTCGAAACCGATGGGCGGAGAAGCCGTCTGTTCTGAAAGCCGCTCGCTGGGGGTGGCTTGGAAGTCGACGCGGATGACATAACCGCCGAGTTGCAGGCGTGAGCCATCATGCAGCGGGGCGGAATTCCCGGGCCCGAGCGGTGTTCGCGACCCGTCTATGAAAAGGCCGCCGCTTGAGGTGTCCGTCACGAGATATTGACCGCGAACGCACGCGATCGTGCAATGAGCCCGCGAGACATACATGTCGGGATCGTCGATACGCCAATCGGCCTCAGCGCTGCGACCGATGACAAGTTCGCCCTCGACCAGTCGCATCTGGCGAACAGCTTGCACCCGGGGTGACTGCTCGAGAGTAAGGGTCAGCATGTCGCAGCCTCCAGCATTTCGGGCCGCCAGCCATTGACCGTGCGCATGCACAGGTCTTCTGCGTCACCTCGATCTTTGGGTGGAGCGACCCACGCCGTGTGTCCAATCCTCGCTTCCCCCAGTCGTGCCGGAGGAATTTCGTCTCGCTTGAGCACGAGCCTGACATCGACGTCGAGTCCGAATCCAACCAAGTCGGCGATCGCCCTTTTCAAGGTTTCGCGCCGTTCGCTGCCGGGGAGGAAAGCCAGGTAGTCTTGAAGCGTCAAGGGCCCCAAGGTGAGCTCGATTCTTTGCTGCCGCTGGAATGAGCGAGGCCCGATTGTGGCGCTTTGGGCAAGTCGAACATGGGCGTTCCCAAGGCGGGATTGGAGCCCTGTTGGTATCGCGATCCAGGTGCCGACAAACTCCCTAAGCCGAACCGGGACCTTTATGAGGTCGGCAAGAAATCGAGTGAGCCTTTCGGGCCCTTCTACTTGATTAGCAAGCGCAGGCGCGTGACATAGCTTGGCGGTATCGATCGCTGAGGGCTCATGGCGTTCTGGTCCACTGAGGCCGAGCCCGGCCAGTGCCGCCGATAACGCGCGAATGCGCCCGCCGCCCGGACGCCCGACCTGCACTGATGGATGAGCGTCCGCCCATGCCCGATAAAAGAGTGCAATCATTCGATGCTGAAGAACATTCACGAAGTCGACGAATGTCGTATCGCTGATCTCCCGCATGTCGGCCGTGGCGAACCAGCGCTGCGAAAGGCGATCCAGTACCCAACGTGTCAGATAGAGGGGCATCGGACCTTCCGGCCCGAGCAATCCGATATTTGTCACCGTAACCCGGGCTGCCGCCTTGTCGGTTGCCATCTCAACTTCGGTGATGTCCTGCACTGCAAAACCGAGCCGCACATGTTGTCCAAGCCTTGCCGGCTCCCGATCTGGTCGGCCCGACTGGCCAAAAAGCTTCCCGTCTTCTTCCAGGCGCCGCAGGAGCTCAAAGAAGTCGAACTCAGTCGGGAGTGGCCTGGCGTCCTTACTCAGATCAGGCTGCGATTGCCCGGCGTCATTGGCCATGGCACATCCTCCTGCTTCTGTATCACACGCGCGCGCGTTCGCACGAACGCATTGATTGACGCATAGCGGGCAAAAAGCTTCGAAAGCAGGCCGGAGAGTAGCAATGCGCTATGCCCGGCAAGCACTGACTGGTCGATATGAAGCGTAACCTCGGTGCCACGCGCAAAGCACATCGGCCCAGGAATGGGGAGGCGCTCGATCACAGACCGAGACTCAATTCTGGCAATCGCGCGTAAGTGCCGGCTGAGGCTTGGATCGCCGCGTTGGGCGTAAAGATCAAGCAGGGCGTGAAGCGGGTCCACCCCGCGGCCTTCTTCTGCCAGGCTGAGAAAATTGAGCGAGAGCTGCGCCACAAACCGCCAGGCAAGTTCATCGGCTCGCGTGGCATCCACAGCGCCAGCCGGGAGCGTGGCCGGAATTGAGGGCACCGGCGGCCGCACCGCTCCGAGAAGCCGAATAGTCTCGACCGGATCGCCGCTCTCGAGGGAGAGCGACGGTGTGTCGTCCAAGATCGGCAGGTCACGATTGGTGCAAAGCGCCGTCACCTCGATCCGTTTCAGGGGCCGTGCCGCCTTCGAGTGGGCTGGACGCGAAAGCGTGACGAAGACATCGTCACCAACGTAGGACGTTCGCGTTTGTCCCTGGCGCAGCTCGTCCTCGTTCGGTCGCCGCGGGCGGCGTTCGGTAAAATATACCCAGCCATTTCCACGATTTTGGCCCAAGCTGAAGAGCGCCGGTATCTCGGCGTCCGGGCCCCCGGCGTCAGCGTCTTCGACACGGATTGCGCGATGGATTTCGAAATCGCCTGGGCGGGTCCGGTCGGCATGGAGCACCTGCCGTGTGCGCCTCTGGTCGAGTTCGATGACATTGCAGCTGCGTTCGAACAAATTGATGATCGGCGTTGCGAAAAGTTCGAAATCAGTTGCTGCGATATTGGCGAGCTCGGGGACGGGACGTCGCAAGAGAAACACCAGTTCGAGCCCAGCCCCACAGCGACGAACCACTGCCTGCAGTCCTTTGATACGTACGTAGTGGAATCTCTCTGGCGCGACAAAGTATTCGCGCAAAAGCCTATAGCCTTCAAAAGTTTCGCGCGTGCGCGGTAGCAGCGCCTCGTCATCCGAGATTCCGACCATCTCCGGCTCGGCCAGTGCGCTCAGCGGATTATCGCGGCCTTCCGGGCGAGCGCCGGTGGCGGAACAGACGCCAAAAAGCGTATCGAAGAGCAAGGGCGCCTTGCTTTTTTCAGCGAAATAAAGATCAAGGCGATCGAGCGACAAATCGCTGAGCCTGCCTTTGCCGGTTCGACCGAAGACGATGCTCAATGCAGCGGCGCCGGATTGTCCGCCGATCGGAGCTATTCCCGCTGCTGCAAGTGCGCTTCGATCCTGGATGTAGGTGACCGAGGCGATCGCAAGCGGCCAGAGCATCACATCCTGTGCCGTGGTATAGATGCATCGCGTCGAAATTCCAGGGCGGGCGCTCGAAACGAGCCGCGTCCCCCGCCTAACGAGGTGCCCCGCAGCCATTGTTTGAACCTGCTGGCCGGGCTTCAGCAATGCCATGCCGGTTGCCGGCGCCGGGCAAACAAGATCGGGATAGAAATTCTCGAGCACGCTTCGGGCAAAACGCGCGCTCTCCGCATCCACTTTTTGGCGGGTGCGCGCGGCGAGATAGGCGACGCCGTCGAGCAGGCGTTCGACATAAGGATCGGGACAGGGGACCGTGTCCAGGGAAAGGTTGCGGGCGATCGAAGGATGCATGTCCGCAAACTCGGCGGCGAGAGCGCGGATATGTGTGAGTTCTTCCTCGTAATATTCCAGGAAGACTCGGTCCATGTCAGGTGTCCTTGAGCTCGGTGCGTGCCGAACCGTTCTCGAGATCGAGAAAAGTTCGAAGCCGTAGCCGCTCGGGTGCCGGCGAGGTGAGCAGCAGGGCGTCGATGTCGATCCTCAGACCAGTGGCTCTGTCGCCGAGACTGACGGTCACTTTCGTCGCGCTTTCCTTTAGCCGAGGTTCAAATGCCGCGAGCACGCTTCTGATTTCCTTCGCCAGTTCATCACGGTCGAAATCGCGAGATGATCGGCCGGAGAAGGGCGGCACGCCGTAATTGACCACGCTGCGACGAACCTCCGGAAAATCCTCAAGCGAGGGAGGGTTGTCGCGAATCTGATCCGCCTCGAAGTCCGTCAAGAGTGGCGAGGATTCGAAGCGTTGCGCATTAAACAGCGCCTCGATGTCTCGCCGAACTGCTTCACGCAACACATCGGTCGAGACGACGACGCCGCGGCTTTCCAGTTCTGCCCGACGCCGCTCCAACGAGACCAGACGGTGCAAACTCTTCTTTTGCTCGGCGCTGGTATCTGTAGCGGCGTCGATTTGGCGAATGCCACCGGCAACCAGCGCATCGAGACGTTCGCCGTCTATATCGTTCTGTAAAGCCTGCCGAAGTTGCTTGATTTCCGAGCTTAGCCCCGGCAGGTCATTGACCAGGCGATCCCACAAGGATGGCTGGATCGCTTCGCGAGTCGCCCGCAGGTGCCCCCCGGGCGGTCTCGCTTCCCTTCCCAACCGTTTTTGCCAGGTTTCACTTGCCGACATAGACATCCATCTCGACCTCGTCCTTATCGTCGTACTTGAAATTGATGTTCTTGTAAGCGAATCCGACGCGCTCTTCGATGAGGTCTGGCTCGTCCTCACTTGGCTTCATTACGTAGCTGGTTACCGATGCATCCTTTAAGGTTACGACCAGATAATCGCTTGTCTCGCCTTCGATCGTTCTTCGTGCCGAAAACGTGACTTCGTCCAGGAGCGTGTTGTCGAAGAGAGCCTTTTTCAGGTAGGGCGAAGACTTGTCGTAGTTTTTAATGAAATTGACCATGCCCAAGCTGACGCGGCCCCTCCTCGATAATGAATTGGGATCGAAGGGAGCTTGCATTTCAAACTCTACTCCGTGCACTTCGATCTCTTCTTCGTGGCCATCGCGGATGCTTGGCCCCGGAATGTCGGGGACCTTTAGAAATCCATCAATTTTCATGAATAACCTCCATCGGCTCTCTGGTTTTTTCACGACTTCATAGACGGCAGCTCCGAAACGAGCCGGAGCGAAGCATTGATGCCTTCCAACTGGTAATGTGGTCGCAGGTAGAACCGGGCATTGTACCAGCCCGGCCGGCCCTCCACGCTGTCAACCTGAACTTCGGCGGCCGCCAGAGGCCGCTTTGCGCGGGCCTTTTCATCGGCGAAGGCAGGATTGGCCAGAACGTAGCGATTGATCCACTCCGTCAGCCAGGTCTGCATGTCTGCGCGTTCCTTGAATGAGCCGATCTTGTCCCTGGCGATCGCCTTCAAATAGTGGGCGAAACGGGAAACCGGGAATAGATAGGGCAGGTTCGCGCTCAACCTCTCATTGGCCTGAGCGTCCGGATCGACCAGCCGGCCCGCTCGCGTCTCATCGTCCTGCAGCGAATGGGCACCGATGAAGGCAGCAATATCGGTGTTCTTGCGATGAAGGATCGGCATCAGCCCGAGCTTGGCGAGCTCGGCCTCGCGCCGGTCATCGATTGCGACCTCGGTCGGGCACTTCATCGCTACCGTGCCGTCATCGGTCGGAAAGGTGTGGACCGGGAGATTGATGACTGCGCCGCCGTTCTCGACACCTCGAATTTGGGTGCCCCAGCCGAAGAGCTTATGACTGCGGTTTATGTTCACTCCCATCGGGAAGGCCGCATTCATCCAGACATATCGGTGATGGTCGCCCTGGACTTCTTCCTCGAAGGCAAAACCCTTCACAGGGACCGTTTCTGCGCCATAGGGCAGTCTCGCCAGCACTCGGGGCATGGTTAGCCCAATATACCGCGAGTCCTCACTCTCACGCAGTGACTGCCATGACGCATAGGCTGTTGACGACACGATCTGTTGCAGGTCTTGCGGGTTCGGCAGTTCCTGCCAGCTCTCCATGCGAAACAGACGTGGGGAAGCGGCTGCAATGAAGGGAGTATGTGCCGACGCGCAGATGCCGGACATGTTGCGAAGCAGGGCAACATCCTTCGGGTGATTTGAGAACTCGTAGGCGCCTATCAGGCAACCATACGGGTTTCCACCGAGCATCGAGTATTCGTCGGTATAGACTTTCTTGAAGATGGGACTCTGATCCCACATCTGGCCTTCGTAATCCTCGAGGGTATCGGCCAGGTCCTCCTTCGAAATATTCATGACGCGGATCTTCAGCTTTTGATCCGTCTCGGTATTGTTGACGAGGTACCACAGCCCGCGCCACGTTCCTTCCATCTGGAGCACTTCCGGCGCATGAAGGATATGGTTGACCTGCTCGGTCAGAAGCTTGTCGATGCCGGAGATCAAGGATTTGATCGACTTGATCGCGTTCGATGAGATGACAGTGGATTCCGAGCGTGATCGCGCGGCAAGCGCCAGATTTTGCACCAGGACTTGAAGCTTCTCGCTATCATCCTTCTTGACCTTGAAGTCCTTTTCCAGAAGCTCGCTGAATTCCCCCAGATCGACTCCCTCCGCTTGCGCGACACCAGCAGCGGTGGCTTTTTCCTGTTCGGCCATGGCTCAGACCTCCGATTTGCTGCTATCGTCGATCGCCTGGTCTGCGATCTTTGCAATGAGGGGCTCATTGTTCAAAAGCTGCGCGATGCGTTTTTCGGCGTCGATGCGACCATCCATGAAACCTAGCAGTTCCTCAAGCTGGCGGCGCATCCTCAAAAGCTCGGCAAGCTGCGGGACTTGTTCGGCAACACGATCCGGCGTGAAGTCGGCGATGCTCGTAAAGGTAAGGTCTACCGCAAGCTCTTCATCGCGTTCTTCGCCCGGAGGCTGGGGCAGAGTGTTCTTCACCCGAGCTTTGACGCGGGGGCTGAGCGCTTCCATGAAACGGCCGAACCTGTTTGCGTCGGTCTCGACAAACGTGCGGTCCCGTACGGACTTGCGCGCCTCTGGTGTCTCGGAGGCGCCGGCCAGATCAGCCATCACGCCCATCACAAACGGCAATTCGATCGTCGTCGGGCTGCCGTATGTTTCCACTTCATAGGCGATCTGGACGCGAGGCGCCCGGTTTCGTTCAATTACCTTCGCCTTAGTTTCGCTCATAGGTCACCTTTCGTCCCGAGATTTCTTGTTTTCTGGCATGCCGGCCAAAAGCCGGAATTCCTTTAGACCGGAGGGCGCCAGATCCTCCATGAGTTCCAGAAAATTCATCGGCACCATGCGTTTGATTCTGCGCGCCAGATGAGGGATAGGGCTTGACGGCTCCGTGCGGTCGTAGAAATCAATGACGAGGTCGATGCACCTTGTGACATCCTCGCGCGAGGCAAGCCGCGACGGAAAGACTGCCGCAGTTGCGATTTGGCTCGAATCCGCGCCGGAGATCGCTTGTGGAGTTACCTTCTCGCGAACGACGCCTTCCTCGCTTGCGATCTCCGGCCGGGAGCCGGGTTGCGCTCGCTCGAGCGTCGAAATCACGCGCTGAAGGAACCGTCCCAAATCCGACAGTGTGAAGCGCACATCACCGCCCATCTGCCGGTTGAGCGATGCTTCGAGCTCCGCCAGTGCAGTGGCCGCACTACGAGCATGGGCGACAAGCTCGGCCGCTTCGCTCGAGGATTGTTCCGCAAATGCCGCGCAGCCTATTCTCATGCGATCCAATAAGCGGTCATGCTCGCTTACGAGTGACGACTTCTCGGCCTGGCTCAGCCCAGGTGCAGCCTCGCTAAGAGCGGTTCGGGTGTCGATCGATCCGCGCTCCAAATCCCGGCCGGTGAAGGGGCCAACACCATGGGGCGCAAAAAAGGTCATCCTCCGAAGGTCGCCCAATAACCCATCCTTGTCGTTTTGCAGCTGGAGAAGTGCGTTGGTCCGGCGCAGGGCCGCATCCCGAGGCGGGGAATCCCGCCGAAGTTCTGGATGCATCGTCTCCCAATGCAGGTCGAAAGTCCGAGCGATCAGGTTAAGTCCCGAGGCCAATCCGGCAAAACCCTGTTCATTTGCAAGGGCTCGAGTAACGATCACCAGGAGCCGCAAATCCCGCCCGTGCTGACGCAACTCCTCAGATTTATGAAGAACGTTTGTCCAGTCGACAGGTACTTCGGCCCTTTCTACGGGATTGTTGCGTTCGTCTCGGCTGATCTCGATTTGAGGTTGCATAAGGCGTTCCAGTTCGTGGAATCGCCCATCATTCCGCAAGCTTTCGCCAGAGGGGTTATTGCCATTCAGTGGACTTAGCCAGAGAGCGGAGTCGAACAACAGATCCCCCCATTTCCCAACTAATGTTGCCCTCTCAATGTAGTTTTACCACAGTTTTTCAAGCTGTTCTATTTCCACGTCACGCCGTTCGCGATTCAATTTTTAGTTCCGGGTATCGATTAGTCGGGTGGTCATAGAGAGGACCGAGACATTTCCCGCGGCTATCACCGCACGCAAATCTTCGGCAAAAGACTTGGTGGACTCGGTTGTGGGGCGAAGCTCTGGAAAAAGTGGTTGGTTGGTCTGCATGACGATGATCAGACTTCTGCCGAATGTGCTGTCAACGGCGAAGGAGAGCTTCGCCGGATCGACTGCACCCTCTGCCGTCGGATAGGCAACCCGGATGGTTCGCATTCCCTCAGACACGGTCCCGAGGTCGGAAAGCGCATGATCCGGTCTTTTGATGTTCGGAAGAACGTTGAAGAGATTACCGGTGACGTCGGCGATTGCGACCCACAGGTATCCCTCGTCAAGTGTGGCCGGCGCCAGCACGTCGATAACCGGGTTGTCGCCTACGGAATAGATGCCGGACATGTTCGGTTCGGACTTGTCGCCGTATCCGAGAACGATTGTCATCGGACCCTGCCTTGCATCCGGCAGCAACTCCTGAACAACGCACAGCTGGCTGTTGAGCACTGTGGTGTCGACGCGCAGTTCGCGATCCCCGAGATGCGGCGCAAGCGCCTGCTGAACGGCCTGGATGTCCTTGCTGGAGGCGACGTTTCCTCGGATCGAGACTACCGCTCCAAGGGGATAGGTACCCGCCTGCGGCGGTGGAATGAGAAGCGGCCCGCAGGTCTCCAACGGGACCAGGAGGGACTTCAGGTGATCCGGCGACAGATCCCGCGGGCCGGCGGCCACACGTACGACAGGTTCATAGCCGGCCTCTTTGGCCGCCGCAGCAAATCGGCTCACGGCGGCTTCGCGCCCCTTGTTATCGGCCGCAAGTCCGGTAAGGCGAACCGTCCGATCGGCAACTTCCAGCTTCCACTCCTCTAACGGGGCGGCGAGCGCAAAAAAGGCGGCCATGTCCTCAGCCCAGCGTTCGGACGGTGCGCCGTCAGCAAGAGTGAGGGTGCCCCCGGGGGAAGGTACCCCGACCGCTTGGGCAAAGTTCGTGACGATTGCCTCTTGCTGGCCGGCATTGGGAGCAAAACCGGTAAGCGTGGCTCGTCCGTGTCCGTCCACCCCGGCAACAAGCTTGTAAGGGGTAGCGATCGGCACCGTTGTCGTCGACAAGTCCTCAAACGCCCCGAAAAGCCAAAGCCCTGCGATTGCTGCCAGCGTTGCGATGGGCAGGATGGCAAGCCATGGTCGCCAATTGGCCTTCTCGAAGCGCCCGCTCTGCTGCGCACCGCCGAGACCGGGCTGCAGCAATCGCGTAATTTCCTTGACGACGGCGGCGGCGCTTGGCGGCCGATGGGCAGGATCGGGCTGGGTGAGATCGTCAATCAAGGTCTTCAGCGGTTCCGGAACGCCAGACGTGTCAAGCCGGCGTTCCTTATGACGCACAATCTCGCCCGGGCTCCTTCCGACGTCTGGAACCCTCCCGCGAAACGTTGCGAGTAGCGATGCTCCCAGGGCATAAAGATCAGAGCGCGGTTCGGCTTGCCCATGCATCTGCTCCGGCGCGGCATATTCGTACTTGCCCGCAAACTCGTTGCCGACGATGGTGCGTGCCCCTGGGGTGCTGTCCTTCGCGATGCCAAAGTCGATAATGACGGCTTCCTCCGGTCTGCCGTCACGCAGGATGATATTGTCCGGGGAAAGGTCGCGATGGACGATCTTTCGCTCGTGCGTAGCGACAAGGCCTTCGGCCACTCTGTGTGCCACCACCAGCAGATCTCGCGGGGAAGCCGCGCTGCGCTCGAGCCAGTCGCTGAGCGGGGTGCCTGCGACGTAATCCATCACCAGGTATACGTGCCCGTCGCCCGTCTGACTGCAGTCGGTGTAGCGAACGACAGCGTCATGCGAGATGCTGCGAACCTCTTCCTCTCGCTTCATGAGCTCGAGGTAACTGGCATTTGCCGACAACTCTTGGTTCAGTGCCTTGATCGCCACCACACGGCCGGTGATGCGGTTGCTTGCTCTGTAGACCTCGCCCGTTCCGCCGCGGCCAAGGAGGCCCTCTATCTCGTAGGTGTTGTTGAGCACCTGGCCCTTGCGAAAGATGTCCCCGGGCAGTGGATCGAGCATATGGAGTCTCCAAACGCACCCTATGGAAACCACGCTACCACAATATTCATTAAGAACGTGCTGGCTGATTATTTGTCAAGAATACTATAATGTGGCACGCTGTGACTAGTGATCCAAGACTAGCTGCGCCCCTTCAAAAGCACTGGCAGGAGCCCGACCGACATGCAGCCGAACATGTCTTCTCCAAGCTTCAAGCGCAAGGAACTGGTCGGCAAGCTCAACCCCGTTTGCCTGCGTGCGTTCAAGGCGGCGGCGGACGCGGCCAAGCTTCGCGGCAATCCCTATGTTGAACTCGTTCACTGGATCGAACAACTGGCACTTGTCGACCGTGCCGATTTTCAGTTGATCCTGAGAGATGCCGGCGTGGATCTCGGCCGCCTCGCCGCCGACATGGCAAGGGCGATAGACAAACTACCCTATGGCGCGACCTCGATCGAGGAGTTTTCCGACCACATCTTTCACGCCATCCAGGAGGCGTGGAGCCTCGCCAGCCTGCAGTTCGGATCCGAAGAGGTGCGTGGAGCCTTTGTCCTCATAGCCTCAAGGAAGTTGCCCGTGCTGGACGGGCTTTTATCGAAGATCAGCGTTGAATTCGATCGGATCGATGCAGACTCCGTCATCGCCCGGTTTGACGACGTCCTTGCTGGATCACTTGAAAGTACCCGCAGGGAAGAGACTCCCGAACCATCCCGGAAAAGACGCCCCTCAGGGGCTGAGTCCGCATTGGCGAAATATGCCGTGGACCTCACTCGACGTGCACGCGACGGAAAAATTGACCCGGTTCTGGGCCGCGACCCAGAGATACGGCAGATCATCGACATCCTCATGCGTCGCAGACAGAACAACCCGATCCTGACGGGCGAAGCCGGTGTGGGTAAAACCGCGGTCGTCGAAGGCTTTGCTCTGCGCCTTGCTGCAGACGATGTGCCGCCGCCGCTCAAAGAGGTGTCGCTTCACATGCTCGACATCGGCTTGATGCAGGCGGGGGCGAGCGTCAAAGGTGAGTTCGAAAGGCGGCTGAAGACAATTATCGATGAAGTTCAGGCATCGGAAACACCCATTATTCTTTTCATCGACGAAGCTCACACTCTGATCGGGGCAGGCGGTGCAGCGGGAACAGGAGACGCCGCAAATCTTCTTAAACCCGTATTGGCGCGCGGCGAGCTTCGCACGGTCGCTGCAACGACCTGGGCCGAATACAAGCAGTACATTGAGAAAGACCCCGCTTTGACGCGACGTTTCCAGGTGGTCAAGGTCGAAGAGCCCGATGAAGAGGGCGCCGTCTTGATGTTGCGCGGTGTGGCAAGCGTGTTGGAGAAGCACCATCAGGTGCAGATTCTCGACGAGGCGATCGAGACGGCCGTCAGCCTTTCGCATCGCTATATCCCGGCGCGCCAACTGCCCGACAAGGCGGTCAGCCTCCTCGATACCGCATGCGCGCGCGTGGCTGTATCGCAGCACGCCACGCCGGCGGAAGTCGAAGACCTTCTGCGACGCAAGCAGTCTCTTGAGATCGAAGAGGCGATCATCGGGCGCGAAGGCGCGATCGGCATCGAAATTGAGGACCGCCAGGCCAAGGTTGCAGCCGCTCTTGCCGAAACCGAATCCGCTTTGCTAGCCGCAAAGGCTCGCTGGGAAAAGGAGCAGGCCATGGTCTCTGAAATTCTCGATCTGCGAGCGAGGCTGCGCGGAAAGGGAGTCGAACTCGACCATGCGTTGGCCGACGGGGCGGCAGGCGATCAAGCGGCAGCAACCCCAATTGTGGATGAGCCCGCGTCGGGAGCCAGCGAAGGAGCGATCGCCGACCAGAATTCGGACCTTGTGCGGCTCAAGACGCTGATGGCGGAACTTGCCGATGCACAGGGTGAAACCCCGCTCATACTGCTTTCCGTGGACAGGAATGCCGTGGCCTCGGTGGTACAGGATTGGACAGGTATACCGGTTGGCAGGATGCTGACCAGCCAGACCGAAAAGGCGTTGCAGCTGGCAAACGTTCTGTCAGAGCGTGTCGTCGGTCAGGACATCGCGATGGAGTCGATCGCTCGGCGCGTACAGACCAGCCGAGCCGGATTAGGCTCTCCCGAAAAGCCCGTCGGTGTCTTTCTGCTGTGCGGCCCGTCCGGGGTCGGTAAGACGGAAACTGCACTGGCTCTCGCCGAGGCGCTCTATGGCGGCGAACAGAATCTGATCAGCATCAACATGTCCGAGTTTCAGGAGGCCCATACAGTCTCCACTCTCAAGGGTGCGCCTCCGGGCTATGTTGGCTATGGCAAGGGGGGCGTCCTGACCGAAGCCGTCAGACGACGACCCTATTGTGTCATTTTGCTCGATGAAGTCGAGAAGGCACATCCGGATGTGCACGAGATCTTTTTCCAGGTATTTGACAAAGGGATGATGGACGACAGCGAGGGTCGACGGATCGACTTCCGCAACACTCTCATACTGCTGACCTCGAACGTTGGTTCAGACGCCATCATGAAGCTTACCGATGGAGGCCGGATGCGGCCCCCACCTGAGGAGTTGGAAGCCGTACTGCGGCCGCAATTGCTGAAGGTATTTCCGCCGGCATTTCTCGGACGGGTTATTGTCATCCCCTATTATCCGCTCTCCGATGCGATGATCGAGGCAATAACACGACATCACTTCGGGAAAATCGCGCGCCGGTTACGCGCCAGCCATGATGCTGAGCTGGTCATCGAGGACGGAGTTCGGGAATTGGTCAAGGCGCGTTGTACCGAGGTCGAATCGGGAGGTCGCATGATCGACGCGATCCTGACCAACACGCTTCTACCGGCGTTGAGCAAAGGCGTTCTGAATTGGTCGCTCGAAGGCAAACGCCTGACCAAGGTCACGGTCGGCGCATCTGAGGAAGGCTTCACCTACTCGTTCGAATGACCGTCAGCCTTGCTGACGATGCGGCCGCCTTCTCAACTTACGGCCTGAAACTCCACGCGCCTGTTCTCGTCAGCCTTCGGGTCTTGCGGGTTGAGAAGAAACTGCTCGCCTACACCAACCGCCTCGAGACGTTCGAGAGCGATCTCGCACTCGTCCGCGAAGAACCGCGTTACTTCCTTCGCTCGCAGCGTCGACAGCTTGTGATTGTAGGCCGCACCTCCGACACCATCGGTGTGCCCTATGACCCGGACGAGTTTGATGTCCATCTCCTTCATGACTCTGCAAAGCTGACGCAACGTTGCTTTTTGGTCCGGGGCGATGGCAGCGGAGTCAAAGGCAAAATTGACGCGCACATTAATCTGATCAGTAGGCGGCAGCTTCCAATATGTCTGCGGATCGGCGGTCGTTGCAGCGGAAACGCCTGTGGTCGGCGACGCCCCCGTAGGCGCGGGTGTCGAGGGCTGAGCCACATCGCTGCTATCTGGAGCGGATTGGATGCCTTGGGTCGCAGGAGCAGGAGGGGAAGCCGGAGCGATTTTCGCTTCGCCAGGCGCGTCAATTGCCAACGGCGTGGCTTCTACCGTTGACCCGGGATTGGTAAGGACCAGACCGCGCGTGGCTCCGAGCTTCGAATCCCCTGCAGCCTTGAACAACTCTATTTGTCGCTGAAAGCGCTCTTTGAGCGTAGAATCGGTTAGTTCCTGTGCCTTCAAGTCACTTTGGGGGACGAAGAATAGAGCAAGAAACACCGTTAGAATCGCAGCCGGCAGGCGCATCATCTTGGGCTCCCATTGGCGAAGAGGTTTCGCCTCCTGTGAAATTACTATAGGATAACTTGAGGGGCAACCTTTCAGGTAGCGGCTTCGCGATGGAGCGAATTAGAGGGTTCATCCGTTCATGAGCCAGGATTCGCGGGACAGTTCATCGACGCGCGTTCCTAACCGGCTGGGCAGGCCGGAGGGGGCGGGGCTGAGCCACACCGGTCATGTGCGCAAAAGCAATGAGGACGCGATTCTCACTGATCCCTCAGGCGCACTTTGGGCTGTCGCCGACGGAATGGGCGGCTACGGCCATGGCGACGTCGCTGCTGACATGGTTATCGAGCAGCTTGCTCTTCTACCGCACGCTCCGATTTCGTGCGCTCATCTCGTTGGAGCGCTCCAGGCGGCCAATTCCGCCATACGTCGATGGGCGGCCTCGGCAAATATAGAGCAGATGGGCGCAACAGCAGTGGCCGCGCTCGTTGATGGTCGCGCAGCGACAATCGCATGGGTGGGAGACAGCCGGGCTTATTGCCTGCGAGGAGGGGAGCTGTCGCAGCTTACACACGATCATTCGGTCGTGCAGGAACTTCTCGATAATGGCGACCTGACGCCGGGCGCAGTGTGGCAGCACCCGCAAGCCCACGTTGTCACGCGGGCAATCGGAGCAGCCGATCGGCTGGATGTCGGAACGACCGAGGTCGCGTTGGAGCCCGGGGATATCTTGATCCTTTGTTCCGACGGTTTGACCGACTGCGTTTCAGAGGCCGAGATCATCTCATGCATGAATGCGGAATCGGCCCCTGACGCTGCCTGTCGTCGACTGGTTACAGCCGCTCTCGATCACGGCGCGCCGGATAACGTCTCTGTGGTTGTAATTCGGATTGACGGAGCTGCAACGCCTTGAGGCCACTCAACCCGATTGCAGCTGTCGTCATTGGCATGAGCATCATTCTTGCGGCGGCGACCTTCGCGTTCGTTGCAGACCTGCTTCGAAACACGGAGCAGGATCCGAATGCGGCAAAGATCGACCGCCTTGCTCTACAGCTTGCTCAACAGGACGATGAGATTCAGGCCCTGCGCGCTGAACTCAACGCACTCAAGAGAAAACTTACAGAATTGGCGGAAGCGCCTCGCCCAGAACCTGTTTCGCCGAGCCAGGTCGTGCCGCCACTCGACAAACCTCCCAGCGAGCCCGCATTCGCCATCGATCAATTCGGCGGTATGGCGCCGCCACAGGAGACCGAAAACCTGACGGAGCCAATGCAATTGGCAAAGAAGCGCTTCAACGACGGCGTCATCCGTCCCAGACCGGGGGTGCTCCGCGAAATCCTCGGCGAGCCGCGAAGTGCATATTCCACAAACTGCCAGCCGGTCACCAATGCGAGATTGGTGAGAACTCTTGAGACCCGCAATTTCGGAAACTTCCGCCTGACGATGATCAGGCCTGCGCTCGATTCCCTGGGCCAGATATTGGAGCGCCTGAAAAAAGAGGAGCCGGACATCTTTGCCGCGATCGGGACGGCTGGTGCGCTTTGCGCGCGTTATGTCCGCGGTTCTGCCAAGTCCGTATCGTCCCACGCATGGGGGGCAGCCGTCGACCTGACGCTCAAGAGGGACCTCGACAGGATGGGGGATGGCAGCACGCAGTTCGGACTCGTGGTGCTCGCGGAATTTTTCAACGATGCCGGCTGGTACTGGGGTGCGGGCTATGGTCGCGAAGATTCCATGCACTTCGAGGTCGGCGAGGCGCTGCTTCGAAAATGGGCCGCAGAGGGCAAGCTGTGAAAGACCATGCTCGACTTCCGGGTCACGATGGAATGCGAGCAGACGTTCTTCCTGCACTGGCGCAGCCACTGCTTGCCCTGGCAAAGCGGGCCGAAAGTGAGAATAGACCGGATCCAAATGAGTTGGCTGCGACTGCCCGCACGCTCGTGGCTGCATTCGAGACCGAAGCGCGCCGCATGAACATTCCGTCGGACTGGCTCCTCGATGCACGCAATGCGCTTATCGCATTGCTCGATGCGCGTGCGCACAATAACCCGGCGCTGCCAACACGGCGATGGGAGCGGGCGCTGGCGGCCGCGCTGCCAATTAGCTTGAGCATTGATCCGAAACGCCTCGCCGACCGGGCGGCCGAGGCAGCCAGAAGCGGGCCGGCGCGGCGTGATCTTGCCCGTTTTCTTGGGCACTGCAACGAGGCAGTTCAAGCTGCCCATTCGGTCGGTGAGAAGCATAAAACCCGAGCAGATCGCGGCCTGGTTTTCGTCGCGGTCGCATTCTTCTTCGCGGTCCTTGTGGCCTGGGTAGCGTGGGCCGAATGGCGTTTTCGCGAGCAGCTTCTGGCGCAATTGCCCGAAGTGAGACGAGTTATCGAAGCTGGCAACACTCAAACTCCGGCCGCGCGCGCGGCTCAGCTCGATTCCTTCGCCGCCGCAGTGCGCCTCGTAGAGCAGGATGCTGCTCGCTCGCCGCTCGGCCTCATTCATTATGTTGAGAGCGTCGACCCGGGTGCGGCTGCGCGTCGCCGCTATAGCGACGTGGCGGATGCGCTTATTGCAGAGCCTCTCGCCGAGGCCCTTGGTGTTGCCCTCGCAACGGAGGGGGAGCCGAGCGCGCTCTACGATTCACTGCGTGCCTGGTCGATACTGAAGGGCACATCTGGCTGGCAGCCCCATTTTCTGGCGGGCTGGGTCGCCGACCGGGCTGGTACCTTTCCCGACCTGGCGCATCTTGCCCAGCATGTTGCCGCTATGTCCAAGGCCCCGGTGGGCATTCCATCTCCGGATCCCGAAACGATTTCCCAAGCACGGCAGTTCGCTTCTGAGGGATTGGCGAGTGAGCGCGCCTTGCTCGAATTGACCCGGGCTGAGGAAACGTCAGCACTCCCTTCGTGGTCTCTTGGCAAGGCGGTCCCTGGCCTCGACGCGATTTTGATCAACAGGTCGGGTTTGCCGATCGAACGTGGCGTACCGGGCTTATTTACGGAGGCTGGATGGAACCATGCTCGGTCTGGCGGCGTGGAGCAGGCGATCCGGCGGGCAAGCTCGGAGGCCGCTACACTCCTGGCAGCTGACGGCACGGCAACCACCGACGCGGTATTGGATCTTCTTCAAAAGCGCACACTCGAGGCATGGTCGCAATACCTCGGTGATCTTCGCGTCCGGCCGTTTCCCGATCAACCTACCGCCGTAGTAATCAGCGGTGCGCTGAGCGCGAGCAACTCGCCGCTTTCGGCGCTAATTCGAGAGGCCTGGCGCCAGTCCGGCGGCACCGATCGCAACCGAAGCCATGCCAACCAGCTTCGCGTCGCAGCGGCGTTGGGTCCGGCTATACAGTTCGTGGAGCAAGGGCGGATGTCGGACATCTCCCATCTCTTTGTGTCGTTGAACGTAGCCCTCTCCGTTCTCGATGCAGATGCGGAGCTCGGAAAGAAATCCCTCATGGACGCTCGGGAGCGCGCCAACTCAATTGTAGCATTGCAGCAAGCCCCCCTTCTTGTCGTGCAGATCGTCGAGGACGTGATTGCACAGACGGCTGTACCGAAAGTGTCCGAAGCTGCTGCGGATCCTGTCCCACCTGAAGCTCCTGCGGATCCTGTCGCACCAGCGAGACCTCAGACACCATGGGGTTCTAAGATCGCGACCGCCTGTCAAGCCGCCGTGAGCGGTCGTTACCCCTTCTTTGATGGGCCTGATGCTGATATCGCCGAAGTGGCTCGAATCTTCGCCCCTGACGGCACAGTCGGGAGCTATTTTCGTGCGCAGCTGGCGCAATTGATGGACACGTCGACAACGCCGTGGCGCTGGAAGCCGGAAGCGCGACTTTCTGGCTACAAACCCGAAAGCGCAGCCTTTTTCCAAAAGGCCCTTGCCGTGGGCGACGCCTTCTTTCAACAGGGAGCGTCGCCCGACGTTCCGATCGCGCTTGAGGCGCTCGCTCAAAGAGGAGCAGCAACGATCTCGGTCGGCGGTGCTCATGTCCCGGTCGTCACGTCCGGAGAAACTGTCACCTTGAACTGGCCAGGACCGTCACCGGCGCGCGGTTTTGAAATATCCTTCGGTGGTGGCGCTGTTGTAGAGAAGAAGAGCACGCCCGGACCATGGGGACTTTTGCGGTTCCTGGACGGGGCACGCTTGCGGCCACGTGACGGTGGTCGGCGCTTCCTGATCGATGTGCGTGCGAAGGGCGCGCGCGTCTATCTTCAGATGTCATTCGCAAGATCCGCAAATCCGGTCGCAGCGCGTGCACTGCTACGAGGCCTGATTTGCCCGTCCTCGCTTTGAAGGAAGCACTGTTATTGTATCCGAAGGGTATCGAACCAAGCCGCTGACCGGCCTTTGCTCCCGTACGCGCTAAATTTAGCGAAGCGCCGTCGGCCGGACATCTATCCTAATTTCAGACCTATTTTCTTGCGAACTGGAGGCGCGGTTTTTGTACGGGCGCCGGCGTAGATTTCTTGCCCAATCCTGCAGCCCCGGCCAGCTTCGAGCGTTGTTGGGCGTAACTTCTCCGCCATTGGAGAGAGATTCATGAAATGGTTCTTTACGCAGGCCGCTTTTATAACGTTGACATTCGTCTCCGAAGCCGCTGATGCCGGTACGGTCATGAAATTGGCCGGAACTGCTTTCGCGCCGCCCGCTTTTTACTCGTTCTGTTCACGTGAGCCGTGGGTGTGCGGGACCGGGGGAGCAACAGAAACGGTTGTTCTGCGGCTTCAGAAAGCAATGAACTCAAACAGGTCAATGCCGCCGTCAATGCCCGGGTCAAGGAGCGTAGCGACCGTGCGAATGTTGGCAAGGACGACGACTGGCGGGTACCAGCCAGATACGGAGACTGCGAGGACTTCGCCATTGCGAAAAAGCGCGAGCTTCTGAAGCGCAGCTGGCCGGCTTCCGCATTGCTATTGACCGTCGCCCGCTTTCGCGGCGGCGGGCACACGGTCCTCACTGTACGGACCAGCGAAGGAGACCTGGTGCTCGACAATCGAACCAATTCGGTCAGAGACTGGTGGAGAACCCCCTACCAGTATTTAGCACGCCAGTCGCAATCGAACGGGAGGAGCAGGTTCAAGGGGTGGCACTGTTCAGGGCTCCCGAGCCCAACACCACGGCAAGTGGAAAACGTCAGGCGCCGAGCGCGAGCAAATAGGAAGGTGCGTCGATACGCAGTGCGCCAATCGGCAAAAGCATTATAGGCCCATCCGTCAGGCCGCGCGGCTCGTCAAAAATTTGCCAGCAAGAGCGGATTGTGGAATATCCGCGGCGACAAACTCGCCGCCGCAACCCCGCAGCATTACAATCCACACGAGGCCCTACGTGAAACTCATCGAACAGCATCTCCGAGTGACGGCGGCGCTCATCGTGCGGGAAATGTCGACGCGTTACGGCTCGAAGCCTGGCGGCTATCTCTGGGCGATTTTCGACCCGGTCGCCCATGTGACGATGATGACGCTGATCTTCCAGGTCTTCGCCCGCATGCCGGCGCTCGGATTGAGCTTCCCGCTGTTCTTCGCCAGCGGCTATCTGCCCTTCATCTTCTACCACCGCATGTCCTCTTTCATGGCCGGCACGATGAAGGCGAACAAGGCGCTGCTCTCCTATCCGGTCGTATCGCCCTTCGACGCGATCGTCTCGCGCTTCATCCTGCAGCTGATGACGGACGCCTTAGTGTCGGTGCTCGTTCTCTTCCTGATCATCGAACTCGGCGGCGTCAGCCAGCCGATGGATCTCGCCGGCATGGTCGAGGCCGCCGGTGCCGCTGCGGTCCTTGGGTTGGGAATAGGCACGGTCAACATCGTGATGTTCGCCCGCTTTTCGCTCTATGATAAGATCTTCGGCATCATCAATCGGCCGCTCTTCCTCATCTCGGGCGTCTTCTTCCTGCCAGAAAATATGCCTGGACCGATCCGCGATTTCATTCTCTACAATCCGCTCGCGCACATCATTATGTGGTTTCGAAGCGCCATGTATCCCGAATATCGAGCCGATGGGCTCGATGAGGGTTACGTCCTCGATATCGCGCTCGCCTGCGTCTTTCTCGGCCTAGCGTTGATAATGGTTTCAGCGCGGGAGATCCGGGAGGACCGCCTTTGAGGGACCCGGTATTGTGGTCCAGTGTTACTCATTTTGTCTTGACTTTTTGAGCGATCTGAGGCGGTACAGAGGCTGCGGTTTAACGAGTATAGGTTGTACAAATTCATATTTGTACCCAAAGTGGTGAAGAAGTGCTGCAACGCAACAAACTCGGACAAGCTATCCAACAGGCATATCGCCGCGTGGGAGCTAAACACGTCAAGTATGTGATGAAAAAGTTGGGCTTGCATGTAGGCAGTGCCGGCAAGCGGACGAAGCCAAAAACGGTCGTTTCGGATATTAAAGTTGCAGGCTTAGAAGCGTTTGACGTAGTTGGCGATGCCTGGCTCGAAGAAGGGGCTGACAAACCTATCGCGGTATTGTTTGGCTTCTCCCCCTGGAAGCGGGAAGTGGCGGCGAAGTTTCTGTCGGATTACCGGGTCGCCTTCGCGCGCAAGAATACCCCATGGCGCGTTCAGCACGCCGGGTTCAAGAAGCATCCGCCCAGCCTTATCGCTTTCTGGGGAATGCAGAAAAAGAAGGGCGCGATCACCTACGCCGAGCGCCATTCCATTCCGATCTGGAGGATAGAAGACGGGTTCCTTCGCTCGGTCGGGCTGGGAGCGGCGCATATCGATCCGCTTTCCTGCGCGATCGACAAGACTGGGATTTATTTCGACAGATCCCGTCCGTCCGACCTCGAGCGCCTAATCGAGGGCTTTGACGCCGCGACGCAAGGGGACCTCCTGAAGCGCGCGGACAAGTGCAGGAGCTTGATCCTCCAATATGGCCTGACGAAGTACAATGTCACCCGGAACGTCAAGCTGAAGGAGCTGCATCCGTCCCGAAGGCGCAGGGTATTGGTCATTGGTCAGGTGGAGTCCGATGCATCGATCAAATATGGGGCCAAAGTAAAGTATTCGAACAATGATTTGGTCCGTATCGCGCATTCGGAAAATAAGGATGCGGAGATTATCTACAAACCCCACCCCGATGTCCTCGGGGGGCACAGGGATGCAATCTCCGATCCCAGGGAAGTTGCCGATATCGCTACGATCATCTCTGGCGACTATGATTTTCAAGAACTGTTGAACGCTGTCGATCATGTCTACACGCTCACCTCCCTGATGGGCTTTGAGAGCGCACTGCGAGGCAAGAAGGTCAGCGTTTTCGGGGAGCCGTTCTATGCCGGATGGGGGCTTACCGACGACCGGCATAAGAGCGAGCGGCGCACGGCGAAGCGGACGCTGGAGGAAGTGTTCGCAGCCGCCTACATCCTTTATCCAACCTATTGCGTGGGAAGTCGCGGAGCGGCTGCTGAGCTCGAGCATGCAATCCTCGCGTTGGTGCTAGAGAAGTACGGCACACCTCGTGCACTTGCCGAGCAGATAGCTAGTCATTTCGAGCATCATGCGATCGACGCCGATCTGTGTACCCGGCTCGTCGATGCGCTCCAGAAGAACGCCTACCTCCAGAGCGAGACCACCTTCTTCTCCGAGGGCCAAAGTGGTTTGCTGGACCTGCTGGCCGGACCGGGCGTTGATAGCGCGAAAGTCGTGGATTACCTCGTACAACGTGCTCTTGATGGCGGCGACAACCGCGGCGTCTTCTGGACACTTAGAAGCATCGCTCAATCGGGGGAACCTTCGGAAGCGATCGAGCGGTTGAAGGATATCGCTCCGCAGAATTTCGCAATGGAAGACGCCGCTGACCTGACGTCATGCCTCATGCTCATCGGCAAGTTCGATGATGCTGAGCAGGTACTGAACCGAAAAGCGGAGTTAATGCCGGAAACGGCCTCTAGCAGTGATTTCCTGCTTCTTCTGGAAGCCTACGAACCGGTTCGCTCTGAGCAAGGTAAATTCGGCCGCAAGCCGGTCGACGGCAAACCCTTGTGGCATTTCTTTGATGTCAATCTTCATTGGTTGCGGCACGACCCGCAGTTTTTCGCCGTATTGTTGAAGATTTTTGACCACCTCTCACATCATCGAATGCTTGATGAGATGCGCCAGCTCTCATACGACCTCCTCGGTAGCCTCGATGCTGATGATGTCGTTGAGCTCGCGAAGTTGTCTCAGATTATTGTTGCATCGCTTTTCAAAGCTTCAAAACGGCCCGAGCTGATTGTTCAGCCCAAGCGGCAACTCGCTATCGAAATCTATAGGACCGCCGAGGCTAAGGTCACGTCATTCTATCAAAGTCGTAGTGCAAGTATTCCGAAGACTGTCGGGATGCAGCTCCTCCAAATGGCTATAACTGTTGATGATAAACGAGGTATAAGTGCCTATAAGAGGTCGATCCTTGATGATGCTGTGGCTGTTGCTAAGGAAGAAATGTCGCACTACAAGAAGACGGTGAGCGAATATTTCAACATGTTAGTCAGGGCTCGCAATTATAAGGGCGCGAGAAGCTTTCTGGCCAAGCAAAAGGGCAAGATTCCGGAAGAGTTCTTTCTGCATCTTCTTTCAAACTGCTACACGTATGAACGTCGATACTCGTCTGCTGCTACCGTTGCCTGTTTTCTTCTGAAGAAATACAAAAAGAACAGTTACCGGCGCAAGATCGCTACCATTTATGCGAACAGTGGGGAGTTGGATAAGGCTTCAGCCTGGCTGAACCACGCCTCAGCAGTGGCAGTTGCGGCGGGGGGTGGTCCTGCCAAGAGAGAGTTGGCGGCAATCCGGGAAGAGCTTGCTCGTGTGGATTTTCTGTCTCAAGCATCGAAAATTTTGGATGCGGTAGCTCAGCCTAAATTGCCGAGAGGAGTGGTATTTCTTGGGTCATTCGGGTGCCTGAACACGATATCAATGGTGGTTCCCGTTCTTCTGGAACTCAAGCGCCAGGGGTACGCCGTAGTTCAGCTGGACGAAGGGATGCTCAGGAATGAGCCTACCGGCATCGCATGGATCGATAAGCACGCCGGAATGGTCGAGAGAGTTATTCATACGGATCGCGATTTGTTCGGAAGCCTAGCCAACGAGTGGACAATCAATTGGGCTGGGCGTGAAGTCGTGGCGTATGGGATCAACTTCTATCAATCGATCTTCGAAATAATGACGCAAAAATTTCGCGCGTTCAATTTCGACATAAATGATCCATTGATCTTCCGGTGGTTCCGTTACTACTTGATACGATGCGACAAAGCCCTGACAGCCTGCAAATCTATCGAGAGAGAAGTAATGAAGCGCGGAATGCCGGTACGGTTCATAAATGCCGGATCGCATTCCGCTCCGTTCTCCGTGTACCGGGCTTTCGCCCTCGAGAATGCGTCGAAGTATGACGTTGGCTTCATTCATATGGGGCCAGCTTACGAGAACTACTACAGCAATTTGAAGAGCAAGGTTGCGACAACCGTCAGCCTTGATAACCTGACGAAGCATCCTCTATACCGGCTGCCCTTCCTGGCGCGGCCCGATCGCTTCGAGGAATGGTTGAAGCAGGACGGGCTATATGAGCGGTACAAGGAAGACATCGATCGAGTCCTCAACCATAACCGCGTTGGTCGGCTCGAAGGCAACACATCTCACACTCAATACGAGGAGACGTTGATCCGGGCAAAGCAGGCAGGCCGCAAGGTCATCGGCGTCTACGGCAAGATCCTTTGCGACATGGCTGTTCCGTTCGACGGCGGCCCGGGGCACGAGAACATCGCTGATTGGCTGCGTCACACGGTGGCAACTGCCCGATCGACGTCAAATCTGATTGTCCTGAAGCCGCACCCTCACGAGCTGAGACCTGAAATCGCTCGCGACTTGAATGAATACTGGCTGGATCTCATCGGGGACATGGACATTCCCGAAAATGTTTTGATCCTTCCGCACACCGGTTTTAACAACCAGGACCTTATAAAGTATCTCGATCTTGCCGTCCTCTGGAACGGGACGTCCTCGCTTGAACTGTGTGCCCAGGGCGTTCCCGTGGCCATGGCCAGCCACTTCGGGAAGCACGATTACCCGATCGAGTTGATTTATCCGGAGTCACGGAGGGACTACGAAAGAATCATTTGCGCTGATGAATGGGAGCAGCCTGACCGGCAAAAGATGGAGCGCGCAGCGCTCCTGCTGAAGTACATGGGGACGGAAGACGTCTGCGTGCCTTTCAAGTATTCGCATCGTCCCGTTACAAACGACCCCGTAGGCGTGCCGTTCTGGCACATGGATGAGGTCGAAAAGTTCCTGAGGGATGGGGACCCGCATATCAGCCGACTGGCTGGTAAGTTCTTCACTTAAGATCTGCCGGGAGAGTTTTATCTGCAGAAAATCCCGTGCGGTGACCCTCGTCTCCGGGGCGGCATCGCATCTTTTTTGACCGGTTTGCTTGTCACAGGTGGACACTCTTAGTAACTAGGGCCCCGAGATTCCCGTCGGGGTTCATTGAACGTCGCGGGATACATGAAAATATCCAAGCCAGTGGCCTAGCCGAATGAAGCCCAGCCCACAGATCACAGAACTCAGTTTGATCGTCAGAGCCGCTGATTCTGGTCAGAGGTGCCCGACGGTGAACTTGAGTGGCTTTCCGGCAGGTTCACTATTGCCGTACTAATACGTGAGAAGCTGGTAGGTGCTTGCGAGATGTAATTCTTGTGTCATCAGAGTCACCTAATAAATTCTTGCGTGAGAACATCAAAGGAGAAATTATGCTTTCTGGAAGCACGATACTTGTTACTGGGGGAACGGGATCGTTTGGAAATGCGTTTGTTCCCATGACGCTCGCCCAGTATAACCCTGCAAAGATTATCATATACTCTCGAGACGAGATGAAGCAGTGGGAAATGGCGAAGAAATACGGAGGCGATCCACGCGTCCGCTTCTTCATTGGTGATGTTCGCGACCGCGAGCGGTTGTATCGGGCTCTGGACGGAGTGGACTATGTTGTTCATGCGGCTGCGACCAAGATCGTGCCGACTGCTGAATATAATCCGTTTGAGTGCGTGAAGACGAACATCAATGGCGCGATGAACCTGATCGATGCCTGCATCGACAAGAACGTGAAACGGGTCGTTGCTTTGTCCACTGACAAGGCGAGCAGCCCAATCAATCTCTATGGCGCGACGAAGCTGGCGTCAGATAAGCTGTTTGTTGCCGGAAACTCCTATGCCGGCGGACATAATACCCGGTTCGCCGTCGTCCGATACGGCAATGTTATGGGATCTCGCGGATCGGTAATTCCTTTCTTCCTGTCGATCAAAGATAAGGGCGTCTTGCCGATCACAGACGAGCGAATGACACGCTTCATGATCTCGCTCGAGCAGGGTGTTGAGCTAGTGTGGCATGCCTTTGACGACATGGAGGGAGGGGAGATATACGTCAAAAAGATCCCCTCGATGAAGGTTACGGATCTCGCTCGCACGATCTCCCCCGAAGCGAAGCTCGAACTCGTCGGGATCAGGCCCGGCGAAAAGCTTCACGAGCAAATGATTGGTGAAGAGGATGCCTTCCATACCTACGAGTATGAAGAGCATTTCAAGATACTTCCCGCCATCCACAACTGGACATCATCGGAAGCGCGCATCAAGGATGGTAAGAAGGTTCCTCCCGGTTTCAGCTATACGAGCGATAACAATTCCGCATGGATGACTTCGGAAGAGTTGCAAGCTTGGATTGCCGCAAATGCCGAAAAGATTGGGAGCGTCTAAGAGATGATCCCCTACGGCCGCCAGGACATTACGCAGGCAGATATCGATGCAGTTGCAGAAGTGCTCCGCTCCGATTTTCTCACGCAAGGGCCAATGGTGCCTCGCTTCGAGGAGGCTCTTGTAGAGTGCACTGGCGCTAAATTTGCCTTGGCGGCAAACAGTGCAACGTCGGCGCTTCATATCGCCTGTCTTGCGATGGGATTAGGCGCCGGCGACTGGTTGTGGACAACGCCTCTTACCTTTGTCGCGTCTGCCAACTGCGCGCTTTATTGCGGAGCGAGGGTAGACTTCGTGGACGTGGATCCGCGGACCTATAATCTCTCTCCGGCGGAACTTGAACGCAAGTTAATGAGGGCGGCCCGGGAAGGCGCGCTTCCGAAGATCGTCGTTCTCGTGCACCTCACCGGTCAACCTTGCGCTATGGCGGAGTTCCATGAACTCGCAAAGCGATACGGATTCAGGATCATCGAGGATGCTTCCCACGCTATTGGCGGCAGGTATCGTGGTGAACCGATCGGCAACTGCCGTTACAGCGATGTCACTGTTTTCAGCTTCCATCCGGTGAAGATCGTCACGACTGCGGAAGGAGGCGCGGCCCTGACGAACAACAAAGAGCTTGCCGACAGAATGGCGCTGTTTCGCAGTCACGGGATTACGCGGGATCCTGCGGTCATGACTCACGAACCGGACGGGCCTTGGTACTACCAGCAGGTGGACCTCGGATACAACTACCGCATGACCGATTTGCAAGCGGCTCTGGGTTTGAGCCAGATGGCCCGCCTCAACGAATATGTCGCACGGCGGCATGTCTTGGCGAATCGGTATGATAAACTCCTTGCGCATCTCCCGGTCTTGACGCCGTGGCAGCACCCTGACGGCTATTCTGGCCAGCACCTGTACGTGATCCGCCTTGGACTGAACAAGATATCAAAATCCCGCCGTGCGGTTTTCGAGGGACTGCGCGCGCGCGGTATTGGAGTGAACCTGCATTATATTCCGGTTCACACGCAGCCTTACTATTCGCGAATGGGGTTCCGCGAGGGCGACTTTCCTGAAGCCGAGCGCTATTATCGGGAGGCGATCACGTTGCCGATATACCCGACCATGACCGAAACGCAGCAGGATGAGGTTGTAGCAGCTCTGACGGCGGAACTGGCGACATGAAATTGGCTGTCATTCCGGCCCGAGGTGGAAGCAAACGGATACCTCGCAAGAACATCAAACAGTTCGCCGGAAAGCCGATGATCACGTGGTCGATCGATGCGGCAATCGAGAGCGGTTGCTTTGACCGCGTCATCGTGTCCACGGATGATCAGGAAATAGCCGAGATTGCACGGCAATCAGGGGCTGAAGTTCCATTCCTCCGGCCCGCTGAATTGTCTGACGACTACGCGACGACCAGTGATGTGATCCGCCACGCGATTAACTGGTTGGCCGAAAGTGATGTGTCACCGGAACGAGTCTGTTGCATTTATGCAACTGCGCCCTTTCTGCGGGCGAGCGATTTAGCTCGCGGATTTGATCTGCTCGAGGAACGCGGAGCGGATTTTGCCTTCTCGGCGACGAGTTACGCTTTTCCGATACAACGCGCCATCAGGCTGACGTCCGAGGGACGAGTCGAAATGCTCATGCCCGAACAGTTCAGCACTCGTTCGCAGGATCTTGATGAGGTTTATCATGATGCCGGCCAGTTTTATTGGGGGCGATCGGAAGCCTGGCTGTCGGGTAAACCTGTATTCTCATCCTTCGCAACCGCTCTGATTCTGCCTCGTTATCTCGTGCAGGATATTGATATGCCTGACGACTGGTTGCGGGCAGAACTCATGTTTAAGGCCTTGCATGAATCCGATGCCGCCCTCTCATAGACCGCCCTCTAACAGATACAACGTGGTCTTTCGCGCAGATGCCTCCATTGACATCGGCACCGGCCACATTATGCGTTGCCTTACCCTCGCAGATATGCTGACCGAGGCGGGTTTCGAATGCCGTTTTATTTGCCGTGCTCATACAGGCAATCTGTCTGGTCTCATTCGGCAGAGAGGCTTTGCAGTGTCGGAACTTCAACCGGAGCCGGAGGGAGACACAGGGAACGAGCGAGATCTCCCGCATTCCCATTGGCTCCGAGTCGACTGGCAGAAGGATGCACGGCAGACTATCGCGGCAATCGGTGACGCTCCTGTGGATTGGCTAATAGTCGATCACTACGCACTCGATATCAGGTGGGAGCGGTTTCTACGTTCGTCCACCAGATATCTCATGGTGCTCGACGATTTGGCAGATCGTGAGCATGATTGTGATCTCCTGCTTGATCAGAGCCTGGGCAGAGCTTCGAACGACTATCGACCGCTAGTACCGACCCATTGCCAGATACTGGTTGGGGCACGATTCGCACTCCTCCGACCTCAGTTCGCGCTAAAGCGGTCCTATAGTCTTGCTCGGCGTCGGCAAGGCGTCCCGCGCCGGCTGCTGGTTACTCTTGGAGGCGTGGACAGGGAGAATGTTACCGAGCGGGTGCTGTGCGCCCTCGAACAATGTGCACTTCCGAACGCCACTGAGATTACTGTTGTCATGGGACAGCACGCGCCATGGGCCGATGCCGTGCGTGAGAGAGCCGCCCAACTGCCATGGAAGACCACCGTGATGTCGAATGTTAATGATATGGCAGGTTTGATGTCTGACGCCGATCTCGCCATTGGCGCGGCGGGGAGCACATCCTGGGAACGGTGTGCTCTCGGTGTGCCAACTATTCTGATGGTCCTCGCCGAGAATCAACGCGAAGTTGCGCAAAAACTAGCTATTGAAGGTGCGGCGAAGGTCGTGGAACTCGGAACCGACTTCGATTCGAGACTTGGTCGCATCGTTGAAAGCCTTATCTGGAACAAAATGGCGCTTGATGGGATGTCGGAGCGAGCAGCAGCCATCTGCGACGGCGAGGGAGGCCTAGAGGTGGCGCGACAGATTGCGTATCGTCTTGGTAGTCGTGTCTAGTGCGAGGTTCAGGAATGATGAACAGTGCTTATGGTCGCCTTCGTCCGGCCACTGATGATGATCTTACTATAATGAGAACGTGGCGCAATACTCCTTCGGTGCGCGAGAAAATGTACACATGGCATGAGATTTCGGAGGATGAGCACCATCAGTGGTGGGAAAGAACCAAGTCGACGAATGTCCACCGATACTTTATCTACGAATTTCGAAACACACCGGTGGGAGTCGTATCGTTTAACAACATAGATGAGAGAAACCAGAACGCGAGTTGGGCCTTTTATGCATCACCCGATGCTGAGCGGGGTACCGGCTCACGAATGGAAATCCTGGCGTTGGACTACGCCTTCTTTGACTTAAGGTTACACAAGCTTTCTTGCGAAGTTCTGGAGTTCAATACAAGTGTCATCAAGCTACACAAGAAATTCGGATTCGTTGAGGAAGGGATTCTGCGCCAGCAGTATCAGCGCGACGGGAAATTTTACGACATACATCGACTTGGCGTCCTAGCAACTGAGTGGGTGGATAAGCGTAATGACATGCTTGCTAGCATTCCCGTATCTAGAGGAGAGTAAATTGAGCAGAAATCTCACCATTGCGGGAAGGCAGATTGGGCCAGGTTTTCCTCCGTACGTCATTGCCGAAATGTCCGCCAACCATAATGGTCGGATCGAGACCGCGTTGTCGCTAATTGATCGAGCGAAAGAAGCCGGGGCAGACGCCGTAAAGCTCCAGACTTACCGGCCGGACACGATAACTTTGGACAGTGATGCGGCAGACTTTCGCATCGAGGGGGGACTTTGGGGCGGAAAGACACTCTACCAGCTCTATAGCGAAGCCTATATGCCCTGGGAATGGCATGCGCCGCTTTTCGACCATGCCCGCAGGAGTGGTATTACCATATTCAGCTCCCCGTTCGATGCGACCGCTATCGACTTACTGGAGGATCTAAATGCTCCAGCGTACAAGATCGCTTCGTTCGAGGCGGTTGATCTTCCGCTGATCCGCTATGCTGCGGGCACGGGTAAGCCGATGATCATTTCCACTGGCATGGCGGACTATGAGGAAATCGCGGAAGCGATCGAGGCTGCGCGCGAGGGAGGGTGTAAAGAGCTTGCCATTCTTCACTGCGTGAGCGGCTATCCGGCGCCAGCCAGCGACTACAATTTGCGCACAATACCTGACATGATGGACCGCTTCGGTTTAGCGACGGGCCTTTCGGATCACACGCTGGACAATACAACGGCCATCGCAAGTGTCGCGCTCGGCGGCACATTAATCGAAAAGCACTTTACCCTCGACAGGAGCGGTGGCGGTCCCGACGATAGCTTCTCTCTTGAGCCAAACGAGTTTGCAGCGCTTTGTCGTGACGCGAAGACTGCTTGGGAAGCTCTTGGCAATGTCGATTACGGGCACAAGTCGAGTGAAACGGGTAACGTGAAATTCCGGCGATCGCTTTACTTTGTAAAGGCTCTCAAGGTCGGTGATATCATAACGGCGGATGCAGTGAGAAGCGTAAGACCTGGTTTTGGACTGGCACCCAAATACCTCGATCAAATTCTAGGCAAGGCACTACGAAAAGACGTGCAAATCAATACACCAGTGACAAAGGACTCGGTTACACTGTAGGTCTTGTGACACGGGGACTGCGGCGATCCATCAGCTCGTACAGAAAGACAATCACAGGACGGTCCAGCGCCCCGAAGGTCGCGATGGGATTGAAATCGCTGGTGCGGGCGAAGGATGCCGCCCCTCTCTTGTGGCGGGCGGGGGATGTTGGGGTTGCGACATTGGACGTGGGTATTGTTGGCCGAAGCGCCGTGAGGTAGATCGGTCTGGTACCGACACCGGAGACATGCAGTGAAGGCGCAGGCAAGCGTGAAGCAGACGACCGAGAGGTGGCAAGATGAGGCTGCGGATCGGCAGGATATTGAAGCACTCCTAGGTTTGGATGTTCTTTCCGGTTCCGAGCGCTTGGCACTCCTCTCGCTCATGCGTCGGGGAATTCCGCACTTCAGCAAATGGTCTGATGATGTCCAAGGGCTGTTTAGGAAGAGCGTCGTGTTTCCTATTGACGACAACCACGAGGTCTACGCCGTCCGTGCAAACATTTGGGCGGCAAGGGAACAATACATGACTGCACACAAGGACAAGAAGACGCCTAGCGATATGTGTATCGAAGCGGCCTGTAAGCGCTAAGCCTCCCTTGCTCTTCGGTTCCTAATCCAAGGAGATGCATTCGTCCAATCGCACGGCGTTCGCAGGCGCTTTTTTCAAAGATCTCCCTAGACGGAGCTCAGTAACGGGCCGACGAATCAAGCGTGAATTTAGTCTAAGTCTAGAAGCGAACAGCACTGCTATTTGAAGAAAATGACGGCCGGTTCCATTCCATTGCAAAGGCCGTCAGGGCCGAAAGCCTAATCCCAATATCGGTAATTCCTTGGAGCGCTTAGGCCCGATCGCGGATATTGTAATAGCTCATCACCCCGATCCCCCAGGCAAAGAGCAGGCCGAGGACGACGAGGAGCGAATTCAGCAATCGGGCGGGGTATTGCGCCAGTTCGGAAAGTGTTGGCTCAATGAAAAGCGCCAGATAACGCTGGCGATTGTTCGCTTCAATGCGTGCTCTTTCAAGAGAGCCTAGGGCGGCCGTGTAGGCGCGTTCGGCAAATTCGCGTTCGGTTTCCAGTTCCTCGAACTCTGCGATGCGGCCGGCAACATCCGGTGCGTTCGGGTCTTCCGCGCCGCTTTTCTCGCCGGTGCCGAGACGCTGGCGCTCGATGGCGAGTTGCTGTTCCAGACTTTCGATGCGGTTCCTTATCACGCGGATGCGCGGCGTGTCCTCGCTCATCTGAATTTTCGCCGCGGCGAGGTCGGCATTGAGCTTCGTCAGTTCATTTTCTAGGCTGCCGATCAGTTGGACGGCAAGTTTCGCCCCTTCTTCGGGGCTGATTTCCTGCGATTTGTCGCGGTAGCCGCGCAGCCCCGCGCGTGCCTTTGAGAGCCGCGCTTCACCCGCCAGTACTTCGTCCTGCGCGGCGCGCAGCACGTCGTTGCGCGCTGAAAGCGAAAGGCTGTTCACCAAATTGTCGCTCCGCTCGACGATGAAGTGGGCGATCTCTCGCGCTTTTTTCGGGTCGAAGGCCTTGACGTTTACTTGCATGATGCCTGAGGCGTGGTCGAAATTGACGTTCACCATGTTCTGCCAATAGGCGAGCTTGTCCTCGATCGGCAGGCCTGAGCCAATGCCGTAGAAGTAATCGAGCCCACGCGTGGCGTAGACATCCTCAAGTTTGAACTTGCGATCGGCATCCGCAGCCATCCGCTCGCTGAGGATGTAATCCATGAGGATATAGCTATCCGAGACCGTGCTGCTTCCGGAAGCCTGAGTGAACATGCCGAGAATATCGGTCGCCCCACCGCCCTCGATGCTGCGCACGGCGAAGGAGGTCGTGCTGTGATACTGGTCGGCGGCGATAAAGGCCATATACAGCGAAACCAGCGTCGCCGGCACGGCGACCAAACCTAGGAAGGACGCGCCGATGATGGCGTGGCGCCAGCGGAGTTTCTTCAGCCACGATTTCTTGCCAACCTTTTTGGTGGGATCCAGCTTGTTACGCCCTGGGAGCGGAATGACCGGCGCACTCTCCTTGCCGAGCAGCCCCTCCAGCACGGTGATGCCTTTGCCTTTGGCGGCTGGCGTGGGGGCGGCTGGTTTATCGGCGGCCTGCGCGGGATCCGGCTTGTTTGCTGCCGCGTCTTTGCTTGCCGCCATTTAGTTCCCTTTCATGTTCTTGTCGTGCGCGCGGAGCGCGTCCTCGACATCGTCATAATAAGTCAGTTTGCCTTTTTCCAGTACGACGCCGCAATCGCAATAGGTGCGTATCGTAGAGGTGCTATGCGAGACCATAATCAAATCGGCATCCTGGAGCTTGGTCTCGAAGACAACCTGGCACTTTTTCTTAAAGTTTGCGTCACCAACCGCGGTGACTTCGTCGACGAGATAATAGTCGAAATTGACGCCCATGCTCAAGCCGAAGGCAAGCCGCGCCTTCATGCCGGAGGAATAGGTGCCGACCGGCGCCTTGAAGAAGAGGCCGAGCTCGGCAAAGTCCTCGACATAGGCGATCAGTTCCTCCGTATCTACGCCGTAGATGCGTGCGACGAAACGGACATTCTGCTCGCCGGTCATCGAACCCTGGAAGCTGCCGGAAAAACCGAGCGGCCAGGAGATCTTGCCGCGGCGGATGATTCGCCCCTTGTCGAGCCTGATCGCGCCGGCGATCAGCCGGAGCAGCGTCGACTTGCCGGCGCCGTTGCGGCCGAGCAGCCCGACGCTCTTACCCCGGTTGAGGGTGAGCGAGGCGTCCTCAATAATGGGCTTCTTGATGCCCTTGGTGCGGGCATATTTCGTCGCCTGCTCGAACCGGATCATTCGTTTCTCAGCGTTTTTCTGGAAAGGGTGAACACCAGCATCCCGGCAAACAATGTCAGAAATGCGATTCCATAGAGATAGGTCATGTCGAGCCCGATCGCTCGGTATTCGGGGTAGAAGCCCTTTCGAAATCCCATGATGACATGGACGAGCGGATTGATGAGGACGAGATCACGGTAGGGCGCGGGAATGGAATCCGGCAGGAAGAACACGCCGGAGATCAGGAAGAGCGGCCGGTTGACGATGCTGAAGACCTGCTCATACAGCGGATATTTGAGAAACAGCACGGCATTGATCATCGCCACACCGAGTCCGAACAGGCAGGCCATGGCGATTGCCTCGAGGATTGCCGGCCAGTGCAGATTCGTGTCAACGCGCATGGTCGCGACGATCGTGCCGAGTACGATGAACGCCACAAGCGTCGTCGTGCAGACCTGAAGGACGAACCGCGCGACGATCGCATCGATGGGCGCGACGTTCGGGTAGCTGAGCAGCGCCTTGTTGGCGCGGACCGCGCTGTTCAGATAGCTGGTCATCGCCTGGTAGAATTGAAAGGCGATATAGCCGGTGGCGAAGAACAGCACGAAACTGGTGCCGAGCGCCGGCGCGCGGGCGATCGCCCGGAAGATGAAGGTCATCAGCAGGATATGGGCGGCCGGATCGAGCAGCGCCCAGACATAGCCCCCCGGCTTCGAGCCGAAGCGCGTCGCCATCTCCCGCACGAGAAGCGCGCCGACGACGCGGACATGGGTAGAGAGATAGCTCAAGGCGTCACCCGAACGGATAGAGAATGCGTCCGACCAGCCTCAGCCGCCGGTCGGAGAGGCCGCGGAAGAAGCCGATCGGGTCGGCCCGGAAATCTTCGAGGTCGCGGTCGTTGCCGGCGCGGCGGATGGCCGGCGCCGCGATCGCGGTCAGCAGATGTCGCCAGCCGAGAAGGCCGTAGGGACCCCACGGTCGCCAGGCCGGACGGGAAAGGCATCTGGCATCGGGCTCTTCGAGTTGCCGCTTTATTGCGGCGACGGTCGCTTCGAATGACGTTTGCTCTCCGGTGACAGGGTCAAGGTAGCGAGGATAGAGGAGATAGGCGCCGGCGAAAAGCGCTTCCAGGCTGAGCTGCCTGCCGCGGCGCGGGTGCGGCTGCCTGTCATCGGTCAGCCCCCAGCTGGCATAGAAGGGCGAACCTGCCGTCGTCACCTTGATGCCGCGCATGAGCGCCTCGAAGCCGGCCAGCGAGGTGATCGTATAGACA
This sequence comes from Sinorhizobium sp. BJ1, assembly GCF_002531555.1. Classification (NCBI taxonomy): domain Bacteria; kingdom Pseudomonadati; phylum Pseudomonadota; class Alphaproteobacteria; order Hyphomicrobiales; family Rhizobiaceae; genus Sinorhizobium; species Sinorhizobium sp. BJ1. Next base: position 125,538 of record NZ_NWTH01000017.1, read on the forward strand.
TGGTCGATCGTGCGCAGCGCCTCGGCGAGTGGCAAGCTCTCGGTGATTACCTCGCAGAGATGCGCGACTTCGGCCGGATCGGACCGCGCCGGGCGGACACGGCTCACCACATCCGGGTGCGGCTTGTAGAGAATCTGAGCCTCCGGCTGCTCCGCCGCTGCAAGCCGAACGAGACCGTTGTTGGTCATCGGGCTTGGGCAGCCGTATCGGATCGAGGCATCGTCCTCGACCTGGCCGACGACCAGCACGCGCTTGCGCGTCTTGGCGCCATAGACCTCTTCCGCCGTCCGATGAGGTCCGCCATTGTATTTACTGATGCCGCTGTCCAGGAGAAGTGCGATTCCGGCGCGAGCGCGCTCCATCAGCGCCGCATCCGCCTTAAAGTCGTGGGTTGACAGCAGCACTTCGAGATCGGAAGGCCGGCGGCAGTCGAAATAGGGCGTCCTGCTATCGAGCGCCAGGGAGAGGGGAGGGGTGCGGCTGGCGCTCGGGCGTGCCGAACGAAGGAAGCCGTCCTCGACGAACCAGACGGCGATGCTTTGCGCTGCCGCGATTGCGGCCAGCGCCGGCGGCAAGTCGGCGCCCCAGACGAAGACCTCGCATGGTCCCTCGTCGAGAATGCGAAGCTTCCAGGTCCTTTCCAAATCCTTGGTGCTCAAGTTCTTCGGCAGAAAATGAAAGCATCGGTCGGAAAATAAGCGCTCTAGAAACGGCCTCTTCCACTCGGTCACATGGACGGCAAACGTCAGAATCCGCCCTGCTGCTCTGTCGCGAGCGGGGGCGCCCGGCTCTCTTTTGGCTTTTACCGTATTCGTGTTCATTTCTAGCGCAACTGCGGGTGTATCGATTGGAGAACACGCTGGATGTATACCTTTCGAAACATATCGGCCAGTCTTTATCGGCACCCTGGTTAGTTCCCCCCGCCCGGAAATGTCATCTTCGGTCGGGCAGCGTCGCCCTCGAGAACTCTTCCAGTCGCTCCTTGCAGATCACCATAACTATTTGGTGCAGATGCTCAGTTCGCTCGAGCAGCCAAGCAAGCGCTTCGTCCGTGATTTCGAAGTGTTTTGAATAGCGCGCCTTCACATAGGCCTCGTTGAGGATGTTGTACCAGGCGGCGTATCGGTGCTGATCACGCGGCCAAGCCTCAACTAGCCGGCGGTCCTGGTCTTCTGCCAACCCCCGCAGGAACTTCAGGTTATGCGAAGGCGGGCTGTAGTTAGTGAGGGTCAATAGCAGGCAAGAATAGGCAGATTCGACAGCCTGATGCAGTACAAATGCGGCGAGAGCTAGATTGGATTTGTCCAAATAGAAACGGCTCCCTTCGGCGAAGTCGGTAGCGTTTTTGAAGTGCTTTTCAAAATGCTCCTTCGCTACCCTAAGAGCATCGGCAGGAACGAGGCGTTTCGGCTCCGCCAGCGGCCGGTCATCGAGTGCGTAAAGTTCGATGCCCTCGCGCAGAATGTCGACGAAGAAATACTGCCCGTCAGCAAGGAAGTTGTTCACCTCGCGGGCGCCATGGACGATCAGCCCGACCGGGGTGGAGATCCCCTTGTCCCACATCAGCCGGTCGGTCGCCTTGTCCCAATGTTCCGGCTCGGCGAGCTTCTTCGAATTGACGATAACAAGAATGTCGTAGTCGGAGCGGTAGCCCTTCATAGTGTGCGGTTCGTCTACGAAGGTCCCGCGGGCATAGGAGCCGAACAGGATGATCTTCAGGATCCGGCCGCGCTTCTTGAAGGCGGCCGAGCTGCCCTCGAGCGCATCGGAAAACTCCTCGTGGATGATCTCGACGACGCGGGCAAGCTCGCGCTGCTTCTTCTCCGGCAGATGTTCGAGGCTCGATCTCATGCCCAACCGATAGGACAAAGGCGATTCGCCGTCTACTGGCTGTATTCATTGGGTTGGTTAAAGGAATGCCATTTAACGGTGGAAGAATACATAGCCAAGAATTTCGGCCATCCGCACGTGTGTTTTCCGCGAAGCGACCGACCCTATAGATGAATGAAGTGTAGAGCGAGTAGCTCAGCGTCTCGGGCCCGGTCATCAGACGCGAAGCGACGGTGGCTCCAGCTCGTGCCATTGCTGCACTGGACAGCGACGGCTGTTCGCCTCCGAGGCGGAATTGATCACCCCGGCGCCCGAAATTGAGATCCTTCACAGGTCGTCGGGCAAGTTGCCCGAGTGTTCAGTCTCAGGTTCCGGGTGTCCATTGCGTTCACGGCTGATTGCCGTCGGTCTTAAATTCATGATGGTTCCTGCCGGGCAATTTGGCTCGCGGCGGCATTGACTAACGGCGCGTCCATGGTCGATCTTTTCGCGGGTGTGGGAGGGGCTAGAATGAGCTATGAGCGCCAACAAACTCTCTTGAGCGAGGCAGATCTCGTAAAGCGAGCCGAGGCTACTGTGCCGAGAATGCTAGCGCATCCGGCGATCACCCTTGATCAGGTGACACGGCTGCGCGGTCACATCGACGAGTGCATCGAAAGACTCGGGAACCTGGTCGCCGAAATGGAACTCGTTGGAGCGGATCGCCTTTGCCTTCAAGCAGCCGAGGTGATACTCCGAGCGTGGAGAGGCTTGGCGTACGACGCGGCAGAGCGAGAGCAATCGTTAGAGAGCGCTCCCCTCGAAGTTCAAGAGGCGCCTTCCGATCGTACAGGCGGATCACAGGGCGCGAAGGCGGAATATCATGCTTGAAAAGCGCCTACGGCTTAGCGCGTAGCATCTGGCGCGGCCTTGACCATTTCAAGGCCCAATGCCTGATCTTCCGTCGCGGCGCATCGGCTTTTTCACGCGCAGCGGGCTTTGATATCGATCCGACATACATGCACGACGTATCGGCCAAATAGAGGCCTGCGACGTGCCTCCGATAGCGCACAAAGGCCTTCTCCTCGACGGAAAGGGCCTCCCTCTGAAACGATGCTCGTTAAGCGACAAAGAAATCCGCTGCGGTGACCCCGAGGTTTGTGCTGACTGTCGCGAAATGAACTGAACCGCCGGCGGCATTTCCGTTGCTGTCGTAGAACAGTTTGCCGGTGTCACTCTCATAGATGATCCGGTCGCTGGCGTCGGCCGCCAGGCCGGTGGTGTTCTTGACGAACTGCGCCGCAGTTAATGTCGCCGTACCCACAATTGCTTTGAAGACAGCGTTCTGCAACCGGATCGTGTCATTGGCGACATTGAAGTCTGTGATGCTGTCCACGTTAGTCGTGGCGCTCAGTGTTGTATTGAAGAAGAAGCTGTCGTTTCCAAGCCCACCCGTCAGCTTATCCTTTCCCGCCCCTCCGTTCAGAATGTTGTTCCCGCTGTTGCCGCCGGTGAGGGCGAGGCTCTCGACGTTCGTAGCGAGAGTCAGGCTGATGCTCGACTTGGCGGTGTCGGTGTCGGTGCCGCTGCTGGCTGCCTCGGTGACGACGTCGCCAGCGTTGTCGACGACATAGGTGTCGTTGCCGAGACCGCCAATCAGCCGGTCTGCGCCGACGCCGCCATTGAGCACGTTATTGGCAGCGTTGCCGGTCAGGGTGTTGGCGAGGCTGTTGCCCGTGCCATTGAGCGCAGCGGTGCCTGTTAGGGTGAGGTTCTCGACCTCCGCCGCAAGCGTGAGGTTGACGCTCGACTGGACGGTGTAGGTGCCGCCGCAGGACGCCCAGGTGACGACGTCGCCGGTATTTTCGACGACATAAGTGTCGTTGCCGAGGCCGCCGATGAGCGGTCGGCTCCGGCGCCGCCGTTCGGGGGGCACTAACGATCAGTCAGGCTAAAAAGATCGATGCCGTGAAGCGGGGCCGGCCGAATTTCGCTTCGATGCGCAGCCTTGGCATGCGCTTCCGGAAATTTGTGCAGCCGTGACCTACGGGAGCGCCAGCTGGGCAAGGGTTGTATTTGACTTTACTAATTTACCTCTTGGTGTATTATCGTTGCGGCGTCGGTTGCCTGGGGGATAAGATGATGCGCAGCTCGCTCCTTGCAGGTCACTCCTGTTGCTTCTCAGCCCAGACCAATCTCATTGCTGAACAGCAACAACATGTCTCTAGCCTTCTTACTCCTAGTGCAGAATTCGGCTCATTTGGCGCGAATGAGATAGTCGACGAACCGTTGATCACTTGCACATGAATCCGGGCGAGTCACCCCTGCAGCGATTGGAGATAAATCATGCCAGCCAATTGGGACCCCATTCAGATAATAACTAATGGACGCGTGGACTCTTCAACGGGGCCGTTGGTTCTGACCGGCAACAAGACGCCGAAGTGGGTCGACGCTTGGATTGTCCAGTCGAGCACGGGTAGCGCCCAGACCTACTACGGATCGGCAACCAGCGGCGCTTTTGCGACGGCGGGCAAATGGATTGCGAACGTCCGACTCTACAACCGGGGAACATTCCAGCCGGGGCCAGCAGTAGGAATAGCTCTGGTTTATTGGAAAGAAGGCAATAACAATGGGTACATCTGGTGGTCTGAGGATCCAATTGAACTGCAGTAGGCCGCGGTATCGGTGTGGGGCGAGTCGCCAAAGGGCATTCGACAGACGGCTCAGTGACTTTAATCCGCTCGTCACCAGCCGCATGTCTGCCCAGTGTCCGACAAGCAAGAGGAGGACGCAGAATATGAAGGACGTAACGATTACAATCGTGAAATTGGAAGAAGGCGGCTATCGTGTGATAGTCAACGATGACACTGGCACCCAGGAAAATGCCGAGGGGTCGAAAGGCAATGACTCCTTCTTTACTTACGACGACAAGGACGACGTCAAAAAGAAGCTCGACGAAATCTTGAATAGCCTCGAATAGCTGACTTGCGGCAATCGTTCTGCGTAGGCCGAAGGCGGACGAATGGCCTTCCGAAGGCTTCAGCCTAAGCAACTATCCCTCTAGCCACAACCGAGTCGCGGATTCTGAGACGTGGATCCCTCGGTAGCGACGCAGCGCCTCGGACGCGGAAGTGACCGCCTCGTTCCCGCGTCCTGAAGGCTTGAGCACCTGCGACAGGTCCATCAGCGCCTCCGACCCAGCGGTTGATGAAGTCGGTCGCTTCGGCGAGCACCGCAGCTTCGCGAGCGAGCGCCGTGATGTGGCACTCCGAGCATCGTCGAATGTCCTACACTCGAAGCTACCGCCGCGCGCATACCGCTATTGCCTGATCCGCGCTCTTGGGCCGGCGGTGGGTGGCCTTCGCCCTTTCCGTGGGGGCTACTTCGGCTGGATAGCCTCACGTCCAGTGAAACGCGATTGTCTTTCCGTCCGTTTTCTTCGACACCATCACCCTATCCCGAGTGCCCGGCCGGACTGGAACCGTCTCCAAAGTGATCGTGTCGGGGGTCCGGTTCATCGTCCACGTTTCCCCCTTGATGGGACTAAGCAGGAAGGCCACGCAGGCGCCACTCTTCTGGATAACCCAAGCAGCAAGCCTCAGCACCGTCTCGCCCGATTCGAGCTCCAAAGGGCCAGCGGGTGAGACCATTTATGCTCGTCGATCGGCGACATTATCGAAGTTGGCTGGCATCACATCACCTCGGATCCGGAGCGGTTCACAAGGAGGTGCGGCGATATTCCTTGCCACCTCCCACGGCGTCACATTTTGACGAGTTTGCCGAGGCGGAGCCGGGTTGCGGCCGCGGCGACCACGTTTCCCTTCAGCTCGTATAGGTGCAGCGCTCCGGTCGCAGCGGCGACCGCGTCGTCGGGTCGGGGGGAGGCCTCGAGCACGTGAGAGAGGTCGACCAGTGCATCCGCCCGGTCGTTGACGAAGTCGGTCGCTTCGGCGATCGCCAATGCCTCGCGCGCGAGCGCCTCCGCCGCCCTGATCTCTGACCGCCGCGCAAGCACGCGTGCGCGCACGCGACGCCAACGGACCTGCGTCACCAGGTCGCCGCTCGCAGCCAGCTCGGCACTGAGCCTGGCAAAGTCCTCGGCCTCCTCGTCGCGTCCCTGTTCGAGGATAATGACGGCGAGGGACGCGGCCATCGTCGAACGGAACGCGCGCTCGCCCATCTCCTCGAGCGCGCGATACGCCGCGCGCGCGCTCCTCTCGGCGGCAGCGGGGTTCCCGGCGAGCAGCTCTACGACGGCCTCGTGCTCGGAGGACGCCACGTAAAGCGTGAGGCCGAGATCGGCGTAAGTGGCGTTGCTTGTCGCGATCAGTTCGCGGGCAATCGCGAAGCGGCCGACAATCGCATTGAGGCATGCAAGCTGGCGGAGGATCGCTGCCTCAGACTCGAGACTTTCGCCCACCTCCGCACGCATCGCCTCGCAGCGACGGATTCCCTCGGCCGCCGGGGTGGGCCCGAACCAGAGCGAGGACGCGATCCACGTGAGAATCTCGTAGTACTCGTGCAGATCCCCAGCTCGTCGCGCGTGGGCAGCCGCGCGCTCCCACGCTGCGGCGGCCGCCTCGCCGCGAGCCCCGTTAAAAAATAGCCACGCTTCGAGCCGCCTTGCACGGCACAGGCCGAGGTCGTCCCCGAAGCCCTCGAACACCGGGATCACCTCGGCCGCCGCGTGTGCCGCCTTCTCCAGCCCGCCCTCTTCGCCGTGGAGAAGTCGGAGGAACTGCCGCTGGACGCGCACGTGCGCTGCCAGCCGCTGGTCGTTAGCTGCGCCGGCCAGCCCGCCCGCTTCGTCCAGCACACGCCCGGCATCGTCCAGCCGGCCTCTTTCGATCAGCGCGCCGCTCAGCTCGGCGAGCAGCGCGATGCGCCGTGGATCATCGGCGAGAAGCAGCCGGGAAACCCGCTCGAGCAGGCTGATCGCCGCCGGCAGGTCGCCGCGGACAAGCGCCCGCCGCCCGGCTGCCTCGAGCCGTTCGCACGCCCGGGCGGCGAGCGAGGCCGCACGCACGTCGCGCGGGCCGAGCGCGACACGGCACTGAAAGGCCTGTTCGAGGTGATAGCCGACAATCTCCTCGAACTCGCGTAGCCGGTCCTTGGCCGTTATCTCGAGCCAGGCGGCGAAGCGCTCATGCAGGTCGGCGCGCGCATTCTTCGGCAGGGAGCGATATGCGGCGTCGCGGATCATGCCGTGACGGAAGCGATAGGCCCTCTCGCCGACAAACAACGGCGCCTCCGGGCGGATTAGATCCCGGCGGACGAGCGCGAGCAAGCCGTCCTCGAGTTCGTCGAGCACAGGGCAGGCGAGCTCGTTGACGGCGCTCCGATGGAATACTGCGCCCTCGACCGCTGCGGCCGTCAGGATAGCACGCTCGAGGCATGGGAGGCCTTCGAGGCGAGCAGCCAGAAGCGCGTTAATTGTCGAGGGGACCGGCAGCTCGGAAAGATCCGAGCGAGCGACCCAGCAGTCCTCATTGCGCCTAAGCAGCTCTTCATCAACGAGCATTGCCACAAGCTCTTCCGCAAACAGCGGGTTACCGCCGGCGGCGCGTGTGATCATCAACTCGACCGCGGGTGATAGCGGGAGTCGGTCGAGCAGATTCGAGATCATGTCGCGAGATTCCGCTTCACTCAGCGGTTCAAGCGCGAGCGTCGTCGCATTTGGCTTCCCGCCTCCCCAATCGGGCCGCGTATCGAGCAGTTCTGATCGTGCAGTGCCGACAATCACTATGGGGAAACCGCGGGAGAAATCGACCAGATGCTCGATGAGGTCTAGGAATGTCGGGTCGGCCCAGTGGAGGTCTTCCGCCACGATCACCAGCGGTCGTTCTCGTGCGAACACCTCGAAAAGTCGCCGGACGGCCCAGAAAGTCTCTTCGCGGGTGCCTGGGTCTCCCTCGCCGAACCCTAGCAATTCAGCTATGCGCTCTGCGATGAGTTTGGCTTTGTCGACTCCGGCGAGGATTTCTCCAATCGCCGCCACGGATTGCTTGGCGGGGTCGGCGCCGGCAGCCCGCGTGATCTCCCGGACAATGTCGGCAAGTGGCCAATAGGTAATGCCGTCGCCGTAGGGCAGGCAGCGGCCATGCGCGACAATCACGTCGCCCGGAAGGTTTGCGGCGACTTCCGAAACAAGCCGCGATTTTCCTACCCCGGCCTCGCCCAGTACGGTCAACAGATGACAGGTTCTATTGCTGACCGAGTCACCAAAGATGGTGCTGATCATCGCACGCTGTCGCTTGCGTCCGACGAACGGCGCCTCGAAGCGGCGTTGAAAGCCGGTAGCTCTGGCGGAGACGTCTACCACGATGATGGCAGGGAACGTCTCGCCATGCTTGACCGCGCGCGGGCTGCTGGACTCGACAACAACGGCGTGGCGAACCAGCTTGTGAGTTGCTTCTCCAATCAGGATCTCGTTGGCCGCCGCGGCCTCCTGGAGACGCTTGGCAACACGCACAGCTTCGCCAGTGAGAAATCGATGTCCCTGTCTGTCGATGCCAGTAAAGACCTCCCCGGTGTTGAGGCCAATCCGATGAGCCAGCTGAACGCCCCAACCCGTCTCAAACTCATGGTTGAGCGTCGCAAGTGTGTCGCGCATCTCGACAGCGGCGGATACGGCCCGGAGGGCGTCATCCTCGTGAAGCATTGGCACGCCAAACACGGCCATGATCTCGTCACCGACGTATCGCTCCACGACGCCACCGTGCCGCTGGATGATGGAGGTCATCTCGTCAAAGTAGCGGGCGAGTAGTTCCCGGAGTGCCTCCGGATCGAGGGTGAGGCTAAGGCGGGACGAATCTACGATGTCGACAATGAGAATTGTTATCGTCTTGCGAACGTCTTCTGCCGGCTTTCGCTCCGCCTCAAGCCCGGCCATCACAATGCCCCTCGGCTCTGGTAGGAATTGGGCTCGGTCGTTTGATCACCGCCATGCCTCCAACTCGCGCCGTTTCGGCTTCGGCCGGATTTTCAGGCTTGCCATGGGTTCCGGGATGTTGAACTCCATGTGAGCCTTCGATCTGTTCTGGGCTTCGGGGTATGCTAGCACCTGTTCCCTCAGCGCTCCAGCGGCCCGCGTGACTGAGAGAAGCGCCTGCCGGTTGGAGCCTCCTCACTTCCGCCAATGGGAAGGCGATCATGACCTCATCAGTTTGACCCTGACACCCATGCAGCATGGATCCCGATGCAATGTTTCAGGGAGCGAGTTCGCCCTCGCCAAAAATCGCTGGCAGCCTGGCTCGGCTGGGGTCGCTGTAGCGAACGACTATCTCCCTTGGGACAAGCGACATTGATTGCGGATTGCGTAGAATTCAGTCAGCCTGTGCGTCAGGATTTCACCGAGGGAGGGGCAAATGGCAAACGGGTTGACACGGCGTCGCATCTTAGTCGCTGGAATGACGCATGCCGCCTTCGTCTCCATCGCGGGAAGCTTCGCGATAGCGCCTTCGGCAAAGGCAGACGAGCAGATTGAATCGATCACGTTGGCGCTGCCTAGCATTCCCGATACACTTTTCATTCCGCATGCTTGGACGACCTATACTGGCGCGATCATGTCGCTCGTCCAGGAAGGACTGCTAGCCTTCGGCGACGATCTCGCTCTTGAACCCGCATCGGCCGACAGATGGGAGGAGGTCAATCCGACGACGATCAAGTATCACCTGCGAGGCGGCATCAAATTCGGCGACGGAAGTCCGCTCACGGCTGACGACATTGTCGCCACGTTCAAATATCACATGAGCCCGGAGTCCGGTTCACAGCTCGCTTCGTTCTACAATTCGGTGGCGACGGTCGAGGCGACGGCCACCGATGAGGTGACCGTCAAACTGAAGGCACCGAACGTGCAGTTCGCCTTTACGCCCGCCCATATGGCGGGTTTCGTATTCAAGAAGGAACAGCTCGCGGACAAGAAGATCGGAACGCCCGAGGTACTCCCGCTTGGGACTGGCGCCTACAAGCTCGTCGAATTCGTTCCGACAGATCATGTCATCCTCGAGGCGCGCAACGACTACTGGGGACCGAAGCCAGTCGTCAAACGGATCACCTTGCAGGCGATCCCAGACCGTCCGGCTCGGCTTCTCGCCATGCAGCAAGGCGAGATCGACGGCACTTTCGATCTCGCCATCTCCGACATCGACCAGTGGAAGGCGCTAGGTAACGTCGACATCGTCGCCGCGCCGTCGCTAGGCGTATACTTGCTGACTCTAGACCATTCGGCGCCGCCGTTCGACGATATCCATGTGCGTCGTGCCGTTGCCTATTCGGTGGATCGGAAGGGCCTAGTCGAGGCACTCCTCAAAGGCAACGGCGAGGCGGCGACGGCATTGAATCCACCCGAAATCTGGTCGGGAGTGCTGCCTGCTGACGAGGTTCGCGCCTTCTACGCTACATTGTTGCCGAACTATGCGTTCGACTTGAAAAAGGCGAAGGCCGAGCTGGCGCAATCCAGTTATCCGGACGGCTTTGACGTCACCATCCCAGCGCCGACCGCCGATCCTTACATGGTCAACATCATGCAGTCGGTGACGGAGAACCTGAAGCAGATAGGTATCCGCGCACACATCCAGGAGAGCGACAACAACACCTGGTTCACGAACTACATGAACCACGACAAACTAGGCATGCAGATCATGGCGTACTATCCGGACTTCGCCGACGCGGCCAACTACCCCTCGCTCTTCTTCTCAAGTGCGAATGCTGGGAAGGATGGCATGAACGGCTCGAACTTCAACAACTCCGAAGTCGATGCGAACCTGAAGATCGCCAACGAGAACGCCGACCCGAAGGCGCGTGCCGATGCGTTAAAGAAAGTGTTTACGATCGCCAACGAGGAAGTCGCAGTCGTGCCGATCTTTTGGCCTACCTCGGCGATGGCGATCAATAAGAAGTACAAGCTCACCGGCTACACCGCCTTTTGGTACAGTATTCCGTGGGCGATGCGAGGTTTCGGCCTAAAATAAAGACATCGCGGGGCCACTTGGCGACGGCCATTTTTCATCGTTTTCGCCGTAGCGACTGCTCGGCGTTCGACAATTACCCGGCTCGACAAGCCGACGACGCCGACATATAGTTCATGAAGACAGGAACCGATGCACCCCGTTCGGCCGGGCTGGAACTATGTGCGGCGCTCGTTGAATCCGGTGTCGAGTCGGAGCCAGTCGTCTTTCCGCGCGAAGGCCATAGCGTGCGCGAACGGGAGCACCAGCCCGATGCATGGCGCCGCACCATCGACTGGTTCGACCGCTATCTCGGGTCTCCCCGGTGACGGCTCGAGTCTCGTCGTCTTCGTCACGCGACGGTTCGCCGTGACGATCCCACTCCTCCTTATAATCTCCTTCGGCGTCTTCACCCTGGTTCACATAGCACCCGGCGACCCGGTGCGCTCCCTGCTTGGCGCACGCGCGTCAGACGCGGCAACGCTCGCAGCCATCCGCGCGCGTTACCATTTGGACGATCCGTTCCTCGTTCAATATGGCACGTGGCTGTCGCAGGTGATCCGAGGCGACCTCGGCGTCTCCATCCAGGGCAACCGGGCGGTAACGAGCACCATTGCGGATCGGCTCGGCGTCACCATTTTCCTCAGCTTGATGAGCACTGCTCTTGTTCTCGGCCTCGGTATCCTGCTCGGTGCGGTCGCCGCCTTCCGCCGTGGCACGCGGCTCGACCGGGCGGTCGTCATGTTCGGTGTGTTCGGCATCAGCTCTCCGGCCTTTGTCACCGGCATTTTCCTTCTCTATGTCTTCGGCGTTCTGCTACACTGGTTCCCGACCTTCGGTCCGGGAAGGGGATTCCTCGACCGTGCCTGGCACCTGACGCTTCCTGCGCTAGCGCTTGCGATGTCGGTCATGGCGCTCGTCGTCAAAATCACGCGCGCAGCAATGATCGAGGAGCTAGCCCGAGACTACGTCACGTTTGCGCGGGCGCGAGGACTGAGTTCGCGACGCATTTTGTTTGCTTACGTGCTCAGGAACTCTCTCATTCCGGTGGTCACGGCCGCAGGGCTCGTCGTCGTCGGTATCGTGGCCGGCACAATTTACGTCGAGGTCACCTTTTCTTTGCCAGGTCTCGGCGCCTTGACGATCGATGCGATCCAGAAGCGCGACATTCCAACGATCCAAGGGACCACCCTGGTATTCTCCGCCTTCGTTGTGCTGATCAACCTTGCGGTTGACGTGATCTATACACTGATCGACCCGCGCATCCGTTTCGGCAGAGTCGCGTCATGAGCGCCCCAGCCATCGGCGAGACAAGTAGCAGGAAGCGGCCATTGCGCGTTCCAATCGCCATTCTCATTGCTGCGCTAATTATGACCACGGTGGTGATCTGCGCCGTCCTTGGGGAGAGGATCGCCCCCGACTCGCCCTTCCTCCAGCGTCTCTCTGTCGGCGACGCGCCGCCTTCCCCAGTCCACATTGCCGGGACGGATCTACTCGGCCGCGATGTGCTGTCTCGCGTGATCTACGGTGCGAGAGCGGCCCTGGTCGGCCCAGTCGTTGTCGCCGCCGGAGCTTTCGCGATCGCGACCCTGCTTGGCCTTCTTTCGGGCTATCTCGGCGGTCTGGTCGATTCGGCAATTATGCGCTGGGTGGATTTCATGTTTTCGTTGCCGGGGCCGCTCGTGGCAGTTGTCGTCGTCGGCGCCGTGGGGGGCGGATACTGGATCGCCGTCCTCGTTCTGGTTGTCCTTTTCTCTGCTCCCGATACGCGCATTGTGCGGAGCGCAGTCCTCGAGCAGCGACCGCTTCCTTATATCGAAGCCGCTCGCACTCTCGGCATCTCGAAGACGCGTATTCTGTTCGTGCACATCCTCCCGAACGTCGCGCCGATCATCCTCGCGTATGTGGTCCTCGACTTTGCCTTCGCGCTGGTCAATCTCGCCGGGCTGTCGTTCCTCGGGCTAGGCATTGAGCCCGGGACCCCTGACTGGGGTCGGATGCTCTTCGAGAACCGCAATATCCTCTTCTCCAATCCGGTTGCGCTGCTCCTGCCCGCAGGAATGATCATCCTAACCGCGGTCAGCATGAACCTCATCGGCGACTGGCTGTTCGAGCGGTTTGCCAAGTGAACACGGCCGTGACACGGGCAGGTCAAGAGGGTCCGCTCCTCGAGGTCGAGGGGTTAGCGATCTCACACGGCGCGGTGCCCATTACGACATCTTTGGGCATCGTGGTGGAGCGGGGCGAGACCATTGCGATCGTCGGCGAATCCGGGTCCGGAAAATCGCTCACGGCGCGGGCAATCGCCGGAATATTGCCGCCAGGCATAAATGCCACGGGCGCCGTCACGCTCGACGGCCTCCCCCTGATGCAGCTTGCCGAGAGCGAACTCCGCAAGATCCGCGGGTTTCGCGTGTCGATGCTTATGCAGGATCCGTTCACGATGCTGAATCCACTCATGCGAAGTGGCGACCACATTGACGAGATGCTGCGCGACAGGCCCGAATTCGCCTCACGCGCCGCAAGAGCGGAGGAGGTGAAAAGACGACTCGCAGAGGTCGGCATAGTCGACGAGGATGTAGCCCGCCGCATGCCATTCCAACTGTCTGGGGGCATGTGCCAGCGCGTCGCACTTGCCGCCGCTCTTGCTCGCGACCCGGAGCTGCTCATCGCCGATGAGCCCTCGACGGCACTCGACGTAACGACTCAGGCGGAGATCATCAAGCTCCTGCGTCGTGTCCAGCGCGAGCGACAGATGAGCCTCATTCTCATTACCCACAACCTGCGGCTCGCGTTCTCGACCTGCCAGCGCATCTATGTGCTCTACGCCGGCTCAATGCTCGAAGTCGGCGACGCCGCAGCTATCGAGCGTCAGCCGTTCCATCCTTACACCTTAGGACTTCTGCTTTCGGAACCGCCGGTCGATATGCGCGTGCCTCGACTCGTCGCGATCCGGGGTTCCGTGCCGCGTGCGGCCGATGTTGTCGACAGCTGTGGTTTCGCCGAGCGCTGCGATTGGGTGAAGCAGATTTGCCGCGCCGGCAAGCCGCCGCTGGCCGCTCGCGATGCGAATCGGTTCACTGCATGCATCCGTCAGGACGAGATCCAGGGCGATCTCGACGCTCTGCGCACGGTGGCGCTCTCGGCGGCGCCGATAACGCCGCGTCCGGGAGAAACCGCAGGGGCGCTCGTTCGCGTCGACGCGCTCGTCAAGACATTCGTGGGGAGACGAGGCCGTCCGGTCTGCGCGGTAAAGGACGTATCGCTACACATTATGCCCGGGGAAAGCGTCGGCCTCGTCGGCGAATCGGGCTCGGGCAAGACCACGCTCGGGCGCTGCCTCGTCGGCCTCGAAACGCCAACTGCGGGTGACATCCTTATCAACGGCATCGCGGCAGCGGATTTCGGCGCTATGGCGAAGGCGGACCGCGCCCGCGTTCGGCGGACAATTCAGATGGTCTTCCAGGATCCGTATGCGACACTAAATCCCAGGCATAGCGTCGGGCAGGCCCTGGGCGAGGCGCTCGGGGCGTCGGCGGGCGCTACCAGCCCAGCGACGCCGGAACGGATTGCGTCGCTGCTGGCAGAAGTCGGCTTGTCTGCCGCGTACGCCACGCGCCGTCCGGTGTCGCTCTCGGGCGGCGAGCGCCAGCGAGTCGCCATCGCACGCGCGCTTGCTGTCAAACCGGCAATACTCGTTTGCGACGAACCAGTATCTGCCCTCGACGTCTCGGTGCAGGCGCAAGTGCTCAACCTATTCAGGCGCCTGCAAGTTGAGCACGAGCTCTCATATCTCTTCATCACGCACGACCTCGCAGTAGTCCGCCAGATCACCGAGCGCATTTATGTCCTCTATCTTGGCGAGATCGTCGAGGAGGGGCCGACGGAGAGGGTCATCAGCAACCCGCAGCACCCGTATACACGTCGCCTCCTTGAATCGATCCCGCGCTCGGCTATCCAATGTGCCCCCTGAGCTACAAACCAGCAGGGCATTCGATGCATTCCTACTCGCGCTTGCGCCGAGGGATTGGGACATTTCGAATTTTCCGTGACCTGCGTCCAAGTGAGCGGCTCGAAGCCGTGGCGCCCGGCCGGGCGGGCGGTGACAATTGCGCGAACGCGCCCTTCTACCCGATCGTCGCGCGCGATCGATCAGTCCACGCAGGTTTTGAAAGAGGTTCGGGAGGCGATGAACTTCATCGAGAATGACGAGCTTGTCCACGTGGTGCTCGAGGTAGAGCCCGGTTCGCTGAGCTTGGCGCGATCAGCATCGGACTCGAGATCGAGGTAGATCGAGGGACGCCGCTCGGCGATAGCGAGTGCAAGCGTCGTTTTTCCTACCTGCCGTGGGCCGATAAGCGCGAGGGCGGGGTTTGTATCGACGAGTTCTGTCAGCGTGGTGGTAATATGGGGCTCAATTATCCTTACATTTATGGAGTTTGATTCCAGAATTGCTAGGTTCAAATGCTTTGTCGCCGGTGCATGGCGTGAAATTGCATCGAGTCTCACGGCATAATATATTAGGGGATCACTTGAGCCGGGGATTTCACTTTGATCCCGAAAGGACGAAAGTGTTTCAGGTTGGACGTGATGACCGTCAGCTGGTGAAAGCTGGCGGTTCCCGCGATCATGGCATCGGACGCTCCGGGATTGTGACCGGCTGCAATGGCCCGGGCTTCCAACTTGCCGCCTTCGCGTGCAACGTCCGCGTCAACAGGCAGAATCCTGTCACTGTAACCGGCGATCAACCCTTGCAAGAATAGTTCGATCCCTGCCGCCTTGGCCTTCGCGCCCTTAGCTTCCAGAAGCCGCACGCCCTTTTCAATTTCGTGGACGGTAACGGCTGACAGGTAGACCCCGCTAAGCTGCTCCTTCTCTTCCAGCCAGTCCGAAAATCCAGGCGTGGCCGTGGCCTTGGAGGGCGAAAACATGGAAATTGCGTTCGTATCGAGAAGGTAGCCGGTCACAGATCGACCTTACGCGAGGGAGCGGGATTTCGGGCGAAAACAGCATCGTCAAGATCGATGTCGGCCGGGAACGATGTTAGGTAATGGACTAGGCTAGGGCGCTCTTTATGAAGCGCCTTCTTTGCCGCTTCCGCGGCTCCAACAGAGACGAGGACTGCAGCTGCCCGGCCGTGGCGAGTGATCGTGACAAACTCACCAGCGGCAGCTTGATCCACGATATTCGAGAAACCAGCTTTGGCGTCCTTCAGGCTGATGGTTGACATCATGGCCTCCTAAGAGTGGTCATATGTGACCCTTTTAGACGCTGCGGCCGGTGAAATCAAGGGCAAACTGGTGCGGATCAATCCCCATTGAGGACACTAAGCGTAATCTCTGCCCCAGCATTGTTATCATATGAACAAACTTCGCGTCTGCTATCTCGGTCGCGACTACTCCGCTGCACTCGAGGCGGCATGCAGTTCGCCCGAGGGCCGGTGACAAGGCTTTCGAGGCGTTCAGCCCTGGTTGAAGTTTGGCGATGCGCGCTTTCCGCCTCAGCGATCGCCGTCTCGATTAAGGTGCAACTAGCCGAGGTCGAGCGCGCTGGTAACTCGTCGCACGACGTTGAATTCCTCTGGTGACGAAAGCCGCGGCGATCCTTCGCTCCATCGGCGAAGAGGGACGGCCCAGTCCTCCGGAGTGTTCCAAATACTCGCAACTCGAACGACGACCACCGACAGTTCCTCACCGGTTTCTAGCTCCAATCAGCAGGTGTTTCGGGAAGATCTGGGACTACTTCATGCTCTGTCGTAGACCTTCGGTATTCGATGCCATCGGTGGAAAGGTCGTAAACTTCGACTGGGACGCCGTGGGCATTCAGGGCAAGGATTCCGACTAAGTCCGGAGGGGCGTTACGCACGTAGCTTTCCGCGCGATCAAGGGTCCTGACAAGTTCGTCCCTTATGATCTCGGCCGTCCAGTCTTCTGGCAGCCCGCGTACAGTCGTATACTCGTCTGCTCTTACGGAAAGACCTCGCCTGCGAATTTCGTCGATAGAGCGCAAAGGCGAGTAATTCGGCGGCTTGCCGGACGCGGCCATAACTAGAGGCCCGAGCCGACACATGTGAGCATCTATCATCAGGAGATCGACGAAATCACGAGGCTTTGTCCGCGTCGAAGCGGCCAGAACCTTGTTTACAGCAAGATCCGCGCGATGGAGGCGTGCACCCCATTCTTCATCCCGAATCAGGGGAAAGAAGCGAGTGCGGGTTTCACTCATCCACTGTACGAGAGTTCTGTCCCCGCCACGCATCACAGTCGCTTCCACGCAGCCATAGACATCGATGTCCTTCACTACCACGAAGCTATCCGCCTTCAGTGTTTCGATGTCTTTGTCTGCAGCCGATCCAATCTCTTCATCGGTGTCGTGGAAAATATCTATGTCATCCGAGATACGCGGCCAGTTTGCGTTCAGAACCAGACCGCCAGCGATGTAGCTTGTGTCGGATCTGTTCTTGGCTATGGACGCCATTATCTCCTGTTGGATTTGGGTGAGGGCCATCTAGACAAGCTCTCCCAGTTCAGTCGCCATCTTACGACCCATAGAAAAAGCTCTTGCATCGCCGCGTTCCATCAACGCGTTAGCTACGACGCGTGCTTTCCTCGTCAGATCGTCCAGCTTGCTGATGTCGATATTATCAAAGACCCGCAAGCCATACCTTTCAGTTGCGACCTGGATAAAGTCGGCCAGGCGCTTTTCGAGGCGATGTCTCTCGCGCAAGTCTGCTGCTTGATTCACGATCTCATCGCGCTTCGCCTTCGGAACGAGAACCTCCACTCTCACGAGGTCTGCTGCTCCGCCGCTTTCTCGATATTTCTTGATCCGATCCTTAGCGGCCATGTCTGCACTCCTATACACCCTAATCTAAGATATGGCGTATCCGGGATACGGGTCAAGGGGACGCAGAGAACGGTCTCAGACCGCGAAGTAAGCGCTGAATACACGCTGAGAGATTGTGACCGCAAACATTCCGCTCCTGTTATCCCCGATGGTGCCCGGATGCGGTCGATAGAAGCTAGCAATAATGCCCTTTTTGAAACTTAACGCGGGAGCCGCTTGCCCTGTTACATCCGCTCCGGCAGCCACAAGGAGGCTCTCTGCAGGTCATGCTTTGCCGCACCACCGGCAGCAAGCGGCTCGCATTTCCCAGAAACCTGCGACGTGGCGTTCCGCTGGGCGGAAAACCACGCGGTCCTTTCCTGCAGTTGCGAGATCTGCTGCCGCAGTGTACCCCTCCGGTGACGGCCGCCTTGCTGAGGTAGGCTGAAGGCTGCAAGTCCTAGGGCAAGCACTTCTCTATTCGGCGGTTGCCCTTGTCAGTAAAAGCCTATGGCTCACGAAACTATTCAAGTTCACCCAGGTCCTGTTGACAAAGTTGCTCTGGGACATTCATCCTGGGTAATGGAGTTTGACAACGTTAGAAAACCTCTCTCAAACATTCCTGCCAATCGGTGTCCGTGCTGCCATTTCCGCACGCTGCATGAACGGGGCGGGTATGAAATATGCGCGGTATGTTTCTGGGAAGATGACGGACAGGACGTCCACGATGCTGGCGACGTTCGAGGCGGTCCTAATGGGACGCTGTCGCTCACGCAGGCACAATTCAATTTCCAGCAGTGGGGTGCTTCTGATCCGGCGGCGCGCGGGCACGTTCGGCCACCCACGGACGCTGAGCATTGAAAACACAGGGATTGAACTAACCCGCTGACGCGGGAGAGGTCGGGTTTGGAGGCGCGGTCTCCTGGTGG